>NZ_JBEXUI010000031.1:0-107126 GCF_040614395.1 Nocardia sp. NPDC005998 | reverse complement strand
CCCCGCCACCGCTACGCTGGCCACGAGGTCTCCGGTATTCAGGTTCTGCTTGGTCGCTGAACCCATCTACCGGAGACCTCACCCATCTCACGGCATCGACACACCCGCTCCGGCAACGACTTTCAGCCGCAATCCTGACGGCGGCGATCACCCCTCAGCACTTATGAAACACGCCCTAGGTCAGCGGATAGATATCCGTATCGCACCAGGTCGGCAACATAGGGCAGCAGACCGCGCAGAGTATGGAGCCGGTGGACATCGGTGAGCAGAGCACGGGCCGGGCTGCCCTCGGGCAGGAGCCGCAACCGGCGCAGGATCGCCTGCGCGGACATGCGCGTGGCATAGGCGCGAACGGCCTGCAGCGCGGGGTCGATGACTGCGTTCTGGCCCGCCAGCGGGTCACCGGCGGATACATGTCGCACCTTGGCGCGGGCTCGTTCCAGCCAAATGCTTTCCGCGGCAGCAAGTAACCGGCCGAGATGAACCGGATCGGTGATCGTGTACTCGATGGCGGGATCGGGTTGCGAATCGGGCGCGAAGTGATGCCTGCGGACCATCTGTGCCGCGGCTTTCACCCAGATGGCCAGGTTGTCGCCTTCGGCGGTGATCGGCAGTTCGACGCAGGCCAGCGCATTCGGAGGCGGTGGTCAACGGGACGCGGAACAGGAACACGCCCTGATCCGAAGCGTCTACGAGCAGCCGCGCGGCCACCACCGCAACCTTCGGACCGCCGACGGGACTGGTATTCGGCATGAACTTCTGCGCGCCGATGCTCGGGGTGTGCAGCAGGAATCCCGCGCGGGCGCGGTCGTACACCGCGACCGTCTCCAGCGCCGACACGTCGTTGCCGTGCGCCAGCTCGGTGATCATGAACGTTCCGACGGCGCCCTCGGGCGCGGCCATACCGTGGTCGGCGAGGCTCCCGAGAAACAGGTTGTAGTGAATTCCGGCGATGATGGCCAGTGTGCGGGCGACCGGCATAAACCATTCGTGCAGGTTCGCATTCTGCGCGGGGTTGTTCGTGAGCGCCGGGAAATCTGCGGCGGCGCCGAGATCACGCAAATCGCGAATATGCCCGGACAACCACCTCGTCCGGATCTTTTTCATGCCATCTATACCCACTCTCCTGCGCCGCCAATCGCCGCCACGGGCCGTGTGCCGATTCGTGATCGTCACCAAAGAGAAAGGCAGTCAGAATTTCGGAAACTGGCAGGTCGATGCCAGTCCATCGGGTCGGCGCCGGTAGTGTCGTCGTTGGTTGTCCCATAATGATCCGGGCCCCTGCTGGCGGTCGCCGCGACGCTGGCGGGAGCGCGCTCGTTCGCCGCGATCGGAGAATGGGTGGCTGATGCGCCGATGACGGTGCTGGCCCGCCTCGGTGTTACTGGCCGCCCGCCGAGCGAGTCCACGATCCGGCGGCTGCTGCAACGCTTGGACGGCGACGGGCTCGACGCCGCGCTGGGAGCGTGGATGTGGTTGCGCAGCAGGACCATCGGCGGGATGCGAGTGTTGTCGTTCGACGGCAAGACGATCCGGGGTGCCCGTGACGCGGCCGGGCAGTTGGTGCATCTGCTGGCCGGGATCTGCCAGGCCACCGGCATCGTCGTGGCCCAGATCGCCGTCGACGGCAAGACCAATGAGACACCGATGCTGCGGAAACTGCTGCAACGGCTCAATATTGCCGGTTGCGTAATCACTGCCGACGCCGCCCACACCTGCCGCGAGACCGCCCAGCTGATCATCGATGCCGGCGCCCACTACATCCTCTGTGTCAAAGGCAATCAGAAGAACCTGCGGAAGCGGTGTAAAGCGTTGCCCTGGAAAGATATCCCTGTACTGAACCGAGCTACCGGCAAACCCGCGCACGGCCGGATCGAGACCCGCACCCTGCAGGCCACCGAGATCGGCACCGGGATCGGATTCCCCGGCGGCACACAGGTTCTGCGTGTACGGCGGACCCGAACTGTTGTTTCCGGCCATCGGCGCTCCCGTAAACAGACTCGCGAGACCGTGTACGTCGTGACCAGCTTGTCGGCCACCGACGCCTCCTATCAGCTGATAGCCGAATGGTTGCGCGGACACTGGGCAATCGAGAACGCCGTCCACCACGTCCGCGACGTCACCTTCGACGAGGACCGCCACCAGAACCGCACAGGCAGCGGACCACAGGTCCTGGCCACCATCCGCAACACCGCGATCAGCCTGCTCCGACTCACCGGCACCACCAACATCGCCGCCGGGCTGCGACATCACGCCCGCGACTTCAACAGGCCCGTCGAACTACTGCTCACCAGCTGAAACCTGACAATGCCGAGGCCCTGCCGCTGTCTAGCCGATCACCGGATGCCCGTGCCAAGACACGTCCGGGACGGGCAAACCGATACGCCGGCTCGCCTGCGCGACCTTTTCCAGGACCGGTTCGGCGTCCTCGACACGGCCGACGGCGGTCAGCGCGCAGCCGTACACCTGCATCGCCCGCAGGCGACGTACCGCGGCCGAAACCTCGGTGAGCGCGCGCACGGCCTCCTCGGCGATCGGCACCGCTTCCTCGGCGTCACCGCTGCGGAGGGCCACCTCGGCCAGCCGAGCTAGGGCCCACCCCTCCTGATGCCGGCGACCGTCGCGGCGGGCCACGCCGAGCGCCTGCTCGCACAGTTCCCGGGCGGTCACCGGATTCCCGCGCTGCAGCGTGGCGAATCCCAACTCGTGCAACGCCATCGATTCGACCCGCAGGCTGCCGACCTCGCGCGCCACGACCAGGGACCGCTCGGCGGCTTCGACGGCCTCCGGCCAGCGCCCGGCATCGCAGCAGGTGCGCGCGATCGTCGCCCAGCTCATTCCCTCGACGAATTTGTTGCCGTCCTGGCTGACCAGTTCGATCGCACGCCGGTAATGCTCCACGGCGAGATCGACTTTCCCGCGATAGTCCATCACCGTGCCCAGCATCTGCTCGGCGAGGATGGCGCCGGCCAGATCGCCCGCATCGTGCAGGACTGTACCGGCCTGCCGCAGCGCCCGCCCGGCGCCCAGATCACCCATGCCGATCAGGCGTGCGCTGGCGGCGGCCAGCTGCGCCCGGGCCATGGTCTGACGATCGCCGTCGCGCTCGGCGGCCCGGCTCAGCACGTCGAGCGCCTGCGCCACCCTTGGCAGGTGCTCTCCTGCGTCTCCGCCCACCGCCAGCGACAGCGCGAGATCCACTGCGAGCGTGCGTGTTCGGGCCTCGGGGCTGACGGCCACCTGCCGATACAGTGCCACCAGCCCGAATCGCTCGGCCATCGCCCACGCGGTGCACTGGCGCTGGGTGGTGAATTGCTGCCCGGCCGTGCTGGTCTCGGCGTAGTAGTGCGTGCCAGCGCTGGAATCACGCAGTTCCACAATGTTTTTCGCGCTGGCTAGATAGAAGTCGACCAGCCGGTGCAGGGCCTGCGACCATTCCGCCTGCTGCTCCGGATCCGCGACCCGGCGGGCGAACAGCCGCAGCAGATCGTGATATCGGTAGCGGCCGAGGTCTGGAGTTTGCATCATGCCCAGATCCACGAGGGTTTCGCAGAGCCGTTCGGCCTCGGGCTTATCCCGGTCGAGCAGGGCGGCGATGGCGGCGACGGACAGGTGCGGCGCATCGGAGAACGCGATGAGCACGAACGCGCGCGACAGTTCGGGCGCGAGGCGCCGGTAACTGGACAGGAATACCAGTTCCACACTGGTATTGCCGATCGCGAGTTCGGAGAGCCGGTCGCGATCGTCGGCCAGGCGTTCGGCCAACGACGCCAGCTGCCAGCTGGGCCGGCTGGCGAGCCGCGCCCCGACGATGCGCAGCGAGAGCGGCAAATACCCGCACTCGCACAGGATTTCGTGCGCGGCCTCGGATTCCTCCGAGAGCCGCCGCCCAGATACCATGCGCTCCAGCAACTTCCATGCCTCGTCCGGAGTGAGGACATCCAGCGGGACCAACCGCGCGTCGAACAGTTCGGTCAGACTCGAACGGCTGGTGACCAGTACGGCGGGCGCGCCCGGACCCGGCAGCAACGGCGTGAGCTGCTCGATGTCACGCGCGTTGTCGAACACCAGCAGCATGCGCTTGCTCGCTACCAGGTTGCGCCACAGGCTCGTTCGCTCCTCCGGATCCCCCGGCAGCTCACCGGGCTCGACGCCGATCGACCGGAACGCCACCGCGAGCAGCATATCGATCGAGCGCGGCTGCTCGTCCATGCCGCCGAGGTCGAGATACAGCACGCCGTCCGGATACCCGTCCCGGAAGCGATGTGCGAGATGCACTGCGAGGGTGGTCTTTCCGATGCCGCCCATCCCGGTAATCGCGACCACCGGGCGCTGTCCGGAGTCCGCGCTCAGCACTTCGGCCAGCTCATCCACCAGCTCTTCGCGTCCGACGAAATCGGCGATGTCCAGTGGCAATTGCACCGGGGCCAGCGTCGGGAAGCCGAAATCCGGTTCGGCGGGGGGCAGTTCGCCCGAGGTAACGAGCGTGGAGCCGGGCTGCGGCGAGTCGGCCGACAGGATCTCCTGATGCAATTCGGCCAGCCGCGGACCGGGCTCCAGGCCCAGATCCTCCGACAGCACCCGGCGCGCGTTCCGATACACCTCCAGCGCCTCGACCCGCCGCCCGGCGCGATACAGCGCCATCATCAGCAGCTCGTACCACCGCTCACTGTGCGGTTCGGCGACGACCAGCGCCTCCAGCTCCGCCACCGCGGCGGAGTAGCGGCCGAGATCGAGCGCCACGGCTATCGCGGCCTCGTCCAGGGCCGAACGCAGCCGGCGCAGCCGGGTCCGTTGCTTCTCCGCCCACGGTCCGGTCAGCCCGACCAGCGGGTTGCCACGCCAGAGTTGCTGCGCCGCAGTCAGTTTCTCGTTCGCGGCCTCCGCCGCGCCCGAGCTGCGGTCGGATTCGGCGGCGGTGAGCAGGGATTCGACCGCGGCGACATCGGATTCCACCGTCAGGCCGAGCCGATAGCCGCCCAGGGTCGAGCCGAGCCACTCCGCCCCGGCACCGGCCCGGCTGTGGCGATCGAACTGCCGGCGCAGCCCGTGCACGTGATTGCGCAGGACACTGGAAGCGGAGGTAGGCGGACGATCCGCCCACATATGCGCGGCCAGCTGCGTTGTCGACAAGGTGCGCCCCGGCTCGGCCGCGAGGATGGCCAGCATGGCCAGCGTCTGCGGCGCCGTGATATCCAGGCGGCGCTCCCCCAGCCGCACCTCGACCGGCCCCAACATATTCAACCGAAGTACCCCGGGCTTCGCCTCATCGATACCCGAAACCTGCCGCGCTGCCAACTAACCCTCACATTCGACCCGACCGAGGTCGGGATCAGCCTGGAAGTCGCTGCTCTCCAGCTTCACCTGGTCATCTCCTCGAAGACTCCGATGAGGTTGACGCTCACATGGCCTCACCGCAGCGCTCCAATGGAACTTTCACACCGAAGCATATGGAATCCGCAGCACCCGCACGTGAACCGAAGCGCCATCTGGATAGAACATTTGCGCCAGAAGGTTAGGAGTTGCCTGTGCGTCTGAGGGTTACGGCAGTTGAGACGATGACGGTGTCGTCGACCGCGGACGACAGCGCTCTAGATCGGATCCGGAGCACGCCGCCGCGCCGCGCCGAAATGCTCTCGCCCGCCGATGGATAGACGATCAACCGCCCGCCCGCGGAGCCGTTCGGTGCCATCGGCCGGGCGACCAGTCACGGCGCGGGGCCGCGCCGAACTCCCATCCCCAAACCAAACGCTCCTACCGATACCGCTCCCATATCTACTGCGACCTTTGCAGCCGACGCATGTTCGGCAAGACCCGACGTATCGCCGCCTACTACTATCCAGTAAAGATCCAGCAGGGGAATCTGTTTCAGCAAGACCGCAAACGCCGCCGCCTGTGGGCCTATCGGAGGAGCACACTGTCCGTTCGTGGTGCTCATGCGGCATCGCCGGATCATCCCCGCGTGCGCGGGGAACACACTTGTTGACCAGCGGTGATCTTGCCAGAAGTGTCAATTCTCATTCGGTTTCACCGACAGCGTCTTCCATCCTCCGGTTACGCGGATACAGACCGAGCAGTGCAGCAGGAGAATCTGTCTCCCCAAGTCAGCCGTTACATGCCAAACCCCGTACGGAGCGCACACCTTCCGCACGCTGGACTCGCCAGACATGATGGGAAGGCGGCGTGACTGATCGGACTGGGACAGACGGCGGCGCAGTCCGGAGCGTCGGTCGCCGGGATCGAAAGGCGAAGGCCCGCACAACGAATTCTTCGGCGGAGGAGGTGCGCTCTCGTGAGCAACGAGAAGCACTGCGGTGCCGTCAAGCCCGCCGTGGTCTCCATCGGCAGCGCGTTCGAGGAACTGGACGACTACCTCGCCGGGAACGACGAAACGTACCGGTATAACGTGGAGGCTGGATTGGCTGGTCTGAGCGCCGTCGCTTCGCAGCAGGCAGACGCTTCTACCGGCGTCGGGGCTTCCTCGAGCAGCAACCGCCAGATGGCTCTCCAGCATTTGAACAGTGAGACAATCGAGGCGTACGTGGACGGCGAGTTGCGGATGAACGCCTATCTGCGTGCCGCCCAGCATCTTTCCGACTGCCGGGAATGCGCAGCCAAGGTCGAAGCGCAGCAGCAAGCGCGAATTACTTTACGTAGGGTGGGACGGGCTGCGGCTCCCAACAGAACCTTGCACACGGCCTGACCCACATACCGTTGGCAGAATCGCCAGCAGCAAATGCGTTCTCGCCCCAGGCAAGTCCACCGGGCGTTATATATGAGGTTCAGTATCACACAGACGGATCGAAGCTCACCTCCAGATACGCTCGTTAATTGGCAGAAGCAGCACCGGGAAGATACACCGCATCGTTGCAGCTCATGAGGTCCAGTAGCATATAATCATATCCGACTATTGTGGTCGTCCGGATTTTGCGTCGAAATCTACCCCCAGGAGTGGGAATGCATGACGGGCGGGCGTGTTAAGCTTTTGTCCGACATCTGATTACATTTCATGGTTTTCGCCATCTGATGCGCGGGATGCAGAGGATGTCACCGTTCGAGTCGATCCGTTTCGTTAGCTTTTTCCGGGAGATCGCTATGCATTCTGTTCGGTTCCTTTCGTTCGGCGTGGCACTGATGCTCGGCGCTGTTGCGCCCGGTGTGGGCACTGCGTCCGCACAGGCCGACGAACGCTGTGGTGGCGTCGCTTTCGCGCAGAACATGGTCGATGCGCACAACAAGTTCCGAACCAGTCACGGTTCGCCTCCACTAGTACTGGATGACAGGGTTAGCGGTTTTGCGCAGGACTACGCGAACAAGCTTGCCAGCTCAAATACTTTCAAGCATTCAGGTGGCCCGTACGGCGAGAATCTCTATATGGCCGAGGGGATGGAGGTAGCGGGCGCGACGGCGGTCGACGACTGGTATGCGGAGATCAAGGACTACAATTTCAGCAAACCAGGGTTCGACGAGAAGACTGGACACTTCACTCAGGTGGTTTGGAAGAGCAGCAATCAAATCGGCGTCGGGGTTGCGTGTAAGGGCTCGACGACCTATGTTGTGGCGAATTACAATCCGCCTGGTAATTACGACGGAGAATTCCCCCAGAACGTGCTTCGTGCGTCCTGACAGCACCACGCGCATGCGGCGAAGACTTCAGCCGTGTTCGAGCTTGTTCCAGTAGGTGTGGTAGTTGTCGCGCGTGCGGCCCGGGCACATCGCGTCTGCGGCAGGGACGAAATCAGCGAACGTCGGTGTCGTCCTTGGTGGCTCGTTGTCATGAGGTCATCGACACGGACGCCCAAGCGCTCGAGCAACACCCGAGCGGTGACTATGTCAGCTTCGGCGGCGCGCGTGCCAATCGTCATCGAACCCTCCGTCGAGACCGAATGGTCGGTCGCATGGCTCATCGAGTACTTGGTCGAGGAGATGAGCAGCAAGCCGTTGCGGTGTTGGCCGCCAGCAGATGTCCGCTCCCGTCGTCGCGGCCGCACTCGGCTATCACTACGTCACCACAACGAAACTCGCCGCCAAGGCCGCCGCAACTTGGCATCGCTACGTCACCGCACCTCGGTTCCGGTCACCCAGCGGCTGGACTCCTTGGACAACTCGCGATACCTCTGTGTCTGGCAAGCTGCGTCAGCGTGATGGCTGGATTCGGTTGGTACGGTGCATCGTTCGTCCCGAGTCTCCAGCACAGATCGGCCAAGCAGCGTTCGAGACAGCGCTTCGCCTCCTGCGGGGTCTTCCTTTCGGCGAGGTGAGGTCGGTCCGGAGCGCCCTGCCGATATTGCCATCGGTGGTTTCTCCGGACCGCCTCCCGAACCCGGCATGCCTGTTACCAGCCACCGGGCCCTCCATGAATCCCTTTGGGCGGAGGGAGATTGCTCATGCGATGGCCGTCCTCGGCCGGGGACAGGTCCGCTGCGCTGCCCGGTGACAGGGACGAGCACGGGTGGTTCCCACCCTCGAGATCGAACAGCTCAGTAGTACAACTGATATTCGTCGAGCACTTGTTCCCAGAACGACATGCGGAACGGTAGTCGGTCGAAGCGGCGGGTGTCCTGCCGAATGATGGCGGCCGCATCGACGTGCGCGTACGGATCGTCGGATTCTTCGTCGGTGGGGGCCTCGGCCTCGAGCTTATACAGCACGTATGCCAGGGAGGAGAGGTCGCCGTTGATGCGCCGTAGTTCCTCGTATTCCCAGTCGTCGGCCCAGATCTCGCCGTCTTCGAGCGAGACATAGAGGCCCAGGTCGCCGCCGAAGAGCACACCCAGCTGCTGCATGCGTCCGTGCGGCGTCTCGACGGGCTCGGGCACGTTGTCTTGATCTTCCAGTACATGCTCGGGTGTGTCGGGGTCGGGTTCGATGACCGAGCGGAATGGCTGGAACGGTCCCCTGGTCACGCCTACCCCGGTTGCGAACGCAATATCATCAGGATCCGACCACACCCGCTCGGCGAATTCCCGACGAAACCTCAAGAGTGTCCCGGCCGACGCTGATTCCACCACTCGACGCCACTCCACATTCACCAGCATCCCGATCTCCTGCCCCATGCACTCGTAGCCGCGTACGAACATAGTCAGCGGGGCAGTGACGGCGCCAGGACCGCATGGAATGCGTCGCTCGCACAGTCGAGCCAGCACCCGGGTGTGCTGCGGAGCGATCAGGCGAGCCTGCTCCTCCGCATTCGGCCTGCCTGACGAATGCGCCACTCGATCAGGATTACCCATTCCACCGTCACGACGGGATGCCCTGGGCCAGTGCAGGTCTGACCCCATGACGCCGGGCCTATTCGGAGTGCTTGCCGTTGGCGAGCATGCCGACGCTGAGCCAGCCCTTTGGCCGGAGCTCTCCCGGCCGCGATCACCAAGCGGTTTCTCGAACTGGGATGCTTCATCCCACAAACGGGAGTGGTCTGCGTGCCACATCCGACTACGACCAACGACTCGGCACATGGTTACCTCGAGTGTCGCCCTCCGGGCGCTTTTCGTAGCGAATTCGACCCAGATCGGTGGTCGGCTCACATGGCCTGACCTGGCCTCTCGTTCCGGAGTCGGTCCAGCCAGTCGTCCATGGCGCGCGCGGTCAGGTGCGAATCGTCCGCGACCATGGCGAAATGGTCGGTGTCGAGCATGCGGAGCGTCTGCGAACTCGACCACGGGCGGGCCAGCAAGGGTTCGCGGTCGCCGGTAGGCGATGTGCGCCAGAAATAGGGTTTGGTGCACGTAACGAGCAGGGTCGGGCTGGTCGGGGGGTGGCAGTTCAGGGCGGGTAACAGTTCCGACCATGCGACCATTGCGGTGAGGCCGGCGCCGGTTAGTTCGCCCCATGCGACGTCCATCTCGAGCAGGGCTTCGACCTGTTGCGCGCGTGGCACCTCGGTGCCCATATCGAAGGTGTCCAGCAGGACGAGGCCGCCCAGTTCGATGCCCGGCACCGTGCATAGGTGGGCCGCGGTGGCCTGGGCGAGGTATCCGGCGGCCGAGTGGCCGACCAGCACGATGGGATTGTCATCGGTGATCTCCAGTACCGCCCCGGCGAGTGCGGCGACCGCGGCTGCCGGGCCGGACGGCAGGGGGTCGGCCGAGTCGAACCCTGGCAGGGGGACGCTGGATACTCGCCTGCGGCCGCTGAACGCGGCGGCGATGCGCAGGTGTTGGTGGATTCCTCCGGTAAATGTCGGTGCGCAGAGGAAGACGAGATGCGGGCCCGGCCCCTCGCTGAGCCGGACCGCAGCGGTTGCCGTCGCCGCCTGGTCCGATTCGAAGACGGGGCGCAGCCGCGCCGCTGCGTGCAGCAGGCCATATCCGGCGTTCACCCGGTTCGACGCCACCGCGCCTTTGAACAGATCGACGAGCGTTTCGCCTGCCACGGGCGGCTTGTCGGCGGCCGCGCGAGATGACCCGCGGATACGGGAAGAGTCGTTTGCCACAAGCTCTTTCATAATGTGTCCGGCCACAGCTGCCGGGGTGCCGTGATCGAACAGCGCCGCGAGTGTCATCCGGATCCCCGTGGTCTCACCGAGCCGGTTGCGGGTCTCGACCGCGGCCAGGGAGTCGAAACCCAGATCCTGGAAACTGCGGTCGGCATCGATCGCGTCCGGCCCGTCGTGGCCGAGCACCAGTGCGAGTTGGGTGCGCACCACGTCCAGGATCAACCGCACCTGGTCGGGCTCGGTCAGTCCGGTGAGGCGCTGCCGCAGTGCGGGTTCCGTGACATCGGCTGTGCGATGCTCGGCGGTTTCGCGGCCTGCGTCGGGGATGTCGGCGATGAGGGGGCGGCGCCGGGACATGGTGTAGACGGAGCTGAACAGTTCCCAGTCGATATCGGCGATGGTGAGCAGTGTTTCGTCGGCGCCGACTGCCATCTCCAGCGCTCGCATCGCCTGCTCCGGCGCCATCAATCGCAGGCCGCTGCGGCTCATGTATTGTCGCGCGTCTGCGGCTTGCGCCATGCCCGCGCCCGACCAGGCGCCCCAGGCGAGCGCGGTGGCGACCAGACCGCGCGCGCGTCGGCGCTCGGCGAGGCTGTTCATAAACGCGTTGGCAGCGGCATATCCGGCCCCGCCCGCGCTGCCCCAGGTGGCGGCGCCGGAGGAGAACAAGACGAACGTGTCCAGCCGACGAGAGCCGAGCAATTCGTCCAAGTGCTCGGCGCCGATGACCTTGGGGGCCAACACCGCCGTCAGTGACGATGGCTCGATTTCGGTGATCGGGCACTGCGCTCCGACCCCGGCCGCGTGGACGACCGCGGTCAACGGTGTGTCCCCGGCATCTATCGCGGCCAAAATCGCTGCCATATCGCTACGTTCGGTGACATCGGCCGCGCGGATCGTCACTCGGGCGCCCAGACTCGCGAGCTCCCGCTCGAGCTCCGCTGCGCCGGGTGCATGCCGTCCGCGGCGGCTCACCAGTACCACGTGTTCCGCGCCGCCGTGTGCCAGCCTGCGTGCGAGCTGTGCACCGATTCCGCCGGTGCCACCGGTGATCAACACGGTGCCGCTGGGGATCCAAGGTTCCGTCGAACCGGAGTTCGGCGATGACGCTCGGATCATTCGCCTGCCGAACACGCCCGATGCCCGGACCGCGAGCTGATCTTCGCCGTCGGTGCGGGACAGCGCGCTCACCAGTCGGCGAGTCAGCGTGTGGTCCCGGTCGGGCGCAAGGTCGACCAGACCGCCCCACGAATCCGGCAATTCCAAACCCGCCACCTGGCCGATCCCCCACATCTGGGCCTGTCTGGTGCTGCCGACGTGCTCGGACGGGTGCACCGCAACCGCGCCGGTGGTCACACACCAGAAGGGCACCGCGGCTCCGGCATCGATCAGCCCTTGTAGCAGAAGGAGATTCCCCAGGACGCCGCGGGACATCGCCGGGACAGCGGAGCTGGGCAGATCATCCGAGGCGAGGAACGACAGCACGCCGGACAGTTCGCCGGACGCGCTTTCCGATCGGATCAGCGCAGCGAGTTCGAGGCGTGTTGTTCGGTCGGCGTCAATCGTCGCGGTTCGTGTCCGGGCACCTGATTCGGTGAGGGCCAGCACAAGGTCCTGGGGCAGCGGGTCGGCGGGCGAATCGATGAGCAGCCACGTCCCCGACAACATTCCGTGGCTGTCGGCCAAGGGTTTCCATTCGATCCGGTAGCGCCACAGGTCTAGCGCCGAACGGTCCTTGCGATCACGGCGCCATCGCGACAGCTGCGGTAGGACCTCGCGGAATTGCAGTTCCGGATCGATTCCCAGCAGGGTGGTATCGCCGCGGTCGACAGCTGTCCAGAACTGGTCATCGATCAGGTCGCCGGCACGGTCCGCGCGACCACCGTCACCGTCCAGCCAGTACCGCTGGCGCTGGAAGGCATAGGTAGGCAGCGCGATTCGCTGCCTACCTGTCCCGAAGGGCGCCTCCCACCTGACGTTCGATCCAGCGACGAATACGCGGGCCACTGCCTGCAACGCCGTCCACGGCTCCGAATGGTCTTTGCGCAGCACCGGAACCGTTACAGCATCCGCCGGTTCCAGGGACTGGACGATCAATGCGGCCAAGCCGCCGTCCGGGCCCGCGATCAAGAATGTGGTGATTCCCTCCTGCTGTAGGGTCCGGATTCCGTCGGCGAAGCGCACCGTTTCGCGAACATGCCGGACCCAATACTGCGGTGAGGACAATTCCGAACCAGCCACCGCACCAGTCACATTCGACACCACCCCAATCGTGGGCTCATGGAAGTCGAGACCCGCCACCACCTCGGCGAACTTCGCCAGCATCGGCTCCATCAACGGCGAATGGAACGCATGCGACACCCGCAACCAACTCACCCGCCTCCCCACCACAGCAAAACGATCCACTATCGCCGACACCGCATCCCGAACACCGGACACCACCACCGAACCCGGCCCATTCACCGCCGCAACCGCCACCCCATCGGTCAGCAACGGCAACACCTCCGCCTCGGCAGCCGCGACCACGGCCATCGCCCCACCCACAGGCAACGCCTGCATCAACCGCCCCCGCGCCACCACCAACACCACCGCATCGTCCAACGACAACACCCCCGCGACATGGGCGGCCGCCACCTCACCCACCGAATGACCACACACAAAATCCGGACGCACACCCCAAGACTCCAACAACCGAAACAACGCCACACCCACCGCGAACAACCCCGCCTGCGCAAACACCGTGGCATCCAACGCCCCCGCATCCGAACCCCAGACGACGTCACGCACCGAACAACCAAGCTCCACGTCCAACCGCGCGACAACCTCATCGAAAGCGGTCGCGAACACCGGAAACGCCGCATAAAGACCCCGACCCATCCCCAACCACTGCGCACCCTGACCCGGAAACACCAACGCCGTCTTACCCGAGAAGCCCGGTGCGCCTCGCACAACGCCGACCGATGGCTCATCCGCGGCCAGCGCCCGCAATCCCGACAGCAACTCGGCGTGGTCGGTACCCAGCACCACCGCGCGATGCTCGAATCGCGATCTCGTGGTTGCCAGCGACCAGCCAACGTTCGCGGGATCCAGATTCGGCTGCTGCCGTGCCCATTCCAGCAATCGACCTGCCTGCTGGGTCAATGCTGCGCGGCTGCGCGCCGTCACCACCCAGGGCACCACCGAAAGGTTCCTTTCGGCGATGGCGGTGACACCGCCTGCATTATCGGAAGCGCCGAACTCACCGACCGGAGCCTGTTCCAGGATCACGTGCGCGTTGGTGCCGCTCACCCCGAACGCGGACACCGCGGCGCGACGCGGGTGATCCACCGCGTCCCATTCCCGTTGCTCGACAAGCAACTCCACCGCACCGCCGGACCAATTCACATGCGCGGACGGCGCATCCACGTGCAAGGTCGCGGGCAGTGACCCGTGCCGCATCGCCTCGATCATCTTGATCACCCCGGCCACTCCGGCCGCGGCCTGCGTGTGACCGATATTCGATTTGATCGAGCCCAGCCACAGCGGACGGTCCCTCGGCCGGTCCCGCCCGTAGGTGGCCAGCAACGCCTGTGCCTCGATCGGATCTCCCAAGGTGGTGCCGGTGCCGTGCGCCTCCACCACATCGACCTCGGCTGCGGCGATCCCCGCATTCGCCAGGGCCCGGCGGATCACCCGCTGCTGGGACGGTCCATTCGGCGCGGTCAAACCATTCGACGCACCATCCTGATTCACCGCACTGCCCCGTACGACCGCAAGCACGTGATGGCCGCGACGCCGCGCGTCGGACAGCCGCTCGACCACCAGTACCCCGGCGCCTTCACTCCATCCGGTGCCGTCCGCGGCATCGGCGAATGCCTTGCACCGACCATCCGGGGCCAGCCCGCCCTGCCGCGAGAACTCCACGAACACCCCCGGCGACGCCATCACGGTCACTCCGCCGGCCAACGCCAGTCGGCACTCGCCCGAACGCACGGCTTGCACTGCCTGGTGCAGCGCCACCAATGACGATGAGCACGCTGTGTCCACCGATACCGCAGGGCCTTCCAGACCGAGCACGTAGGACACCCGGCCCGACACCACGCTCGACGCGGTCCCGGTCAGCAGGTAGCCTGCGACGCCGTCTTCCTCGGTTGCCCCTGTGCCATATCCGGATCCCGCGACACCGATGAACACACCGGTGTCGCTCCCCCGCAGCGAACGTGGGTCGATCCGGGCGTGTTCCACAGCTTCCCAGCATGTTTCGAGCAGCATCCGCTGCTGCGGGTCCATCGCCAGGGCTTCGCGCGGACTGATCCCGAAGAATCCGGCATCGAAATCGCCCGCGTCGCGGACGAATCCACCCTCCCGTACCGCGAATCCCGCGATATCCCAGCCCCGGTCGGCGGGAATTCCGGACACTACGTCTCGTCCCTCGGCCACCAGGCGCCACAAGTCCTCCGGCGAGGAAACGCCGCCCGGGAAGCGGCAGCCTATCCCCACGATCGCCACCGGTTCTGCTGGTCCCGCCGTGGTGGCCGGAGCAACCGATCCGGTCTCGCCATCCGACTGGTCGCCGAACAACTCACCGAGGATGAATCGCGCGACGGCATGCGGCGTCGGATAGTCGAAAACGACGGTCACGGGCAGCCTGAGCCCGGTTGCGGCACCGAGCCGGTTGCGGGCGTCGACCGCGGTGAGCGAGTCGAATCCCAGCTCGCGGAAATTGCGGTCCGGGTCGATGTCGGCTGCGCTCGTGTGACCGAGTACTCCGGCAACCTGGGCGCGCACCAGGTCGAGCACGACCGGAATCCGATCAGTGCTGGTCAGGCTCGAGAGCCGCTGCCGCAGTGCGAGCTTCGCGGGACCGACGGTGACGCCCGCCGCGGGCGGTGAATCCGGCACCAGTTCGCGCAGTAACGGGGGGACCATCCCGGCCCGAGCTTGCGCCGCCAGCGACCGCTGATCCAGGCGAACCGCGACAACTCCCGCGCGGGCCTGATCCACGGCTGCATCGAACAACGCCAATCCTTGCGTGGTCGACAACCCCAGCACACCAGCACGACTCAGTCGCGTGGCATCGGAACTCCCCAGGTGCCCGGTCATTCCGGTACTCGATTCCCACAGACCCCACGCAATGGACGTCGCGACCGAGCCGGTGCTGCGACGATGCGCGGCCAGCCCGTCCAGAAACGTATTCGCCGCAGCGTAATTGGCTTGCCCGGGCGCTCCCAGAATTCCGGCGGCCGCCGAGAACAGCACGAACATCGCCAGATCCAGGTCCCGCGTCAGCTCGTGCAGATACCACGCCGCATCCGCCTTCGCCGCCAGCACGGAATCGATCCGCTCCGGGGTCAGTGACCCGAGCACACCGTCATCGAGCACACCCGCCGCATGCACCACACCAACCAGCGGGAACTCGTCGGGCACCGCGGCGATCGCCGCTGTCACCGCGTCGCGATCCGACACGTCACATGCCACCACCCGTACCCGAGCCCCTGAATCGGTCAGGTCCCCGGCCAGCTGCGCTGCCCCCACCGCAGCCATCCCGCGCCGACTCACCAACATCAGCGACGCGGCACCCCACTCGGCGACCAGATGCCGAGCCACCGCCGCGCCCAAACCACCTGTGCCACCGGTGATCATGACCGTCCCTGCGGCCAGAGCTGCCTTGATACCCGCTCTGGTTGTGCCCTCGCTTGCCCCGGCTGGCATCAGCCGCGGCGCATGCAGCACACCATGACGAATGGCAAGCTGTGGTTCCCCGGATGCCAGCACCGCGGCAACGGTCTCCGATGGTAGGGCGCCCTCGGTGTCGTTGTCCACGAGCACGATCCGGCCCGGATCCTCCGATTGTGCCGAACGCACCAGCCCCCAGACCGCCGATCCCGCCGGATCCGGAACGTCCTCTCCGGCAAGCTTTACGGTGCCGCGAGTAACCATGAGCAGCGTGCTCGATGCCCATCGCGGCTCGCGCGAAAACGCCTGCAACACCTCTAGCGTCTCGTGCACGGTCCGCCGCGTCTCGGCGGGCACATCGCTACCACGATCGACCCGGCAATCGAGAACCAGCACCGGTGGCACCGCATCGCCATCGATGGAGGTCCAGTCCGCGAAGGAGACATGGTGCGGTCGTCGCGGTGCCGGTATCGCACGCCACTGCACGACATGCAGACCGTCGGCGATATCGGCAGGAGTCGGCGACAGCCAGAAGCGCTGCCGCTGAAATGCATACGTCGGCAACGTCACCGGCTCCGGCGCGTGCCCTTCGAAGACCGCGTCCCACCGCACCTTCGCCGCACCGACCACATCCACCTGCGCCACCGACGCAAGGAACCGGGTCAGCCCGCCCTCGCCGCGCCGAAGGGATCCGACAATCGTGGTCTTCTCGTCCGCGGCCGCCGCCTCGCGGCACTGCTCGATTCCCAAGGTCAGCAACGGATGTGGGCTGGCCTCGACGAATGTGCGGTATCCGTTGGCAAGCAAGGCTTGCACAGCCTCCTCGAACCGCACGGTCTCGCGGAGATTCCGAAACCAGTACGCCGCATCCAATTCGGCCGTGTCCAGTGCCGCGGCGGTCACCGTGGAATAGAACGACACCTGCGACGACCGCGCCGTGACGGTGCGCGCGGCGTCCAGCAGCTCCGCGCGCAACGAGTCGACCTGGGGCGAGTGCGACGCGTAGTCCACCGCGATCCGGCCCACGTAGATGCCATCCGCGATGCACTCGGCCAGAAACTCCTCCAGTTGCTCTGGTGCGCCGGACACGACCGTCGTGGTCGGCCCGTTCGCCGCGGCCACCGCCAGCCCGTCCCGCCCGGCCAATCGCGCGCCGATAGCGGTGGCGGGCAAGGCAATCGAGGCCATCGCACCGGCACCGGACAATTCGGTCAAGGCCTTGGAACGGACGACCACCAGCCGTGTGGCGTCCCCCAGCGACAGCGCTCCCGCCACATACGCGGCCGCGATCTCGCCTTGTGAGTGGCCGACCACCGCATCCGGCACCACCCCGAGCGAGCGCCACAATTCCGCTAGCGACACCATCACCGCGAACAGCACCGGCTGCACCACATCGGTGCGGTCCAGCGACGGCGCACCCGGCGCTCCGCGCAGCACCTCGAGCAGCGACCAGTCGACCAGTGGCGCAAGCGCTTCGGCGCACTCCGTCATCATCCGCGCGAACTCCGGTGCCGAATCCATCAGCTCGACACCCATTCCGACCCACTGGGAGCCCTGGCCCGGGAACACCAGCGCGGTCTTTCCGGTGACACCGGCGACGCCGTTGGCCACGTCCGGCGACGGCTCGCCGTCGGCCAGCGCCGCCAGGCCGGACAGCAGCTGCGCGCGATCCGCACCCACGATGACTGCCCGGTGCTCGAATCGCGCCCGGGTGGTCGCCAACGACCAGCCGATATCCACCGGGTTCGAGTCCGGGCGCTCGCGCACCCACGCCGACAACCGCGACGCCTGGTCCGCCAATGCCTGCCGGCTGCGTGCCGACAGGACCCATGGCACCCCGGCGAGCCTCACCTCGGATGTCACGGTGTCGTCGGTGATTTCGTTGTGGGGGGCCTGCTCGAGAATGACGTGGGCATTGGTGCCGGAGATCCCGAACGACGACACCCCGGCCCGCCGAGGCCGACCGTCGACGCGCCATTCCCGTTGTTCGACAAGCAACTCCACCGCACCGGCGGACCAATCCACCTGTGTCGATGGCGCATCCACGTGCAGGGTGGCTGGCAGCACGCCACGGCGCAGCGCCTCCACCATTTTGATCACTCCGGCGACTCCCGCCGCGGATACGGTGTGGCCGATGTTCGATTTCACTGCGCCCAGCCACAGTGGCTGATCCGCGGGCCGATCCTGGCCGTAGGTGGCCAGCAACGCCTGCGCCTCGATCGGGTCACCCAATCTGGTGCCGGTCCCGTGCGCCTCGACCACATCCACCTCGGACGCGGGCACACCGGCGTTCGCCAGTGCCCGCAGGATCACCCGCTGCTGTGCCGGACCATTCGGCGCCGTCAAACCGTTCGACGCACCGTCCTGGTTCACCGCCGACCCGCGCACCACGGCGAGCACCCGGTGGCCGCGTCGCCGCGCCTGCGACAACCGTTCGACGACCAGGACCCCGGCACCCTCCGACCATCCGGTGCCGTCCGCCGCGTCGGCGAAGGCCTTGCACCGCGCGTCGGCCGACAGGCCACCCTGCCGCGAAAACTCGGTGAACACCGCCGGGGTGGCCATCACCGTCACACCGCCCACCAGCGCCAGCGAGCTCTCACCGGAGCGCACCGACTGCACCGCCTGATGCAGCGCGACAAGACTCGATGAGCACGCCGTGTCCACAGACACCGCGGGACCTTCCAGACCGAGCACGTAGGACACCCGGCCCGACACCACGCTCGACGCGGTCCCGGTCAGCAGGTAGCCCTCGACGCCGTCGTCCTCGGTCGCCCCCAGCCCGTAGCCGGATCCCGCCACTCCCATGAACACGCCGGTGTCACTGCCGCGCAACGAGTTCGGGTCGATGCCCGCGTGTTCGAGTGCCTCCCAACAGGTTTCCAGCAGTACCCGCTGCTGCGGATCCATCGCCAGTGCCTCGCGCGGGCTGATCCCGAAGAATCCCGCGTCGAACCGGTCCGCGTCATGGACGAATCCGCCCGTGCGCACCTCGAGCGACGCGGCGACCTGCCAACCTCGATCGGCCGGAAAGCCGGACATCACGTCTCTGCCCTCGGCCACCACGTCCCACAGATCCGCCGCCGAGGACACCCCGCCGGGGAAGCGGCAGCCCATCCCGACGATCGCCACCGGCTCCGACATCGTCGCCACCAGCTTGTCGTTCGCTTGCCGCAGCACGGCATTGTCCTTGGCCGAAACACGCAGCGCTGCAACAAGTTCGTCGATAGACAGAGCCATCGGCTGTTTCCTCACTCTCAGCTGAGCCGGTTGCTCATGATGTGGGCGACCAGACTCTCCGAGTCCATCGCATCGATCGACTCCGGCGCGCCGGTCCGGTCGGCGAGCGGCGCGGGATGGTCGGTGTCGGCCGGGCGGAGCAAGGCGTCCAGGATGCCCATCTCACGCAAATGCGCCAGCGGCACGGTGGCCAGGCGGCG
The DNA here is from genome assembly GCF_040614395.1 of Nocardia sp. NPDC005998. NCBI lineage: Bacteria > Bacillati > Actinomycetota > Actinomycetes > Mycobacteriales > Nocardiaceae > Nocardia > Nocardia sp. NPDC005998. The sequence continues at coordinate 87,593 of NZ_JBEXUI010000031.1, read as the reverse complement.
CCGGATTTCGCGCTCGTCCGGATCGATATCGCCGTCCGAGCCTGCGCCGAGGTCCAGCTGCCGGTGTATGTGCTCGGCGACGGCTTGTGGTGTCGGGTAGTCGAAGAGCAGGGTCGCGGGCAGCGTGAGCCCGGTGGCCGCCTTCAACCGGTTGCGGGTTTCGACGGCGGTCAGCGAGTCCACACCGAGATCACGGAAGTTGCGGCCTGGCTCGACGTCCTCGGGGCCGTCGTGGCCGAGTACCGCGGCGATCTGCGTACAGACAATCTCGAGAATGGCTTGTCGCTGTTCGGATTCCCGCATCGCGGCCAGTGTCTGCCCTAACGCCGATGACGCCGCGCCCGCCGTGTCATGTCGATCCGCCTCCCGAATCGCTCGCACGTCCGGAATATCGGCGATCAGCGGGCGTGTCCGCGCCATCGTGTAGACGGCAGTGAACAGGTCCCAGTCGATGTCGGCGATGGTGGTCCGGATGTCGTCGCCACCGATGGCGTTGGCGAGCGCGGTCATCGCCAGTTCGGGTCGCATCAGTCGGACACCCATCCGGGTCATGTACTGCCCGGCGTCCCCGGTGCCGGCCATACCGTCACCGGCCCAGCCGCCCCAGGCCAGCGTGGTGGCGACCAGGCCGCGGCCCCGCCGCTGCTCGGCGAGGCCGTCGAGAAAGGCGTTCGCGGCTGCATATTCGGCGGCGCCGGCGCTGCCCCAGGTCGCGGCACCGGAGGAGAACAGCACGAACGCGTCCAGGGTACGGTCGCCGAGCACGTCGTCGAGGTGTTCGGCCCCGAGCACCTTGGCGGCGAGGACGGAGTCCATAGACGAGGGCACGATCTCGGTGAGCGGATGGTGCGCAGCGACGCCCGCGGCATGGATCACCGCGGTCAACGCGCCGGCGTCGCGGTCGACCAGCGCCAGGGCCCCGGCCACAGCGCCGCGGTCGGTCACATCAGCCGCCAGGATCGTGATACGGCCGCCCAAGACGCCGACATCGGTTTCGAGTTCCGCCACACCGGGAGCGTGGCGGCCTCGCCGACTGAGCAGAACGATATGTTCGGCACCAGCTTTCACCAACCAGCGCGCGAGGTGCCCGCCGATTCCACCGGTTCCACCGGTGATGAGCACGGTCCCGCGCGGTGTCCAGGTCCGAGCTGCGCGGGGCGCGGGGGCGCGCATCATTCGCCGCCCGTAGACACCGGTTTCGCGGATCGCGAGCTGATCCTCGCCATCGTCACGGGACAACACGGACAGGAGCCGCCGCAGCGAGGTCCGATCCGATTCCGGTGGCAGGTCGATCATTCCGCCCCACCAGTCGGGGAATTCCAAGCCTGCTACCTGCCCCATCCCCCACAGTTGGGCACGTCTGGGGTCGGCGATGCGATCGGACGGAACGGCTGCCATTGCGCCGCTGGTCACGCACCAGATGGCAACGCCATGCGCCGGGTCGCCCGGTGCCAGATCGCTCAGTGCTTGGAGCAGCGCGAGATTCCCCAGCACGCCGCGCGATACCGAAGAGACCGCACCGGCTCGATCGTCGATGGCGAGCAGCGATACGACACCGTGCAGCTCATCCACTCGGGTTGCCCGGATCAGATCGGCGATCGCGGCGCGGTCCATCCCGTCGACATCGACGGACACCGACTGCGCCGATACACCCGATTCGATGAACGTCTCGACAACCTCATCGGCGATCATGCTGTGGGATGGGGCGACAACCAGCCAGTTCCCGGACGGCTGTGTCGCGCTGTCCGCCAGCAACGTCCATTCGATCCGATACCGCCATGAGTCGATCACCGACTCGTCCCGGCGCCGCTGCCGCCAGGATGACAGCACCGGCAGCACCTCGTCGAACCGCCGACCGGGATCAACGCCCAACGCGCTCACGTCGCCGCGTTCGACCGCGGCCCAGAACTCACCGTCGATCCGGTCGCGACCGGGCCGCTGTGCCGTGGCTGTGCCGCCGAGCCAATATCGTTGGCGCTGGAACGCATACGTCGGCAGCCCGACCCGGCGCCTGCCTTCGCCGAACAGGGCACGCCAGTGGACGGTTTCTCCGGTCACGTGGAGCTGCGCAACGGCTGCCGCCGCCGTCGACGACTCAGGGCGAGCCTTGCGCAGCACCGGTACCGCTGTCCCGCCCGCGGACTGCTCGATCAGATCCGTCAATCCGCCATCCGGGCCGACCACTACGAAACGGCTCGCCCCGGCCAGCTCGAGCGAGCGCACCCCGTCGCCGAAGCGGACCGTCGCACGGACATGCCGCACCCAGTACTCCGGCGTGGCCAACTCCGAACCGGCCAGTTCCCCACTGACATTCGACACGATCGGGATGACCGGTTCAGTGAACGACAGCCCCGCGAGCACATCGGCGAACTCCGCCAGCATGGGTTCCATCAACGGCGAATGGAACGCGTGCGACACCCGCAGCCACGTCGCTGCGCGGCCGATGCCCTGGAAGTGGCTCACCATGTCTTGTACGGCCGCTCGAGCACCGGACACCACGACCGAACCCGGGCCGTTCACGGCGGCGACGGCGACGTCGGCGGTCAACCGCGGCATGATTTCGGTCTCCGTTGCCGCCACCGAGCACATCGCGCCGTCGTCCGGCAGCACCTGCATCAACCGGCCGCGTGCCGCCACTAGCGCGGCCGCGTCGTCGAGGGACAACACGCCGGCGATATGGGCGGCCGCGACCTCACCGATCGAATGACCCGCAACGAAATCCGGTCGGATACCCCATGATTCGAGCAGCCGCGACAGGGCGACTCCGACGGCGAACAATCCCGCTTGCGCGAACGCCGTGGCATTCACGGTGTCCGTGTCGTCGCCCCATATGACCTCGCGCAGCGAGCACTCCAGATATCCGTCCAGCCGATCCGCGGCCGCGTCGAAGGCCGCCGCGAACACCGGGTACGCGTCGTGCAACTCCCGGCCCATGCCGCGATACTGTGCCCCCTGGCCTGGGAAGATGAATGCGGTTCTGCCCGAGGTGTCCGCCACCCCGCGCACCACAGCGCCCGAAGGCTCCCCCGCCCTCAGGGCGGTCAATCCGGATAACAACTCCGCACGCTCGAACCCGACGACCACTGCGCGATGATCGAACCGAGACCGAGTACCGGCCAGCGACCATCCGACATCGACCGGATCCAGCTCGGGATGCGCGGATACCCATTCCACCAACTTCGATGCCTGGGCGGGTATGGCCGATTCGCTCTTCGCGGAAATCATCCACACCACGGCACGCGAAGCGCCGGGCTCCTCGGTACTCCGGGGATCGATCGTCTCGGGTTCGGGGGCTTGTTCGATGATGACGTGGGCATTCGTACCGGAGATACCGAACGACGACACCCCGGCGCGCCGAGGGCGACCGACGGTGTCCCATTCCCGTTGCCCGGCAAGCAGTTCCACCCGACCGCTGTCCCAATCGACGTGCGGCGACGGTGCGTCGATATGCAAGGTGCGCGGCATGATGCCGCGTCGCATGGACTCCACCGCCTTGATCACGCCCGCCACCCCCGCGGCGGCCAAGGTATGGCCGATATTCGATTTGATCGATCCGAGCCACAGCGGCCGATCGGCAGGCCGGTCCTGCCCGTATGTCGCGAGCAGTGCCTGCGCCTCGATCGGATCACCCAACGTCGTTCCGGTGCCGTGCGCCTCGACCAAGTCCACATCGGTGCCGGCGACACCCGCGTTCGCCAACGCCCGCCGGATCACCCGCTGCTGGGACGGACCGTTCGGCGCGGTCAAACCATTCGACGCACCGTCCTGATTCACCGCCGACCCGCGAACCACCGCCAGCACTTCGTGACCATGGCGCAGCGCATCGGAGAGCCGCTCGAGCACCAGCACTCCCACACCCTCCGACCAGCCGGTACCATCCGCGGTCGCCGCGAATGCCTTGCACCGCCCGTCGGTCGCCAACCCGCCATGACGGGAGAACTCGGCGAATATCGCCGGTGTCGCCAGCACCGTCACACCGCCGGTGAGGGCGAGCGCGCACTCACCCGAGCGCACCGACTGCACTGCTTGATGGAGCGCGACCAGACTCGATGAGCATGCCGTATCCACCGACACGGCAGGCCCTTCCAGACCGAGGGCATACGCCACTCGGCCCGACACCACACTCGGTGTCGTCCCCGTCATCAGGTAGCCCTCGCCCGCGGCCGCATCGTCAGCGCCGAGACCGTACGGCTGGCTGATCACGCCGACGAAGACGCCCGTGTCGCTGCCCCGCAACGACGTCGGATCGATGCCGGCCCGCTCCAGCGCCTCCCATGAGGTTTCCAGCATGAGCCGCTGTTGCGGATCCATCGCGATCGCCTCGCGCGGGCTGATCCCGAAGAATCCCGCGTCGAATTCACCAGCGTCGTACAGGAAACCACCTGCGCGCACGGGCAATCCGGCGACATCCCAGCCGCGGTCGGACGGAAACCCCGACGCCACATCCCGTCCCTCGGCGACCAGCCGCCACAAATCCTCCGGGGAGGACACACCTCCGGGGAAACGACACCCCATCCCGACAATGGCCACCGGCTCCGCGACCGCACCGGATGACGCAGCCGCGGGAATGGATTCTCCGGGAGCCTCGCCCACCATGTGCCGGTGGAGGTACTCGGCGAGTGCCGTAGGTGTCGGATAGTCGAAAACGAGGGCTGCTGGTAGTCGTAGCCCGGTGGTGGCGGCGAGTCGGTTGCGGACCTCGACGGCGGTCAGCGAGTCGAAACCCAGTTCCTGGAAGTTACGGTCGGGATCGACAGCGCTGGCCTCGCGGTGTCCGAGGACCGTGGCCACCTGGGCGCGCACTAGGTCGAGGACCGCCCGCCGCTGTTCGGCCTCGCTCACACCTGCCAGGCGCCGACGCAGCATGCCGAAGTCGTCGGAGTCGCCAACCACTCGGCGCCGCGGGATCGTCACCAATTCCCTGAGCAGAGCTGGTAGTTCGGTCGATCGTCGCGAAAGCGCCTGCGGGTCGATGCGTGTCGCTACGACCTGCGCGGTGGGCGCGGACAACGCCGCGTCGAACATGGCAAGGCCCTCGGTTACCGATAGCGGGGTGATGCCTTGACGCTCGATGCGCTGAATACGTGCCGCACCCAGCACATCACCCATACCCGCACCCGACCACAAACCCCACGCCACCGACACAGCCGCGAGACCGAGACCTCGGCGATGAGCGGCAAGCGCATCCAGGAACACATTCGCCGCCGCATAGTTGCCCTGCCCTTCGGCCAGCACCAGACCACCGACCGACGAGAACAACATGAACACACCCAGCGACATACCCGCGGTCAGCTCATGCAGATACCACGCCGAATCCGCCTTCGCGGCCAGCACCGAATGCATCCGATCAGCGGTCAGTGCCTCGACCAGACCGCTGTCGCCGATCCCCGCCGCATGCACGACCCCGGTCAGCGGAGACGACTCCGGGATTCCCGTGAGCAACCGCGCGAGCGATCCGCGATCGGAGACATCGCACGCGACGACGTCGGTATGCGCACCGAGCCTCGACAACTCCTCCCGCAAAGCGGTCGCACCGGGAGCATCCGGACCCCGCCTGCTTGCCAGCAGCAGACGCTGCACACCGAGCCGCGTAACGAGGTGCCGGGCAACCTCGGCCCCGATCCCACCCGTGCCACCCGTCACCAGCACCGTGCCATCGGGATCGAGCGCCGGCTCCCGCTGTGGGGTCTGTGTGATCCGAGCCAACCGAGGTGCGAACGCCGCGCGCCGCCGAATCGCGATCTCCGGCTCGCCGGACATCAGCACGGCAGGCAGCTCCGAAAACGATTCGGCCCCATCGACATCCACCAGCACAAAGCGGCCCGGGTGCTCGGACTGAGCCGCACGCACCAGGCCCCACACGGGGGCGTGTGCCACCTGGACGTCCGTCCCCGGAATGTCGACCGCCCGCTCGGTCACCACCGCAAGCGTCGCATCGGCGAACCGCTCATCCGACAGCCAGCGCTGCAACACCGCCAGGACAGCGACGGCAGCCGAGTGCAGACCCGCGACCACCTCGCCGACCTCTGTATCACACTTCAGCACAACGACTTCCGGGACCGATCCGGAAAGCGCCACCTCTCCCCACTCGACCACGGAGACCGGCTCGCCGCTGGGAACTGCGCGCCACTGCACCCGGAACAGCTCCCCCGGTGTGGACTGTGCCAGCTGCTTCGGCGGCAACGGCCGGACGGACAGCGACCGCACCGACACCACCGGAACCCCTGCACCGTCAGCTGCTTGCACCGACATAGCGGCGGAGCCGATGGGCACGATCCGCACCCGCAGCCGGGACGCCCCGGTAGCGAACAACGACACCCCCTCCCACAGGAACGGCACCGCCGTGGCCTGTCCGTCCGGTCCTGAATCTGCCAGCGCGCTCGCGTGCAATGCCGCATCGAACAAGGCAGGGTGCACACCGAACCCGGCCGCGTCCGCCACTTCCGGCAGCACGACCTCGGCGAACACCTCCTCCCCTCGCCGCCACATCGCCGTCAAACCCCGGAAGGCGGGACCGTAGCCATATCCCAAGTCGGACAGGCGGTCATAGGCTCCCGCGATGTCCACGCCCGTCGCCCCCGTTGGCGGCCATGTCTCGAATGCGTAGTCCGGCAGGGTATCTGGAACCCCTGTGTGCACCCGACCTGTCGCGTGCAGCACCCACGTTCCGTCGACATCCTCGTCCGCTGCGCAGGAGTACACCGCGACCGAACGCCCGCCGCCCTCCTCGGGACGACCGAGGACCACCTGGACCCGCACCCCGCCCGCCGCTGGCAGGATCAGCGGAGCCTGCACGGTCAACTGTTCCACGGCGCCGCAACCCACCTGCTGCCCCGCCCGCAGCGCCAGCTCGACGAAACCGGTCCCCGGCAGCAGCGCCACACCACCGACAGCGTGATCGGATAGCCACGCCTGCGTGCCTGCGGACAACCGACCGGTGAACACCACGTCCCCTGACTCGGCATGTCGCACAACCGCACCCAGCAACGGATGATCGGCGCCCACCAGTCCCCATCGCGAAACGTCGGCCGAATCCCCCACCGATTCCAGCCAGAACCGCTCCCGTTCGAATGCGTAGGTCGGCAGATCTACGTGTCGGCCGTGTCCGCCGAACACCGCGCTCCAGTCGACGTCTACTCCGGTCACGAACACCCGCGCCACCCCGGCAAGCACTGACCATGCCTCCGGACGATCCCGCACCAGCATCGGTGTCACCACCGGATCGGCGGGCTCCAGGCACTGCCCGATCAGTCCCGTCGACCCACCGTCCGGACCTGCCACCACGAACCGGCGCGCCCCGGCCGCGGCGAGCGTGCGCACCCCGTCGGCGAAGCGCACGGTCTCCCGGACATGCCGCACCCAGTACTCGGGTGCGGTCATCTCGGAGCCAGCCGATTTCCCACTGACATTCGACACGATCGGGATGGTGGGCTCGGCGAAGTCCAGTCCCGCGAGAACTTCGGCGAACTCGGCCAGCATCGGTTCCATCGATGCCGAATGGAACGCGTGTGATACCGCGAGCCGACCAGTGCGACGGCCCATTTCGGCCAAGCGGTCGACCACCTTCGCGACCGGCTGCGCCGCACCCGACACCACAACCGATTCCGGGCCGTTGACAGCCGCCAGCGCCGCTCCGTCCACCAGCAGCGGCAGCACCTCCGCCTCGGACGCCTGCACCGCGTACATCACGCCGCCGGAGGGCAGCGCCTGCATCAGCCGACCTCGTGCGGTCACCAATGCGGCGGCGTCGTCGAGCGACAGCATGCCGGCCACATGTGCGGCGGTGATCTCACCGACGGAGTGCCCGATGACGAAATCGGCGCGCACACCCCATGATTCGAGTAGCCGGAATAGTGCGACGCCCACGGCGAACAGGCCCGCCTGCGCACAGGACGTCTGGTCCAGCGTGTTCCGGTCCTCCCCCCACAGCACGTCCCGGATCGACTGATCACCGTGTGCATCGACGGCACTCACCACCGCGTCGAATGCCGCGGCGAATGCCGGAAACGTGCCGTGCAGTTCGCGGCCCATCGCGAGATATTGCGCCCCCTGCCCGGGGAATACGAATGCCGTGCCGCCCGAGGGCTGTACCGAACCTCGGATCACAGCGGCCGCGGTGGCACCCTCGTGCAACGCTGCGGTGCCGGTCAGCAAGCCGTCGCGATCCGGCCCGAGCACCACGGCTCGATGCTCGAATACAGATCGCGTCGTCGCCAGCGACCATCCGATATGCGCCGGATCCGACTCCGGACGGGACGACACCCAGTCCAGCAGTCGGCCCGCCTGGTCGGTCATCGCCTGCGCACTGCGCGCCGACAACACCCACGGCACCAGCGCAGGCCGATAACCCGTCGTGTCGGCGGTGGCATCATGCTCGGCGACCTGCTCGAGGATGAGGTGGGCGTTGGTTCCGGAGATCCCGAACGACGACACCGCAGCACGTCGCGGCCGATCCAGTTCGTCCCAATCCCGGTGTTCGACAAGCAGTTCCACTCGGCCGCTGTCCCAATCCACCTGCGACGACGGTGAATCCACATGGAGTGTCTTCGGCAGCACCCCCCGCCGCAATGCCTCGACCATCTTGATCACCCCGGCCACACCGGCCGCGGCTTGGGCGTGGCCCATGTTCGACTTGATCGATCCGAGCCACAGCGGGCGGTCAACGGGACGATCCTGACCGTAAGTGGCGAGCAGCGCATGAGCTTCGATCGGATCACCCAGTGCCGTACCGGTCCCGTGCGCCTCGACCACATCCACCTCGGACGCGGCCAGCCCAGCATTCGCCAACGCCAGCCGAATGACCCGCTCCTGCGATGGTCCGTTCGGCGCCGTCAAACCATTCGACGCACCATCTTGATTCACCGCACTACCGCGAATCACCGCCAGCACGCGGCGGCCATGGCGCCGGGCATCCGAAAGCCGTTCCAGCACCAGCACCCCGACCCCCTCGGACCACCCGGTACCGTCCGCGGCCTCCGCGAACGACTTGCACCGTCCGTCGGCCGACAACGCCCGCTGCCGCGAGAATTCCACGAACAGTCCCGGAGTCGCCATCACCGTCACGCCGCCGGCCAAGGCCAAGGTGCACTCGCCCGACCGCAGCGCCGCCACCGCCTGGTGCAGCGCGACCAGGCTCGACGAGCAAGCCGTATCCACCGATACTGCGGGCCCTTCCAGCCCGAGCGCATACGACACCCGGCCCGAAACGATCGAGCCCGCACTGTCATTGCGCGGATAGTCGTGATGCATCACGCCCATGTAGACGCCGGTTGCACTGCCCCGCAACGCCTTCGGGTCGATAGCGGCCCGCTCCAGTGCCTCCCACGACGTCTCCAGCACCAGCCGCTGCTGCGGATCGATGGCGACGGCCTCGCGGGGGCTGATCCCGAAGAACCCTGCGTCGAATTCGCCTGCACGATGCAGGAAGCCGCCCTCGCGCGCATACGTTTTCCCGGTCGCATCGGGATCCGGGTCGAACAACCCGTCGACGTCCCAGCCGCGGTCGGCCGGGAACTCCGACACCACGTCGCGCCCGTCGGCCACCAGCCGCCACAGGTCCTCAGGTGTGCAGACCCCGCCCGGGTAGTGGCACCCCATCCCGACGATCGCCACCGGCTCCCTGGTGGCGGCCACCAGCTGCCGGTTCTGCGCGCGCACCGTCTCGTACTTCTTCAACGACGCCCTGAGCGCGTCCAGCAGGGTCTGGTCCGAAGCGGTCATCAGTCCTCCAATGCCATCTCGATGAGCGCGCTGGCGCTGAGCGAGTCGATAGCATCGCCGTCGGATTCCATGTCCGTGTCGGGCGCCTGTCCGGACAGTTCGAGCAGCGCGGGCAGCAACCCTGCGCGACGGATCGTGTCGAGCGGAATCGCGCCGATGATGTCCCGTAGTCGTTCCTGCGCGGGATCGAGAGATCCGGGTCGGTCGGCGAAAAGGTGCTTCCGAACCAGGTATTCGGTGAGGGTGGCCGGGCTCGGGTAGTCGAAAATGAGGCTGACAGGCAGGCGCAGCCCGGTGGCGGTGTTGAGCCGATTGCGGACCTCGATGGCCGTCACCGAGTCGAAACCCAGCTCCTGGAAATTGCGGTCCGGATCGATATCGGCTGCGCTGTCATGTCCGAGAACAACCGCCACTTGAGTACGAACCACCTCGAGGACCATGCGGATCTGTTCGGTCCGGGTCGAACCCGTCAGCCGCTTGCGCAGTCTGGTGGAATCACCCGTGTCGCCCGCGGCCATCCGCCGAGCCGGCGGAACCAGGTCACGTAGCAGAGCGGGCACCGGGTCGGTGCGCTCGGCCAGTGCTCGGGTACTGATGCGGGTGGCCATGACGACCGAATCCGCCACGCCGAGCGTCGAATCGAGCAATGCCAACCCATCGGTGACCGACAGCGGTGTGATGCCCTGGCGTTCGATGCGCTGAATACGTGCCGCACCCAGCAGATCGCCCATACCCGCACCGGACCACAAACCCCACGCCACCGACACAGCCGAAAGTCCACTGCTTCGCCGATACGCGGCCAGCGCATCCAAGAACACATTCGCCGCCGCGTAGTTGCCCTGTCCCTCGGCCAACACCAAGCCTCCCACCGAGGAAAACATCATGAACAAACCAAGCGGCATACCCGCGGTCAACTCGTGCAGATACCAAGCCGAATCCGCCTTGGCAGCCAACACCGAGTGCATCCGATCTGCGGTCAGTGCGTCGACGAGGCCGGTGTCGCCGATCCCTGCGGCATGCACCACCCCGGTGAGCGGATATGCCTCGGGAATCGCCTCGATCAACCGTTGCAGTGCCACCCGGTCGGCCACATCGCACGCAAGGATATCGACGGATGCGCCGAGCGCCTCGAGCTCGTCTCGCACAGCGGTCGCGCCCGGAGCACTCGAACCCCGCCTGCTAGCCAGTAGCAGACGTTTCACACCGTGCCGCGCAACGAGGTGCCGCGCGACTTCGGCTCCGATCCCACCCGTGCCACCGGTGATCAACACCGTGCCATCGGGATCCAGTCGGACTGGTTCGCCGATCTCGGCCCGCGCGATGCGTGCCAACCGAGGGACACAGACCCGGCCGAGCCGGATCGCCACCTCGGGCTCACCGGAGGCCAACGCCGCCGACAAGGCAGCGGTCGAGGACTGATCACCGTCGACGTCCACCACGATGAACCGTCCGGGGTGTTCGGCCTGGGCCGCGCGCAGCAGACCCCAGACGGGAGCATGCGCCACATTCAGCTCGACGCCGGTAGCAGCCAGGTCGGTGCCGGTGACATCGACGGCTCGTTCGGTCACCACGGCCAGGGTCGTGTCGGCGAACCGCTCGTCGGCCAGCCACCGCTGAAGTGCCTCCAGCACGTCGACACTGACGGAATGCAGATCGGCCACCACCCCATCGGAACGGGCCGCACACCGGTAGACCACGACATCCGGTACCTGGCCGCCGGTTTCGACCTCATGCCACTCCGCCCACGGCACCGACCCCGCAGCCGCAGCCGCCCGCCACGCGATCCGAAGCAGATCTCCCCGACCCGGTCCCCTCAACTGCTCTTCCGACACCGGTCGCACGGACAGCGACCGCACCGACAACACCGGCGCTCCAGCGTGATCCGCCGCTTCCACCGCGACGCTGTCGGTGCCGACCGGCGAGATCCGCACCCGCAACCCTGTCGCCCCCGAGGCGAACAACGACACACCCTCCCACAGGAACGGCACCGCTGTCGCGTCCCCATCCGACCCCGAACTTCCGTGCACCGCACCGGCATGCAGCGCAGCATCGAACAATGCCGGATGCACGCCGAACCCTGCCGCATCGGCCACGCCGGGGAGGACGACCTCGGCGAACACCTCCTCCGCCCGCTGCCACATCGCGGTCAGACCACGGAAAGCGGGACCGTAGCCGTACCCGAGGTCGGATAAACGGTCGTAGGCGCCCGCCACGTCGACCGGCAATGCCCCCGACGGCGGCCAGGTCTCGAAGTCGAACTCCGGCACCTTCGCGGCCGGCCCAACGGTGCCGCGTGCGTGCAACTCCCACTCCCCGTTCCCGTTCTCGGTGGTGGAGTACACCGACACACTACGATCACCGGTCTGCTCGGGACCGCTCACCACGACCTGGATCCGAACGGCGCCCTCGACCGGCACCAGCAGCGGTGCCTGCAAGGTCAATTCCGCCAGCACCGCACAGCCCACCTCGGCAGCGGCGCGCAGCGCCAACTCCACGAAACCCGTGCCGGGCAGCAGCACCACCCCGGCCACGGCGTGATCGGCCAGCCACGGCTGGGATTGCTGCGACAGACGGCCGGTCAGCATCACACCGCCCGACTCCGGCGCGACCACGACGGCACCCAGCACAGGATGACTCAGGGGGGACAAGCCCAACGACAGCGCATCCCCCGAACCCGCCATTGGATCCGCCCAGTACCGGCGCCGCTGGAACGCGTACGTCGGCAGATCGACTCGCTGCACCGCGCGGCCGGAAAACACCGCGGCCCAATCCACTCCATCCAGGTGGGCGACCGCCGCCAGCGCGGACGAGGGCTCCGAACGTCCCTTTCCCAGCACCGAGATCACCCGCGCGTCCGGCGATTCCACGGATGCTTCGATCAGTCCAGGCAGTCCACCGTCCGGACCCGCGACAAGGAATCCGGCGACACCCGCGCGGTGCAAGGCCCGGATTCCGTCGGCGAAGCGCACCGTTTCGCGAACATGCCGGACCCAGTACTGCGGCGACACCAACTCCGAACCAGCCAACCCACCAGTCACATTCGACACCACCCCAATCGTGGGCTCATGGAACTCGAGACCCGCCACCACCTCAGCGAACTCCGCCAACATCGGCTCCATCAACGCCGAATGAAACGCATGCGACACCCGCAACCAACTCACCCAACGCCCCATGTCCTGCAACTGACCCGCAACCGCGGACACCGCATCCCGAACACCGGACAACACCACCGAACCCGGACCGTTCACCGCCGCAACAGCCACCCCATCGACCAACAGCGCACGCACCTCCGCCTCCGACGCCGCCACCGCACACATCACCCCACCCGACGGCAACCCCTCCATCAACCGACCACGCGCCACCACCAACACCACCGCATCCCGCAACGACAACACACCAGCCACATGCGCAGCCGCCACCTCACCAACCGAATGACCAACCACAAAATCCGGCCGAATCCCCCACGACTCCAACAACCGGAACAACGCCACCTCAACCGCAAACAAACCCGCCTGCGCAAATACCGTCCGACTCAACAGCTCTTCGTCAGATCCCCAAACAATCTCGGTCAACGAACACCCCAACTGTTCATCCAACCGACCAACAACCTCATCGAACGCCCCGGCAAACACCGGATACGCCGCATACAAACCCCGACCCATACCCAACCACTGCGCACCCTGCCCCGGAAACACCAGCGCCGTCTTACCCGGCACACCAGCCACGCTCCGCACCACAGCAGCCGACGACCTACCCCCAGCCAACTCCGCCAACCCGGACAACAACTCCGTCCGATCCGCACCGACCACCACCGCACGATGCTCGAACCGCGACCGCGTCGTCGCCAGCGACCACCCCACATCGACCGGGCCCAGTCGGGGTCGCTCGGCCAGGAATTCCACCAAGCGCTGTGCCTGTGCGCGCAGCGCCGATTCGTGTTTCGCCGAGACAATCCACGGCACCGCACCATCGCTTGCGCCGGTCCGGTCGACAGTCGCGGTGCTGATCGCTTCGTGATCGGCGACCGGGGCCTGCTCCAGAATCACGTGCGCATTGGTGCCGCTGACCCCGAACGACGAAACGCCCGCCCGCCGCAGCCGTTTCGTCTCCGGCCACGCCATGGATTCGGTCAACAATGCCACCGCACCGGACGTCCAATCCACGTGCGAGGACGGCGAATTCACGTGCAGGGTGGCGGGAAGCACCCCGCGGCGCATCGCTTCCACCATCTTGATCACGCCCGCGACACCGGCGGCGGCCTGCGTGTGACCGATATTCGATTTGATCGATCCCAGCCACAGCGGACGATCCGCCGGCCGATCCCGGCCGTAGGTGGCCAGCAGCGCCTGCGCTTCGATGGGATCGCCCAATCGTGTTCCGGTGCCGTGCGCCTCGACCACATCGACCTCGGCGGCAACCAGTCCCGCGTTCGCCAAGGCCCGGCGGATCACGCGCTGCTGGGCGGGGCCGTTCGGCGCGGTCAAACCGTTCGACGCACCATCCTGATTCACCGCCGATCCACGCACCACCGCCAGCACTTCGTGGCCGAGGCGGCGCGCGTCGGAAAGCCGCTCGACCACAAGCACTCCCACGCCCTCGCTCCATCCGGTGCCGTCCGCCGCATCCGCGAACGACTTGCACCGCCCATCCGGGGCGAGCCCACGCTGCCGGGAGAACTCGATGAAGGTGCCCGGCGTCGCCATCACCGTCACCCCGCCCACCAAGGCCAGTGCGCACTCACCCGAACGCACCGACTGCACTGCCTGATGCAGGGCGACCAGGCTGGACGAGCACGCCGTATCCACCGATACCGCAGGCCCTTCCAGTCCGAGCGCGTACGACACCCGCCCGGACACGATCGCGCCTGCGACCGCACTGCCTGGATAGTCGTGGTACATCATGCCGACGAACACGCCGGTGTCGCTGCCGCGTAACGATTCCGGCGCGATACCCGCGTCTTCGAGTGCCTCCCAGCTGGTTTCCAGCAGCAGCCGCTGCTGCGGATCCATCACGGCGGCTTCCCGGGGGCTGATGCCGAAGAACTCCGCGTCGAATTCAGCCGCGTCGTACAGGAATCCGCCCCTGCTAACGTACGATTTCCCAACCGCCGCGGGATCCGGGTCGAACAACGACGCCACATCCCAACCACGATCGACCGGAAATCCCGAGATGGTGTCCCGGCCTTCGGCGACCACATCCCACAGCTGCGCCGAGGAGCTCACGCCGCCCGGATAGCGACATCCCATGCCGACGATCACCACCGGCTCCGCCGCGGTCTGGGCAGGTGCGTTTCCGGATGGCGTATCCGGCTCTTCGCCGAGCAGATCCCGGAGGATCAGGCGGGCAACGGCATCCGGCGTCGGATAGTCGAAGACGAGGGTCGCAGGCAGCCGCAGGCCGGTCACCGCGCTGAGCCGGTTGCGAGCCTCGACCGCGGTCAGCGAATCGAATCCCAACTCTCCGAAATTGCGCCCCTCCTCGATGGCGGCCGGCCCGTCGTAGCCCAGCACTGTGGCGATCTGGTCACGTACCAGGGCGAGTACCAGCCGCGCTCGGTCGGGCGCGGCGAGGCCGGACAGCCGCTCACGCAGCACCGCCGCCGAATCCGCCGCCGAAGCACCGGTTGCTCCCGTGGCACCGCGACGCGTGCGCGGCGCGAGTTCCCGCAGCAGCGGCGCGAGGGTTTCGGTCCCGGCCTGTGCCGCGAGCGCGATCGGGTCCCAGCGAACCGCGACCACCTCGGCGAGGTCCTGCCCCACGGCGGCATCGAACAGTGCCAAGCCCTGCTCGTTCGACAGTTCCAGGAACCCGGTCCGGTTCCATCGCGTGGCGTCGACCGCGCCGAGCTGCCCGCGCATCCCGGTGTCCGAGGCCCACATGCCCCATGCGATCGACGTCGCCACCAACCCGTTCGCGCGCCGGTGTGCGGCCAGCCCGTCGAGGACCGTGTTCGCGGCCGCATAGTTGCCCTGGCCGGCGCCACCGAATGTCCCCGCGACCGACGAATACAGCACGAACATCGCCAAATCCAGGTTCCCGGTCAGCTCGTGCAGGTACCAGGCCGCATCGGCTTTTGCCGCCAGCACCGCATCCAGCCGCTCCGGCGTCAGCGATGCGACCACACCGTCGTCGAGCACGCCCGCCGCGTGCACCACCCCGACCAGGGGAGACTCCTGCGGCACGGAGGCAATCAATTCCGCCACCGCATCGCGCGCGGATACGTCGCACGCCACGACGTGAACTCGAGCCCCTAGATCGGTGAGCTCCCGCAGCAATTCGGCTGCGCCGGGTGCCGCCGGTCCACGACGGCTCACCAGCATCAGTGATCCAGCCCCATGCGCTACCACGAGATGCCGGGCCATCGCCGCGCCGAGGCCTCCGGTACCGCCGGTGATCAATACCGTCCCATCGGTCAGCGCTCGCCTGGCACCTCGCCGCACACGGGTGCCCGTGGCGGGGACACGCCTCAGCCGGGCCGCATGCAACACACCGCCGCGCACGACGACCTGTGGCTCGCCCGAGGCGAGCACCGCGGGCACCACACCAACGTCACCGGGCGCACTATCACTGTCCACGAGCACAATTCGACCCGGATCCTCCGACTGCGCCGCACGCACCAGCCCCCACATCGCGGCACCCGCCAGGTCCGTCACATCTTCTCCGGCCGGCCCGACCGCGCCATGGGTGATCAGCACCAATGTGCTCGTCCCGAATCGAGACGCACCCAGCCACGTCTGCACCGCCGCCAACGCCTCGCGGGTGGCGGTATGAATTCTCGCTACGACGTCACCGACACTCCCACAGCTACCCGGGACGTCGATGACGACAACCGAGGGTATGGCATCAGGTCTGTCCTGTGCGTGGCGGATCGTGGTCGGGAACGAGCCGATGTCGGAGAACGACATCAGATCCGCAACAACCGGCGGTGTGCCGACGGGCGGGACAAGCGGATTCCATTCGACCGCATGCAACCGATCATTCGATCCGGCAGTGGACAGTTGTTCGGCCGCCACCGGCCGCGTGGTCAACGAGCGGACCGTCAGCACCGGCTGATCGTTCTCGTCGACAGCGACGATCGCCAGCGCGCCGTTACCGTTCGGTGCTGTTGAGATTCGGGCGCGCAATGACGACACTCCGGTAGCGTGCAGCGTCACGTCCTGCCAGGAGAACGGCATGGCCATGGACGGTCCGTCCCCACTCTCCGGTTCGGCGAGCGCCAGCGCATGCAGTACCGCATCCAAGAGCGCCGGATGCACGCCGAAACCCTCTGTACCCGTGCCGGTTTCCGGCAGATCGACCTGTACGAACAGGTCCGCGTCCCGCTGCCACACAGACCTCAGGCCGCGGAAGATCGGCCCGTACCCGTAGCCCACGTCCGCCAGCCGGTCGTAGACGCCGCTCACGTCGATCGGTACCGCACCCGAAGGCGGCCAGTCACCCAGCCGATCCGCTGCACCGTGGCCCGCGGTCTGCCGACTCAGCACACCTTGCGCGTGTACCGTCCACTCCTCGTCGGTATTCGCGTCCTCGATGCACGAGTACACCGATACGGCGCGCGCGCCGGTTTCGTCGGGGCCCGCCACGACCACCTGGATGCGGACCCCACCCGCGGACGGCAACACCAGCGGCGTCACCAACGTCAGCTCCCGCACCGTGGCGCAGCCCATCTCGGCACCGGCACGCAGCACCAACTCGACGAATGCCGTGCCGGGCAACAACACCACCCCACCCGCGGCGTGATCGCCGAGCCACGGGTGGGAATTCAGCGACAGTGTGCCGGTCAGCACAACGCCACCCGAATCCGGGGAAGTCACCACCGCACCGAGCAACGGGTGATCGGCGGCCGACAATCCCGCCGCGGACACCTCACCCGCAGCCGTGGTCGCGTTCAGCCAGTACCGACGCCGTTGAAACGCATATGTCGGCAGCTCGACCCGCCGGGGCGCGGCCGGCGCGAACACCGCAGCCCAATCCACATCCGCGCCCCCGACGTCCAGTTGCGCGACAGCGGTCAGCGCGGTCGATACCTCCGGCCGGTCTTTGCGCAGCAGCGGCACCGCCGCCACCTCGGCCCCGTCGGCGGATTCGAGGCTCCGGCCGATCAATGCGGTGAGACCGCCGTCAGGTCCCGCGATCAGGAATTTGGTGGCTCCTGCTCGCCGCACAGCGAGCATTCCCTCGCCGAAGCGCACCGTCGCGCGGACGTGGTCCACCCAGTACCGCGGCGTCGCCAGTTCCGAACCCGCGAGCTTCCCGCTGATATTCGACACGATCGGGATCGACGGCGTGCTGAACGTAAGCCCGGCAACGACATCGGCGAACTCCGCGAGCATGGGTTCGGTCAGCGGCGAGTGGAATGCGTGCGACACGGGTAGCCAGCTGACGCGTATTCCCCGCTGCCGCAACCGGTCCACGATCTCGGCAACCGCATCGCGCGCGCCGGACAGCACGACCGCATCCGGTCCGTTCACCGCCGCAACAGCGACACCGTCGGTCAGCATCGCCGATACGTCGGCTTCGGACGCCGTCACGGCACACATCGCCCCGCCCGGCGGCAGCGCCTGCATCAATCGTCCGCGCGCGGCCACCAGCGTGGCTGCGTCATCGAGCGTCAGCACACCGGCCACATGCGCCGCCGCCACCTCGCCGATCGAATGACCAGCCACGAAATCCGGTCGAACACCCCATGATTCGAGCAGTCGGTACGAGGCCACCGCGACGGCGAACAGACCGGCCTGCGCGAATACGGTGGCGTTTGCCGCCTCCTGATCCGAGCCCCACAGGATCTTGCGCAGCGCACCGCCCAGCCGCTCCTCCAGCCGAGCCGCGACCTCGTCGAATGTCGTCGCGAAGACCGGAAATGCCGCGAACAGCTCCCGGCCCATGCCCACGAATTGCGCGCCCTGTCCGGGGAACACCAGCGCGGTCTGCCCCGCGCCGTCCGCTCTCCCCGACGTAACGCCTGTGGTCGGCGTCCCGTCCGCCAATGCTGCCAACCCGGACAACAGCTCCGAACGATCGGCGCCGACGACGACCGCGCGGTGCTCGAATCGCGATCGCATCGTCGCGAGCGACCAGCCCACATCCACCGGGGACGACTCCGGATGCCGAATGATCCAGTCGTGCAGCCGTTTCGCCTGGGCGCGCAACGCTTCTCGGCTCCGCCCGCCCAAAACCCACGGAACCACCGCCATCTCGCAGGGCGCGGCGACCTCGGCGGGTTCGGGATCGGCCGCGGGCGCCTGCTCCACGATCACGTGCGCGTTCGTGCCGCTGACCCCGAACGACGACACTCCGGCCCGGCGCGGCCGGTCCGTCTCCGGCCACGCCCTTGCCTCGGTCAGCAGTTCCACGGCGCCCGCGGTCCAGTCGACATGGGAGGACGGCCCGTCGACATGCAGCGTCTTCGGGAGTATGCCGCGCCGCATGGCTTCGACCATCTTGATCACCCCGGCCACCCCGGCTGCCGCCTGCGTGTGACCGATATTCGATTTGATCGAGCCCAGCCACAGCGGCCGGTCGGCGGGCCGATCCTGCCCATAGGTCGCCAGCAGCGCTTGCGCCTCGATCGGATCACCCAGTGTCGTGCCGGTGCCATGCGCTTCGATCACGTCCACGTCAGATGCGGCGACGCCCGCGTTCGCCAAAGCCCGGCGGATCACCCGCTGCTGGGACGGACCATTCGGCGCGGTCAAACCATTCGAGGCACCGTCCTGATTCACCGCACTACCCCGAACCACCGCCAACACCCGATGACCGCGGCGTCGTGCCTGCGACAGCCGCTCCACTACGAGCACGCCGACGCCCTCGCTCCATCCGGTACCGTCGGCCGCATCCGCGAATGATCTGCAGCGCCCGTCCGCCGACAGGCCGCCCTGCCGGGAGAACTCGAGGAATGCCGCAGGTGTGGCCATCACCGTCACCCCGCCGACGAGCGCCAACGTGCACTCGTTCAAACGCACGGCTTGTACCGCCTGGTGCAGGGCGACCAGGGAGGACGAGCATGCCGTATCCACCGACACCGCGGGGCCTTCCAGGCCGAGCACATACGACACCCGGCCCGACACCACGCTCGAGGTAGTCCCCGTCAGGAGATAACCCGCGACGTTGTCGGCGTCGGCGACCTGGTCCAGGCGCGGGCCGTAACCCTGGTCGGTCACCCCGGCGAACACGCCGGTATCGCTGCCGCGCAACGTCTCCGGGTCGATTCCCGCGTCTTCCAGTGCCTCCCAGCAGGTCTCCAGCAGCAACCGCTGCTGCGGGTCCATCGCCATGGCCTCACGCGGGTTGATTCCGAAGAACCCGGCATCGAAATCGGCGGCTGCATCGATGAATCCACCCTCGCGCACCCCCAGCGAGGCCGCCACACTCCAGCCCCGATCGACCGGAAACCCCGACACCGCATCCCGGCCCGCCGCCACCACATCCCACAGATCCGCCGCCGAGGACACACCTCCCGGATAGCGGCATCCGATCCCGACGATCGCCACCGGTTCCGACAGTGCCGCATGCAGCTGCTGCTTGGCCTCGTACAGCTCGGAAGTGACCCATCGCAGGTTTTCGAGGATCTTGTCGTCGTTCATCGATCTGGACCTATCTGTCGAAAGCCGGTGCGCGCGTCAGGATTTTCCGAGCTGCGTCTGGATGAAGTCCGCCAGTTCCTCTGCCGATGCGGACCGCAGGGCGTCCTTGGTATCCGCAATCCCTGGAACCCCTACCGTGTCACGGCATTTCAGGAGGAGATGTTCGAGACGCTGTGCGGCATCGCGGCGTTCGGGGCTATCCGGGCGAGTGTCGAGCAGCACGGCTTCCAGCTCGTCCACCGCACGCAGCACTCGCTTCTCCGCGGCATCGGTCTCGCCGACGCCTAGTTGGCGATGGAGGTGTGCGGCAACGGCCCGGGAGGTGGGATGGTCGAAGATCAGGGTCGCCGGAAGTGCCAGCCCGGTCGCGAACCTCAATCGGTTGCGAGCATCGACGGCGGTCAGCGAATCGAATCCGAGGTCCTTGAAATTGCGGTCGGGTGCGACCACATCGGATGCGGTGTGGCCCAGAACCATCGCAACCTGGTCGCGCACCAGGTCGAGCAGCAGACGTTGTTGTTCGGCCGCGGGCAAGCCGGTCAGCCGCTGCCGCAACACGGCTTCCGACTCCGCCGTGGCCGCGGTGTCGTCCTGTTCGTTCCGCAAGACCGCCCGCACGTCGGGGAGGTCCGCGATGAGCGGCCGATGGCGCAGCATCGTGTAGGGCCCGGTGAACAACGTCCAATCCATGTCGGCGATGGTGAGCACGGTTTCGTTGTTGCCGACCGCCTGACTCAGTGCCCGCAGAGCGGTATCCGGGTCCATCAACCGCACGCCCCTGCGTTCGAGATAATCGGCCGCGCCGGTGGTCTCGGCCATCCCGCCGCCCGCCCAGCCGCCCCAGGCCAGTGCCGTGGCGACCAGTCCGCGGGCACGCCGGTTTTCGGCGAGACCGTTCAGGAACGCGTTGCCCGCGGCGTACCCGGCGCCGCCGCTGTTGCCCCACGTCGCGGCGCCGGAGGAGAACAGCACGAAGGCATCGAGCGGACGCTCGCCGAGCAGGTCGTCGAGGTGCTGGGCGCCTGCGATCTTGGGGGCAGCGACAGCGGCGAGCGCGGCCGGATCGGTGTCGGTGATCCGACACTGCGATTCCACTCCGGCCGCATGGATCACGGCGGTCAAGGGGATGTCGCCGTCATCGATTGCCGTCAGTGCCGTGGCCACCTCGTCGCGATCGGTCACATCGCAGGCCAGGATCGTGACACGGCCGCCGAGCGACGTCAGCTCCGCCGCCAGCTCACCGGCACCGGGAGCGCGCGGGCCGCGTCGGCTCAGCAGCACGACATGCGCTGCACCGCCCCGCACCAGCCACCGGGCGAGATGCGCGCCGATACCGCCGGTGCCGCCGGTAACCAGGACCGTTCCCCGTGGCGTCCACGATCGGTTCAGACCTGATTCGGGCAGCGGCGCCCGCATCATCCGCCGACCGTAGCTGCCCGACGGGCGCAGCGCGATCTGATCTTCGCCATCATCGCGTGACAGCAAGCCCGGCAGTCGGCGCAGGAGCGCGGAATCCCATTGGGCGGGCAGGTCGATCATGCCGCCCCACCGGTCCGGGAGCTCCAGACCTGCCACCTGGCCGATGCCCCACATCGGCGCTTGGCGTGTGCTGTCGACCCGCTCGGCGGGACCGACCGCGACCGCGCCGCTGGTCACACACCATAGCGGGACACCGACACCCACATCGCTCGCAGCCTGTAGGAGAAGAAGATTCCCCAGTACGCCTCGGGTCAAGGCGGTAGCCCGGGTACTGGGCCGATCATCCAACGCGGCGAACGATACGACACCGGATAATTCGCTCGCCGCATGTTCGCGACGGAGCAGGTCGGTGACCTCGTGCCGCGTCATCCGGTCGGCATCGATCTCTATCCTTCGCACGTCGACGCCCGACTCCTGAAGCGCCCCAACCGGATCTCCGTCGAGCGCAGCACCGGCCGAGACGACGACAAGCCACGTGACCGACTGCTGGATCGGGCGCTCCGCGAGTCGGGCCCATTCGATCCGGTAACGCCAGGAGCCGATCACCGACCGGCTTCGGCGCCGCGAGCGCCAGGACGACAGCAGTGGCAGGACCTCTCCGAAGCGGCGATCCGGGTCGATGCCGAGCACATCGGTGTCGGCGTCGTCGACGGCACGCCAGAACTCGCTGTCGATGGCGTCCTCGGCGGCCGACAGGTCGGATCCGGAGCCCGCCGCCCGCTCCAGCCAGAAGTGGCGCCGTTGAAAGGCATAGGTGGGCAACGGCACCCGCCGTGGCGTGCAGCCTTCGAAGACCGCCGGCCACCGTGCACCCGACGCGTCGACGACGTCCACGCATGCTGCCGCCATCAGTACCGTCGATGCTTCAGTGCGGTCCTTGCGCAAGGCTGGGACCACGAACTCCGCGGACTCCAGGCACTGCTCTATCAAGCTCGTCAGTCCACCGTCTGGACCCGCCACCACGAACCGGCTCGCCCCAGCTGCCTCGAGCGCCCGGATTCCGTCGGCGAAGCGCACCGTTTCGCGAACATGCCGGACCCAGTACTGCGGCGACACCAACTCCGAACCAGCCAACCCACCAGTCACATTCGACACCACCCCAATCGTGGGCTCATGGAACTCGAGACCCGCCACCACCTCAGCGAACTCCGCCAGCATCGGCTCCATCAACGCCGAATGAAACGCATGCGACACCCGCAACCAACTCACCCGACACCCCATGCCCTGCAACCCATCCACGACCGCGGACACCGCATCCCGAGCACCGGACAACACCACCGAACCCGGACCGTTCACCGCCGCAACAGCCACCCCATCGATCAACAGCGCACGCACCTGCGCCTCCGACGCCGCCACCGCACACATCACCCCACCCGACGGCAACCCCTCCATCAACCGACCACGCGCCACCACCAACACCACCGCATCCCCCAACGACAACACACCAGCCACATACGCAGCCGCCACCTCACCAACCGAATGACCAACCACAAAATCCGGCCGAACCCCCCACGACTCCAACAACCCGAACAACGCCACCTCAACCGCAAACAAACCCGCCTGCGCAAACACCGTCCGACTCAGCAGCTCTTCGTCAGATCCCCAAACAATCTCGGTCAACGAACACCCCAACTGTTCATCCAACCGACCAACAACCTCATCGAACGCCGCAGCAAACACCGGATACGCCGCATACAAACCCCGACCCATACCCAGCCACTGCGCACCCTGCCCCGGAAACACCAGCGCCGTCTTCCCCACGGTATCCACTGCGCCCAGCGCCACCCCTGTCGACGACCTGCCTTCGGCCAGTTCCGCCAACCCGGATAGCAATTCCGACTGATCGACACCGACCACCACCGCACGATGCTCGAACCGCGACCGCGTCGTCGCCAGCGACCACCCCACATCGACCGAACCCAGCTCAGGGCACGCCAGCAGATAGGCAGACAGCCGTTTTGCCTGCGCTACCAATGCCTCTCGGCTCCGCCCGGACACCACCCACGGCACCACAGGCAATGGGTGCGCTTCATCGCCGGGGTGGTCCTTCTCGATGGTGCCCGGAATATGAGTCGCCGGATCGACCGATGCTTGTTCCAGTACGACATGAGCGTTGGTGCCGGAGATCCCGAACGACGACACGGCGGCCCGGCGCGGTCGCCCGGTATCGGGCCACGGCCGCTGCTCGGTCAGCAGCGCGAGCCCGCCCGCGCGCCAGTCCACATGCGGTGTCGGTGCGTCCACATGCAAGGTCTCGGGCGCTATGCCGTGCCGCATGGCCTGCACCATCTTGATGATCCCGGCCATGCCGGCCGCGGCCTGCGTATGACCGATATTCGACTTGATCGATCCCAGCCACAGTGGCCGATCGTCCGGACGGTCCCGCCCATAGGTCGCCGACAGCGCCTGGGCCTCGATCGGATCACCCAACCGAGTCCCTGTCCCGTGTGCCTCGACCACATCCACATCGGCGGCACCGACACCAGCATTCGCGAGGGCCTGACGGATGACGCGCTGCTGCGACGGACCATTCGGCGCGGTCAAACCATTCGACGCACCATCCTGATTCACCGCGCTGCCCCGAACCACCGCCAACACCGGATGCCCGAGACGCCGCGCATCCGAAAGCCGCTCCACCACCAGCACGCCGACACCCTCCGACCATCCGGTGCCGTCCGCTGCCTCCGCGAACGGCTTGCACCGGCCGTCCGGGGCCAAGCCACGCTGGCGGGAGAATTCGACAAAGGGCTCCGGCGTGGCCATCACGGTGACCCCACCGGCCAATGCCAGCGTGCATTCACCCGAGCGCAGCGCCGCCATGGCCTGGTGCAGGGCAACCAGACTCGACGAGCATGCCGTGTCCACCGACACCGCGGGCCCTTCCAGGCCGAGCGCATACGACACCCGCCCCGACACCACACTCGACGCGGTGCCCGTCAACAAGTAGCCCTCGGCACCGGTCTCGCTGCCCGTGCCTGCCCACACATTGCCGTAGCCCTGGACCGACACCCCGACGAATACGCCGGTGTTACTGCCGCGCAGGGACCCCGGTTCGATGCCCGCGTGTTCGATTGCTTCCCAGCATGTTTCGAGAAGCAATCGCTGTTGCGGATCCATGGCCACGGCTTCGCGGGGGCTGATCCCGAAGAACGCCGCATCGAATTCGCCGGCGTCGGGCAGGAAGCCGCCCTCCCGGACATACGACTTGCCGGCCGCCGCCGGATCCGGATCGAACAGTCCTGCCACATCCCAACCCCGATCGGCCGGGAACCCGGAGACCGCGTCCCGTCCCTCTGCCACCAGGTGCCACAGTTCATCAGGCGAGGTCACACCGCCGGGGAAGCGACACCCGATCCCCACGATGGCCACCGGCTCGGTGGAGACCGCGACCATCGGCGCCGTCGTCACCTCCGCAGGCCGTCCGGTCAGCTGACGGTTCAGATAGGCTGCGACGGCCGCGGCGGTCGGGTAGTCGAAGACGAGAGTCGTGGGAAGTGCGAGTCCGGTCACGGTTTTGAGCCGGTTGCGAGCATCCACGGCGGTGAGCGAATCGAAACCCAACTCCTGGAAGTTGCGATCTGCTGCCACCGCATCGGCCCCCGTGTGGCCCAGGACCGCTGCGACCTCGCTCCGTACCAGCTCGAGCAGCACCCGCAATTGTTCGGGCTCGGCCAACCTGGCAAACCGTGCCCGCCATGCCGATTCAGGACTGCCTGTTTCAGTGTTGTTCGTCCGTACCGATTCGGGTACCAACTCGCGCAGTAGCGGCGCGACTGTTCCCGCCCGCGCGGTCAGGGCCGCCGGATCGAATCGGGCAGCAACCACTGCGGCCCGGGGCTGGTTCAGGGCGGCGTCGAACAACGACAGTCCCTGCCCGATCGACAATCCCAGCACACCGCCACGAGTCATCCGCGCGGTATCGGAATCACCCAGACGCCCGGTCATTCCGATCCTCGACGACCAAAGGCCCCACGCAATGGATGTGGCAACCAAGTCATGTGTCCGACGGAGCGCGGCCAAGCCGTCCAGGAAGGCATTCGCCGCCGCATAGTTGCCTTGGCCCGGCGCGCCCAACACTCCGGCCACCGAGGAGAACATCACGAACATCGCCAGATCCAGATCCCGGGTCAGCTCGTGCAGATACCACGCCGCGTCTGCCTTCGCGGCCAGCGCCACGTCCATCCGCTCCGGCGTCAACGACCCGATCACACCGTCATCGAGCACAGCCGCCGCATGCACCACACCCACCAACGGCGACTCAGCAGGAACCTCGGTCAACAAGCCTGCTACCGCATCGCGATCCGACACATCACAGGCCACAACCTCCACCCGAGCCCCCAGCCCGGTCAGCTCCCCGACCAATTCCTCCGTCCCCACCGCAGCCATCCCCCGACGACTCACCAGCATCAGCGACTCGACACCACACTCGACCACCAAATGCCGAGCCACCACCGCGCCCAAACCACCTGTGCCACCGGTGATCAACACCGTCCCTCCGGCAAGCGTGACCGCCTCCGGCTCCCTATCGCGGTCGTCTGCTCGGACCAGCCGGGCCGCATACAGCGCACCTTTGCGCCGGACCACCTGGGACTCCCCGCATTCCGATACCGCCGAGACGATGTCCGTCAGATCAGCGCGGCCCGTTGATTCATCTATGTCGGCGAGCACGATCCGACCGGGATCCTCCGATTGCGCCGACCGCACCAAACCCCAGACCGCCGATCCGGCCAGATCCGTGACATTCTCATCAGCGGCATCCGCCGCGCCGCACGTCAGGACCAGCAACGTGCTCGACGCGAATCGCTCTTCGCTCGAAAATGCCTGTAGCACAGCCAGTACCCGGTGCGTCGTGACGTGCGTGGCGGCGAGGACATCGGCCGCTTCGCCACGTCGGCAGTCGAGCACGACCAGCGGCGGCAGCACGCCCGAGCCGAGTTCCTCGGTCGCGGATTCGATTTCGGTCCACTCGATGAACGACCTCGACGCCGGGTCCGTGGGCGCCGGTATCTCGATCCACCGCACGGTATGCAGTTGGTCGGCGGCCGAGGGCCCCGCGTCCACCGGTCGGGCCTTCGGGACCAGCCAGTACCGCTGCCGCTGGAAGGCATATGTCGGCAGGGCCACTTGGCGCGGTGCCGTTCCCGCGAATACGGCGTCCCAGTCGACAGTGTCACCGGACACGAACAGCCGTGCCGTCGCGGCCAGTGGCGCGAAGGCCTCCACACGGTCCTTGCGCAGGGCTGGCACCACCACAACATCCGCATGATCGGCACACTGCTCGATAAAGCTGGTCAAGCCTCCATCGGGACCAACTATTACGTATCTGGTCGCGCCCGCCTCCCGCAGCGCACGTACTCCATCGGCGAAGCGCACCGTCTCCCGCACGTGCCGCACCCAATACTCCGGTGACAGCAGCTCCGAACCCGCCACCGCACCAGTCACATTCGAAACAACCGGAATGGCCGGGTCGCCGAATGACAAACCACCGACGACGTCGGCGAACTTCGCCAGCATCGGCTCCATCAGCGGCGAATGGAACGCGTGCGACACCCGCAACCAGCTCACCCGTCTCCCCGCCAGCGCGAAGTGATCCACTATGGCGGACACCGCATCCCGGACGCCGGATACCACCACCGAGCGAGGCCCGTTCACCGCCGCAACCGCCACCTGATCGGTCAGCAACGGCAGCACCTCCGCCTCGGTGGCCGCGACCACGGCCATCGCCCCACCCGTAGGCAACGCCTGCATCAACCGGCCCCGCGCCACCACCAAAGACGCTGCATCGTCCAACGACAGGACATCAGCCACATGCGCCGCCGCCACCTCACCCACTGAATGACCACTCACGAAATCCGGTCGCACGTCCCAGGATTCGAGCAGTCGAAATAGCGCGACACCGACCGCGAACAACCCCGCCTGCGCAAACACCGTGGCATCCAACGCCCCCGCATCCGAACCCCAGATGACGTCTCGCACCGAACGATCAAGCTCCACGTCCAACCGTGCGACAACCTCATCGAAGGCGGTCGCGAACACCGGGTACGCCGCATACACACCCTGCCCCATGCCGAGCCACTGCGCCCCCTGGCCCGGAAACACCAGAGCAGTCTTGCCCGGCGCGCCCACCACGCCGTGCACTACTCGTTCTGACGGAGTCCCCGCCGCCAATGCCCGCAGACCCGACAGCAATTGCGCGCGGTCGGCTCCCAACACCACCGCACGGTGCGCGAACCGCGACCGCGTCCTCACCAGCGACCACCCCACATCCGCGGGCGTCGAATCCGAGCTTTGCCAGGTCCACTCCGACAACCGTGCCGCCTGCGCCGCCAAAGCCTCGTGACTCCGCGCCGACAGCACCCATGGCACCACCGAGAGCTCGCCGCCACCGGAACCTCCGGAATCGGCGGGGCCGGGGATCGCCGAGCCCGCCGTAGGGGCCTGCTCCAAGATCACGTGCGCGTTGGTGCCGCTCACTCCGAACGACGAAACGGCAGCCCGGCGCGGACGGTCCCCGACATGCCATTCCCGTTGCTCGACAAGGAGTTCCACCCGCCCGCTGTCCCAATCGACCCGCGACGATGGTGCATCCACATGCAGTGTCGGCGGCAGCACGCCCCGCCGCAGTGCCTCCACCATCTTGATCACCCCGGCCACACCCGCCGCGGCTTGCGTGTGACCGATATTCGACTTGATCGAACCCAACCACAACGGGTCACCCGATTCCCGGCCCTGCCCATAGGTGGCCAAGAGAGCTTGCGCCTCGATCGGGTCACCCAAGGTCGTTCCGGTCCCGTGCGCTTCCACCACATCGACTTCGGCGGCCGACACTCCGGCGTTCGCCAACGCACGGCGGATCACCCGCTGTTGCGACGGACCATTCGGCGCCGTCAACCCATTCGACGCACCATCCTGATTCACCGCACTGCCGCGAATTACCGCCAACACCGGATGCCCGTTGCGCCGAGCCTCCGAAAGACGCTCCAGCACCAGCACTCCCGCGCCCTCGGACCATCCCGTGCCGTCAGCGGACTCCGCGAACGGCTTGCATCGCCCATCCGGTGCCAGGCCCCGCTGCCGGGAGAACTCCACGAACGCGGCCGGTGTGGCCATGACGGTCACACCACCGGCCAAGGCCAGCGAGCACTCATCCGAACGTAGTGCGGCCACCGCCTGATGCAGCGCAACCAACGACGACGAGCACGCCGTATCCACCGACACCGCCGGTCCTTCCAGGCCGAGCACATACGACACACGCCCCGACACCACACTGGACGCCGTCCCGGTCATCAGGTGCCCCTCGACACCGTCACCGACCTGCACGCCCACCCCGTACCCGGACCCGACCACGCCGACGAAGACACCGGTATCGCTGCCACGCAGTGACGTCGGCGTGATTCGCGCGTCTTCGAGTGCTTCCCAGCATGTTTCGAGCAACAGCCGCTGCTGTGGATCCATGGCCGCGGCCTCGCGCGGACTGATCCCGAAGAATCCGGCGTCGAATTCGGCAGCCGCATCGACGAAGCCGCCTTCGCGCACGTACGACTTGCCCACCGCTGCCGGATCCGGATCGAACAGACCCGCCACGTCCCAGCCGCGGTCGCCGGGGAATTCGGAAACCGCGTCCCGGCCCTGGGCTACCAGATCCCACAGATCCGACGCGGAGGCGACACCGCCGGGGAAACGACAACCCACACCCACGATCGCCACCGGCTCGGGCGTGCGTGCCTCGAGATCGGCCACCCGGCGACGGCTCTCCCGCAGATCCGCGGTCACGCGGCGCAGCAGGTACTGGAGCTTTTCCTCATTCGTCATGGGGCCATCGCCTTCTCGGAGATCTACGCGGTCCGCGGGGCTGATTTCCCTACCGCTCATGACTGCGCCTCGCTGTGGCTCGGCTCCGTCATGACCGAGATGTCCGCTGTGTCGATTGCTCGCTCGCTGCGCTCACTCATGAGATGCCGAATTCGTCACGCAGGACATCGAAGACATCGTGGTCGTCCATCGACATCAGCTCCGAGAGTCCGCCGCCGTCGTGGTCCGCGTCCGGGTGGACGTCCGATACCGGGTTCGCCAGTTTCGCGAGTCTGCGCCGCACCTCGTCGAGCAGGCTTCGGTCGGCCGCTATCGACACCATCGCCGCTTCCAGGTCGTCCACCATGGTCATCACGGTCGATCCATTGCCCAGCAACGCTTCTCGGATGTGCCGCGCGAGCAGGGCGGGTGTCGGATGGTCGAAGACCGCGGTCGCCGGTAGCCGCAGCCCGGTGGCCTTGTTCAGCCGGGTACGCAGCTCGACCGCGGTGAGCGAGTCGAAGCCGAGGTCGCGGAAGGCTTGTTCGGCATCGAGTTCATCGGTGGTGGTGTGGCCGAGTACAGCCGCAGTGTGGGCCCCGATCAGCCGCACGATGGTCGCGCGCTGTTCGTCGTCGGGCAGGTCTACCAGCCGTGCGGCGAATCCGGCGTCCGATACCAGCTGCTGCGACGCGCCCTCTGCCGCCAACAGTTGCGCGACCGCGGGCAGGCCGTGCAATAGGGGACGCGGACGCGCGATGGCGAGGGCCGGGTAGAACCGCGACCAGTCGACGTCGGCCACGACCAACGTCGTCTCCTCGGCGGTGATGGCCTGGTGCAGCGCGGCGGTCGCGAGCTCGGCGGGCATCGAGATCAGCCCGAGTCGATCGAACTGCCTGCTCGTATCGGCGTCGATCGGGTCACCGGTGGCCACCATGCCCCAGGCGATCGTCATTGCGGGCATGCCTGCGCTGCGGCGGTATTCGCTGAGGGCGTCGAGGTAGGCGCTGCCCGCCGCGTCAGCGGCTCGGCCACCGGCACCCCAGACTCCGGCGCCGGACGAGAACGACACCAGCGCAACCTCCCCGCCACGCTCGGCGAGGAGTTCGTCGAGTACCCTCGCCCCGATCACTTTCTCCGCCACTGCCTCGGCAAACGAGGCGGCCTCCAGTTCATCGACCGATCTGTCGAATGTCGTTGCTGCGGTATGGAATACGGCAGTCAACGGATGCTCGGCGGAAATGCCGTCCAGAATGCGGGTCAGCGCGGGCCGATCGGTGAGGTCATCGGTGACGGTCCGTACGGGTGTCCCGCTGGCCTCGAGTTCCGCGGCCAGCTCCGCTACGGCCGCCGCGTCGCGATCGCCGGTGACCACGACGAGGCGCGCGGTGCCGAATCCGGCCAGCCACCGCGCAGTGTGCGCACCCAGCCGGTCCGCACCGAGCGTGATCAGGATGGTGCCCGTCGGTGTCCACGTCGACGACTGCGCGGTCGTCGCCGGCACGGGCACCAACCGCCTCAGGTACACCCCGGAAGGCCGCACCGCGACCTGATCTTCATCCTCGGCGCCCGCCACGACGGTGCAGACACGATCCCAGGTGCGCCCGTCGATCGTGGCGGGGAGATCGATCAATCCGCCCCAGCGAGCGGGGTGCTCCAGTGCCACAACCCGGCCGAGGCCCCACACCGCCGCCTGTGCCGGATCTGTGAGGACATCCGGCGCGCCGACCGATACCGCTCCGCTCGTCACGCACCACAGCGGCCGTTCCAGTCCGGCGTCGCCCATACCTTGCACCAAGCCGAGCGTCCCGGCCACACCCACCGACAGCGCAGGCGAAGCCGAGAGCGGGCGCGAAACGGTCGACAGCAGCGACACCACCCCCGCGACAAGATCCGTCCCGCCAATCGATTTCGCGACCGTGTCGAGCAGCCGAGCCCGCCACTGCGCGCGGTCACCGACCGAGGCGTCGTCAGGCGCCGTGACGACAACGACATCGGCACCGCGTGCCCGCAGCGCCGCGGCGCACTGTTCGGTTGTCGCGGCCCTGTCGCATTCGTGGGGCGCAACGAGCAACCAGGTACCCGCCGCGACCGCGACGTCGCTGTCGGTGCCGGATTTCCACTCGACCCGGTACCGCCATCCATCTACTGTGGCGCGGGCCTGCTGTGCCTTGCGCCACGACCGCAGCGCGGGCAGCACCGGCAGCCATGCTTCGGCGGCAACCCCGTCGGAGCCGGCGGTGAGCCTGTTCGCCAACTCCTGTGTGTCACCCTGCTCCACCAACCGCCAGAAATGCTCGTCCACGCCATCCGACGCGGTCGAGCCTGGTTCGGCACCTGCGGCGAACCAGAACCGCTGACGTTGGAAGGCATACGTAGGCAATGGCACTCGCCGCCCGGCCAGCCCGATATCCGATAGTGCGCTCGCCCAGTCGATATCGATACCGGTGGTGCACAGTTCGGTCGCGGTGCCGAGCAGGCGTTCACTGTCGTTCTCCGCACGTCGCAGACTGCCCACTACCACACCGGGTTCCGCTGCCGTGTCGAGAGTTTCGGCGATCCCCGAGACGAGTACCGGATGGGGGGAGACCTCCAGGAACGTGCGGTGCCCAGCACGGGCCAGCGCGGCGACGGCGTCATGGAAACGAACGGTGCTGCGTAGGTTGGCGAACCAGTACGACGCATCGAGCGTCGCCGTGTCGATCTGCCCGCCGGTGACGGTCGAATAGAACGCCACTTCTGCCTGCTGTGGTTCGATCACCGCCAGCTGCTCGACCAGTGCCTGTTCGATCTGGTCGACGTGCGCCGAGTGCGACGCATAGTTCACCGGGATTCGCCTGCACCGGATCTCCTGCTCGGTCAGCATTCGTTCGATGCCGTCGAGGGCCTGCGCCGGACCCGACAACACCACGGTGTCGGGGCCGTTGACCGCTGCGATCGACACCTGATCCGCGCCGCGCCACGTGCCGAGACGCACATGGACGTCGGACTCCGGCAATGCGACCGACAGCATGCCGCCGTCACCGGCGAGTTCTCGCAGTGCGCTGCTACGCACCGCGACTACGTGCGCCGCCTCGCGCAGCGATAGCGCACCCGCCACACAGGCCGCAGCGATCTCCCCCTGGGAGTGCCCGACGACCGCCGACGGCGTCACACCCCAGCGCCGCCAGACCGCGGCCAGCGACACCATGACCGCGAACAGCACCGGTTGCACCACATCGACACGGTCGAGTTCCGGCGCGCCCTCCGCGCCCATCAGCACATCGCGCACCGACCAACCGATCCAGGGCGAGAGTGCGGCATCACAGTCGGCCAGCCGCTCCCGGAACACCGCCGAGTCGGCCAGCAACACTCGGCCCATCCCGGCCCATTGCGATCCCTGTCCTGGAAATACCCACACGACTCCGGAATCGGACCCTGGCATCGGGCCGTCGCCGTCGGTTTCTTCCGAAGCAACCGCTCGCAGGCCGTCGAGCAGTTCGGCGTGATCCCGGCCGACGACGACCGCACGATAGGCGAACATCGACCGCGTCGATGCCAACGACCAACCGACGTCCACCGGATCGACATCACGATCACGCACATGCGCGAGCAACCGAGCAGCCTGGGCCCGCAAGGCCGCGCCCGACTTCCCCGACACCACCCACGGCACGACCGCTGTCGTCGACCGTGGCGCCGCGGCGGTCGCAGTGGCCATCGATTCGGTCGGCGGTTCCTCCAGGATCACGTGCGCGTTCGTTCCGCTGATGCCGAACGATGACACCGCCGCACGCCGTGGCAGTCCTTCGGTTGTCCATGCACGCGGCTCGGTCAACAACTCGACGGCACCGGCCGACCAATCCACCTGCGGTGAAGGCTGTTCCACGTGCAGGGTCTTCGGCAGCACGCCTCGCCGCATCGCCTCGATCATCTTGATCACCCCGGCCACACCGGCCGCGGCCTGGGTGTGACCGATATTCGACTTGATCGATCCCAGCCACAGCGGCCGATCCGCGGGCCGATCCTGTCCGTAGGTCGTCAGCAGTGCCTCGGCCTCGATCGGATCACCCAATCTCGTTCCCGTTCCATGCGCCTCGACGACGTCCACCTCGGACGCGGCGACACCGGCATTCGCCAACGCCTGCCGGATAACCCGTTGCTGCGCAGGACCGTTGGGGGCGGTCAAACCGTTGCTGGCGCCATCCTGATTCACGGCGCTCCCGCGTACGATCGCCAGCACCGGATGGCCATGCCGCTGTGCATCGGAAAGTCTTTCCAGCACAAGCACTCCGACACCCTCCGACCAGCCCGCTCCATCGGCGGCGGCCGAGAACGACTTACAGCGGCCGTCCGGCGACATGACCCGCTGCCGGGAGAACTCCACGAAGGTCCTCGGTGTCGGCATCACCGTGACCCCGCCCGCCAATGCCAGCGTGCATTCACCTGATCGGAGTGATTGCGCCGCCAGATGCAGCGCCACCAACGACGACGAACAGGCGGTATCCACCGACAGAGCAGGGCCGGTCAAACCCAGGCTGTAGGCAATGCGGCCCGACGCCACACTCGTCGTGACCCCGGTCAACGACAGCCCGGCCAATTCCGGTGGCACCGCACCGACCGCGGGCCCGTAATCCTGCGCGATCACCCCGGTGAAGACACCGGTTGCACTGCCTCGCAACGACATCGGATCAATCCCCGCGTCCTCCAACGCCTCCCACACCGTCTCCAGCAACAACCGCTGCTGCGGATCCATCCCCAATGCCTCCCGCGGACTGATCCCGAAGAACCCCGCATCGAACTCCGCGGCGTCATAGAGAAACCCACCCGACACCGCGTAGCTCTTGCCCACCGCATCCGGATCGGAACTGAACAGACCGAGATCCCACCCGCGATCCACCGGCAGCCCCGACACCACATCCACCCCGTCGGCGACCAACCCCCACAGCCCCTCGGCCGACCCGACGCCGCCCGGAAAGCGACACCCCACACCGACAATCGCCACAGCGTCGCCATCGGTGCCGACAGTCGACGCCCGCACCGATACGGTAGGACTCACCCTCGACCCGAACAGTCCACTCAGGAATTCGGCGAGCTCGGTCACGGTCGGGTGGTCGAACAGGAGCGCGGCCGGTAGCTTGACCCCGAGCAGCTTGGTCAGCCGATTACGCAATTCGACTGCCGTCAGCGAATCGAACCCCAATTCCTTGAACGCGCGGCCAGCCCCGATAGCTGTCTTCTCATGTCCGAGGACCGCCGCCACCTCACCGGCTATCAGCTCGCCGAGCAGCACGAGCCGCTGCTCGGCAACGAGACCGGCGAGCCGCTCCCGCCACGACGAACCATGCACTGCCGACCCGATCGCCATGCGCCGCACCGGAACCCGCACCAGTCCCCGCAACACGCTCGATACCCCACCGGGATTCGCCCGCAGCGCCGCGGGATCGAGACGTGCCGGAACGATCACAGCAGCGCCGATTGCCACCGCCTCGTCGAACAACCGCAGACCCTGTTCGGCATCGAGCGCGGCGATCCCGCCGCGCGCCATCCGATCCAGGTCGGCGGCACGAAGATGACCGGTCATTCCACTGGCCTGCTCCCACAAGCCCCACGCCAGCGATGTCCCCGGCAGCCCGAGACCGCTCCGATGCCGAGCCAACGCGTCCAGGAACGCATTCCCTGCCGCATAGCCTGCCTGGCCCGCCGTCCCGATCAGCCCGGTCAGCGACGAGTAGAGGATGAACCCCGTCAGATCATGATTTCTGGTCAGTTCGTGCAAGTTCCACGCACCCGCCACCTTCGGCGCCAGCACCCGGTCCACTTGCTCCGCCGACAACGACGTCACCACACCGTCATCCAGCACGCCCGCGGCATGGACCACCACCCGCAACGGTCGTTCGCCCGGAACCGCATCCAGCACCACCGACAGTGCTTCCCGATCGGCGACGTCACACGCCGCGACGGTGACACTCACCGCACCGAGCTCGAGCAACTCCGATCGCAACCCCGCCACCGCCGCGGACCCACCCCGGCTCACCAGCAGTAGGTGCCGAATCCCGTGCTCGGCAACCAGGTGGCGAGCCAGCATCGCCCCCAACGCCCCGGATGCCCCGGTGATCAGCACGGTTGCGTCCGGATCCCAGACCGCGTCGATACCGAGCACATTCTTCCCGACGTGCCTGCCTTCACGCATGAACCGGAAGGCGTCACGGGCCCGGCGGATATCCCACACCCTGGCGGGCAGCGGCTGGAATTCTTTCTGCCGGAACAGCTCCAAGACCTCGGCGAGCAGCTGCCCCATGCGCTCGGGCCCGGCATCGAGCAGGTCGTATGCGCGGTAGGTGATCGTTGGGTGGTGTCCGGCGATCTCTTCGGGCTGACGGATGTCGGTCTTGCCCATCTCCACGAACCGTCCGCCCGCCGCGGTCAGCCGCAGCGACGCGTCGACGAATTCGTGGGCGAGCGAGTTGAGTACGACATCAACGCCCCGCCCCGCTGTCGCCGTACGGAACCGAGCTTCGAACTCGATCGAGCGGGAAGACCCGATGTGCGCCTCGTCCACCCCGAGTCCGCGCAGGATGCCGTGTTTGGCCGGGCTCGCGGTGGCGTACACCTCGGCGCCGAGATGGCGGGCCAGCTGAATCGCGGCCATGCCGACG
Organism: Nocardia sp. NPDC005998; assembly: GCF_040614395.1. Lineage (NCBI taxonomy): Bacteria > Bacillati > Actinomycetota > Actinomycetes > Mycobacteriales > Nocardiaceae > Nocardia > Nocardia sp. NPDC005998. The sequence continues at coordinate 51,385 of NZ_JBEXUI010000031.1, read as the reverse complement.
CCACCGGCACCCGCGTGCACCAGCACCGTTTCACCCGCACGCAGTCCAGCCAGGTCGACCAATCCGTAGTAGGCGGTCAGGTAGACCACCGGCACGGTTGCGGCGCGCGGGAACGACCAGCCGGCAGGCATCGGGGCAAGCATCCGCGCATCCGCGACCGCCACGGGGCCGAACGCGCGCAGGAACACACCCATCACCCGGTCGCCCGGAGCCAGGTCGTGCACTGCCGCACCGACTTCCAGGACGACACCCGCCCCTTCACTGCCGAGCACCAGGTCGCCCGGGTACATCCCCAATGCCATCAGCACGTCGCGGAAGTTGACTCCAGCGGCCCGCACCGCGACCCGGACCTGGCCCGGCGCCAACGGCACCGTTGCGGCGTCGCTCGGCACCAGCGCCAGCGCGTCGATCGCGCCCACGTCCGGTGCGTCGAGCCGCCAGCTCGGTGCGTCGGGTGCCGCGAGCGCGGTGGTCGTCGCCCGGGCGAGGCGGGGAACGCGGGCCAGCCCGTCGCGCAGCACCAGCTGCGGTTCGGCCGAATCCACTGCGGCGGGCAACATTTCCCATGACCGCGGGGAATTATCCAGATCGATCAGTACGAAGCGGTCCGGGTTCTCGGTCTGCGCCGAGCGCAGCAGACCCCACAGCGCCGCACCGGCAAAACCACCCGTCGGCGCACCGATACACGTGCGGTCTGCGACCCCGTCGTCGTCGAGTACTGCCGCACCCTGGGTCAGGACCACCAACCGGATGTCCGCGAAGAGTGGTTCGGCGAGCCAGGTCTGGATCAGCGCAAGCGCGTCGTGCACGGCGCCGTGCACGTCCTCGACCACATCTCCGGCACGCGTCGGCATCGCCACCACCACGGCGGCGGGCACCGGTGCTCCCGACCCCAGTGCATCCCGCAGCGCCCACAGGTCGGCGAATGATCTGCCGCTGTCCATCACGGCGAGATCCGTCCACGGCGCGGCGTCGGTTCCGATGAACACCTGATCCCACCGACTCCGCGCACCATCGGGCACTGTGACCGGCACCCAGTCCAGCTCGTACAGCGAATCGTGCGGCGACTTATCCGCCGCCCGCAAGGATGCGGCCGAGATCTCCCGCAGCACAAGCGACTCCACCGTCGCAACCGGTTCACCCGCGTCGTCGGCCAGTGCTACCGACACCGCCTCCTGCCCCACCGGTGACAATCGAACCCGCAGGCGCGTCGCGCCGTGCGCGTGGATGCGCACCCCGCTCCACGAAAACGGCACGCCGCCCTGCCGCTGCGGCTCGACGACACCGGGCAGCAAGGCATGCAACGCGCTGTCGAACAGGGCCGGGTGCAGCACGAACTCGTCGCTGTGTGCCTCCGCCAGCACCACTTCGGCGAAGATTTCGTCGTCGCGTCGCCATACCCGCCGCAATCCTTGGAATGCCGGGCCGTACTCGTAGCCGTGTTCGGCAACCCGCTCGTAGGCGCCGGTAAGCTCGACCTCGGCCGCACCGATCGGCGGCCACTCCGGCAACTGCCGCGCCGTCGTACCCGATCCGGCGCCGAGCATCCCCGTCGCGTGTAGCGTCCAGTCGGTCTGCGCCCCTGCCCCGCGAGGCAGCCGCGAATACACGGCGACCACCCGCCGGCCCGCATCGTCCGGCGCGGCCACCACGACCTGAAGTCGAACCTCGTCCCGCTCCGGGACGGTCAACGGGGCCGTCAAAGTCAGGTCATCGACCCGCCCGCAACCGACCCGATCTCCGGCCGCGACAACCAACTCCACGAACGCGGTCCCCGGCAACACCGTCACCCCGGACACCGCGTGATCGGCGAGCCACGTGTGCTTCGCCGAGGACAGTCGTCCCGTCGCAACCAGGCCACCGTCGGCCAGCTCCACGGCCGCCTCGAGCAACGGATGCCCGCCGACCGTCAGGCCGGCCCCCGCGAGGTCCGCGACTCCGGCAACCGGCCGCAGCCAGAACCGTTTCCGCTCGAACGCGTACGTCGGCAGCGCCACACGCCGCCCACCTGGCAATGCCGCGGCCCAGTCCACCGGAACACCGTGCACGAACATCCCGGATGCCTGCCGGAGCAGCTCATCCAGTCCGCCGCGATCACGCCGCAGGGTTCCGAAGACCGCGGCCGCCCCGCCTCGATCCTCGACGATGTCCTGCACCCCGGCGGTCAGGACAGGATGCGGGCTCACCTCGACGAACACTGTGTGCCCCGCGGCCGCCAGGCCGTGCACCGTGCGCTCGAATTCCACTGGCTCGCGGAGATTGCGGTACCAGTACACGGCATCCATTGCCGTGGTGTCCAGCCGCCCGCCGGTGACCGTGGACCACACCGGCACCTGTGCCGAAAGCGGTGTGACACTGCGTAATTCGTTCGTCAACTGCGCACCGACCGGCTCGACCTGCACCGAATGCGATGCGTAGTCGACCGGAATCCGGCGAACCGCGACCCCTTCGGACTCGAGTGCCGCGCACAGCTCGTCCACCGCCCCGATCTCGCCGGACACCACCGTGGTCCGTGGGCCGTTCACCGCCGCCACCGACAGCCGCCCACCCCATCTCGCCAGTGCGGCCTCCACCGCATCGCGCGCCAGCGGAATCGACAGCATCCCGCCGGTGCCTGCCAGTTCGGCCAGCAGTCGGCTGCGTCGGGCAACGATCAGTGCCGCGTCGGCCAACGACAGGCCTCCCGCCACACAGACCGCGGCAATCTCCCCTTGTGAATGCCCAACCACGGCAGCCGGCACCACGCCGAGCGACCGCCACACCTCCGTCAACGCCACCATCACCGCGAACAACACCGGCTGTACGACATCGGCTCTGTCCAAAGACTTCTCCTCGGCACCGCGCACGACATCCACGACCGACCATCCGAGCAAGGGAGTCAGTTCGCGGTCGCAGCGCGCCAAAGCCTCTGCGAATACCGGTGAGTCGGCCAGGACGCCCCGCGCCATGCCGGCCCACTGAGATCCCTGGCCAGGGAATACGAAAACGACCTCGCTCGTCGCGGCTTCGGCCGATCCGATGCCGATGTCTCCGCCGCTCTCGCCACCGGCTACCGCACCCAACCCGGCGAGCAGTTCGGTTCGATCCCGGCCGACCACCACTGCACGATGAGCGAACAACGACCGCGTCGACACCAGCGACCAACCCACATCTACCGGATCGAGATCCCGATCCCGCACATGCCCGAGCAGCCGAGCCGCCTGCGCCCGCAACGCCGATGCCGACTTCGCCGACACCACCCATGGCACGACCGGGATTTCCGGCCGCACTGTTGAGCCTGCGCCGCCCGCCGGGGCATCCACCCTGTCGTCGGCTACCTCGGCGGGCGCCTCCTCGATAATCACATGTGCGTTCGTCCCACTGATCCCGAACGACGACACCCCGGCACGGCGCGGCCGACCGGACCGTTCCCATCTTCTGGGTTCGGTCAACAACTCCACCGCACCGGTGGACCAATCCACGTGCGGCGACGGCTGATCCGCATGCAAGGTCTTCGGCACCACCCCTCGTCGCATCGCCTCGACCATCTTGATCACCCCGGCCACACCGGCCGCGGCCTGAGTGTGACCGATATTCGACTTGATCGAACCCAGCCACAGCGGGCGATCGACCGGCCGATCCTGCCCATACGTCGCCAGCAAGGCCTGCGCCTCGATCGGATCGCCCAACGTCGTTCCAGTGCCGTGAGCCTCCACCACATCGACCTCGGCGGCGACAACACCGGCGTTTGCCAACGCCTGACGAATCACCCGCTGCTGCGACGGACCATTGGGCGCGGTCAGGCCATTCGACGCACCATCCTGATTAACGGCGCTACCGCGCACGACCGCCAGCACCGGATGCCCCAACCGCTGTGCATCGGAAAGCCTTTCCAGCACAAGCACTCCGACACCCTCCGACCACCCCACCCCGTTCGCGTCGGCCGAGAACGATTTACAACGCCCGTCCGGCGCCAAACCGCGCTGCCGGGAGAACTCGATCAGCGTCTCGGGTGTCGACATCACCGTGACCCCGCCCGCCAATGCCAGCGAGCATTCGCCCGAACGGAGTGATTGCGCCGCCAGATGCAAGGCCACCAGCGACGACGAGCAGGCGGTATCCACCGACACGGCAGGGCCGACCAGACCCAAGGTGTAAGCGACGCGACCCGAGAGAACACTGCCCGCGGTTCCGGTCAGAATCGCGCCTTCGATCTCGGCGGGTGCGCGTCCGGCGGGCGGTGCGTAGTCGTGGTACATGACTCCGGTGAAGACGCCGGTCGCACTGCCTCGCAACGACACCGGATCAATCCCCGCATCCTCCAACCCCGCCCACACCGACTCGAGCAGCAACCGCTGCTGCGGATCCATCCCCAACGCCTCACGTGGACTGATCCCGAAGAAGCCCGCATCGAAATCGGCCGCGTCGTACAGAAACCCGCCCGCACGCGCATAGCTCTTGCCCACCGCATCCGGATCGGCATCGAACAAGTCGGGATCCCACCCCCGATCAACCGGCAACGCCGACACCACATCCACCCCGTCGGCGACCAGCCCCCACAATCCCTCGGCCGACTCGACACCGCCCGGAAAGCGACACCCCACACCGACAATCGCCACAGCCTCGCGTTGTCGGTCCTCGACATCGCGCAAACGGCTGCGAAGGTCACGCGCATCCGTAATCGACCGCTTGAGATGTTCGCGGAGCTTGTCTTCGATACTCATGGGGATACTTCCTCGAAGGTCGACGCGGTCACGCGCGGTAGATCTGGTGCGGCTCAGTTGGATTCGTTGACAAGCGCGAAGAGCTCGTCATCCGTCGCGGCGTCCAGATCCACATCGTCGGCGGGCGTACCCGGTTCTTTGCACAGGTCGAGCAACTGCCGGAGGCGGACGGCCGCCTCCTTCCGCCGGGATTCGTCGGAAAGAACATCCGGCAAAGCGGATTCGAGCGCGTCCATGGTGTCGAAAACCGACGCGCGCGGGCTCTCACCCGCATCTAGTTCCCGCGCCAGATAGTCGGTCAGGTGCTCGACCGTCGGGTAGTCGAAGGCGAGGGTGGTCGGCAGCGCGACCCCGGTCAACTCGGTCAACCGGTTGCGCAGCTCGATCGCCGCCAGTGAATCCAAACCCAACTCCTTGAACGCCCGTCCCGCCCCGATATCCGTCTGCGCGTGCCCGAGCACCGCGGCCACCGCACCGGAAACCAACCCGCCCACCAGCACCAGCCGCTGCTCCGGCTCGACGCCGAACAGTTGTTCCCGCAGCGACAACTCATCCACCCCGCCAACCGCCACCGCACGGCGGGCGGAAGTCCGAACCAATCCACGCAGAACAGCTGGAACCGTGCCCGCTTCGTCCCGCAGGGCCGCGACGTCCAGTCGCGCTGGGACAACCGCGGCCGCGCCGAGCGTCAACGCCTGGTCGAACAACCGCAAACCCTGCGTGGATCCCATCGGAACAATTCCCCCACGCGACATTCGGCGCAGATCGGCGTCCCGGAGATGAGCCGCCATCCCGCTGGCCTGCTCCCACAGGCCCCACGCCAGCGCGGTAGCGGGCAGGCCGAGCCGATTCCGGTGCCGCGCCAGCGCATCCAGATACGCATTTCCCGCGGCGTAGTTGCCCTGCCCGGCCGTGCCGAGCACCCCGGACACCGAGGAGTACAGGATGAATCCGGTCAGATCGTGGCCGCGCGTGAGCTCGTGCAGATTCCACGCACCGGCCACTTTCGGTGCCAACACCGTATCCACCCGCTCCGCGGACAGCGATGTCACGACACCGTCATCCAGCATGCCCGCCGCGTGCACCACCACCCGCAATGGATGCTGCGCGGGGACGGACGCGAGCACGGCCGCCAGGGCTCGGCGATCGGTGATGTCGCACGCGGCAATCGAGACCGCTTCGGCGCCGAGATCGACCAACTCCGCACGCAACTCAGCCGCGCCGGCGGCGGCGAGACCACGTCTGCTGACCAGCACGAGGTGCCGAATCCCGTGCTCGACCACCAGATGGCGAGCCAGCATCGTCGCCAACCCACCGGACCCGCCGGTGATCAAGACGGTCCCCTCCGAATCCCACACCGCGCCGGCCGAACCACCGCCAGCAGTCGCGGAAAGCGGTGCGATGGCGGCCTGCGCGAGACGCGGGACACGGGCTTGCCCGGAAACCAGCGCAACTTGCGGCTCAGCCGAATCCACCGCCGTGGCCACCAGCGCCGATGACTGCGAGAACTCGTCGACGTCTATCAACGCGAAGCGGTCCGGGTGCTCGGTCTGCGCCGAACGCACCAGGCCCCACACGGCCGCGGCCGCCATGTCGTCGCCACCGATCCCCGTCGCACCGCGGGTGAGAATCACCAATCGGGCATGGGCCAGCCGTGTCTCCGCCAACCAGTCCTGCACCAGTGCAAGTACGTCGTGCACGGCGCCGTACACATCCGCCACGGTCTCGTGCCCATGGACCGGCAGTGCTGTTATCGCCACCACGGGAGCGGGCTCTCCGGCGTCGAGTGCTGCTCGTAGCTCATGCAGGTCGTCAAACGAACGCCGAACACCCAACGCCGCCGGATCGAGCCACGCTACGTCACCCGACCCGACGAACACTCGATCCGGTTGGCCGCCGCGGCCCTCCGGCAACGCGAACGGCGCCCACTCCAGTTGATACAGCGAATCATGGTGCGCCCCAATCGCAGCATGCAGCGCATCCGCGGAGACTGCACGCATCACCAGCGAATCCACGGTCACCACCGGCCTGCCCGCATGGTCGGCGAGTTCTACCGACACCGCGTCCGCTCCCACCGGGGCCACTCGCACCCGAGCACGGTCCGCGCCCGTCGCGGCCACACTCACTCCGGTCCACGAAAATGGCACGCCGCCAGGTCGATCCGCATCAATGACACCCGGGAGCAGTACATGCAGCGCGCTGTCGAATAGCGTCGGCGACACCGTGAATCCCGCGCCCTCCCCCGCAGCGGTCACTTCGGCGAAGATCTCCGCGCCGCGCCGCCATACTCGACGCAATCCTTGAAACGCCGGACCATAGCGGTAGCCGTGATCGGCGAGCCGTTCGTAGGTGCCGGTCACGTCGAGCTCCACCGCATCCACCGGCGGCCACACTCGCAAGTCCGACCGTGCCACGTGCACGTCGGTGGTCAGTACTCCGGTCGCATTCCGTGTCCACCCACCCTGGCCCGGTACGGGGCGTGAGTACACGGCGACAGCACACCGGCCCCGGTCATCAGCCGCCGAAACCACTACCTGGATCTCGGCTTCATCGCGCTCCGGAACGACAAGCGGGGCAGCCAGACTCAGCTCCGCAACCCGCCCGAACCCGGCGCGATCACCTGCCGCGATCACCAGTTCCACCACTGCGGTGCCAGGAAGCAGAACCGACTCGTGCACGACGTGGTCGGCCAGCCAGGGCTGCGTGGTGGACGACAACCGACTCGTCACGATCACACCCCCGTCGGCCATGTCGACCGCCGTGCCCCGCAACGGATGACCGGCCGTATCCGGGCCCGCCGAATCCTGGCCCGCCGGATCCGACCAGAACCGCTTGCGCTCGAACGCATAGGTCGGCAGGCCGACGCGGACGCCACCGGATCCCGCGAACACCGAATTCCAGTCCACCGCAATGCCACGGGCGAACACCTGGGCCACGGCGGTGAGGAGTTGTGCGGGCTCGAAGCGGTCGGGGCGCATTGCCGCCGCGGCGAGCACCGTGCCGGGCAGGCTGTCGGTCAGTGCCACCGACAGCGCCGCATCCGGTCCCACTTCCAGAAACGAATCAACGCCCGCATCGTGTGCTGTGGTTGCTGCGGCCGCGAAGCGGACAGTGCGCCGCACATGCTCGACCCAGTAGTCCGGGGCGGACAGGGTATCCGCGTCCAGCATCTGCCCGGTGACCGTGGAGATCATCCGCCGCCGTGGCGGCGCGAAGTCCAATTCGACGACCACACGCCGGAATTCGTCGAGCATCGGCGCCATAAGCGGAGAGTGGAATGCGTGGCTCACGCGCAACCGTTGTGTCCGGCGCCCTCGTGACCGCAACTGCTCGACGATGTCGGCCACCGCCTCCGCGCGACCGGACACCACTACCGATGACGGGCCATTGACCGCCGCGATGCCCAACTCGGATTCCCGACCGGCCATCAGCGGCTCGATCTCCTGCTCACCGGCCTGCACCGCCGCCATCACTCCCCCGGTGGGCAGCGCCTGCATCAGCCTGCCGCGCGCAGCAACGAGCACACACGCGTCTGTCAGGCCGAGCACCCCGGCCACATGCGCGGCGGCGATCTCGCCGACGGAATGCCCGAACACGACATCCGGTACCACGCCCCACGATTCGAGCAGGCGGAACAGTGCCACTTCCACCGCAAACAGCGCGGGTTGGGCCAATGCGGTGTCGTCCAGGCCCGCCCCCGAGAACACCGCATCACGTAACGCGCTGCCCAGCAGCGGGTCGAGTTGCTCGCACACCTCGTCGAATGCGTCGGCGAACACCCGGAAGGTGGAGTACAACTCCTGTCCCATGCCGACCCGCTGGGAGCCCTGGCCGGCGAACACCAAGCCGAGCCGAGAGTTCGCCGCGGTGCCGATCACGGTGCCGCCGTGGGTTTCTCCCGCCGCGACGGCGTCCAGCCCCGCCAGCAGTTCGGTTCGATCCCGGCCGACCACCACTGCACGATGAGCGAACAAAGACCGCGTCGACACCAGCGACCAACCCACATCTACCGGATCGAGATCCCGATCCCGCACATGCCCGAGCAGCCGAGCCGCCTGCGCCCGCAACGCCGATGCCGACTTCGCCGACACCACCCACGGCACCGCTGCCCGTCCGGTTCCCGCCGCCTCGTCGGCCGAGCCGGTATCGGCTGTCGCGGGCTGCTCTAGGATCACGTGCGCGTTCGTGCCACTGATCCCGAACGACGACACAGCCGCACGCCGAGGCCGGCCGCCGGTCGTCCATTCATGTGGTCGGATCGACAGCTCCACCGCACCGGCAGACCAATCCACGTGTGGCGACGGCTCCTCCGCGTGCAACGTGGCCGGCACCATCCCGTGCCGCATCGCCAGCACCATTTTGATCATCCCGGCAACGCCCGCGGCCGCCTGGGTGTGACCGATATTCGACTTCACCGAACCCAGCCGCACCGGCACAGACCGATCTTGTCCGTAGGTCGCCAGCAGTGCCTCGGCCTCGATCGGATCGCCCAACCGAGTGCCGGTGCCATGTGCTTCGACCACATCCACCTCGGATGCGGCCAGCCCGGCATTCGCCAACGCCTGACGGATAACCCGTTCCTGCGACGGACCATTCGGCGCGGTCAGGCCATTCGACGCACCATCCTGATTCACCGCACTGCCCCGCACGACCGCCAGCACGGAATGGCCATGTCGCCGCGCATCGGAAAGCCGCTCCAGCACAAGCACTCCGACCCCCTCCGCCCACCCCACGCCATCGGCCGCCGCCGAGAACGGCTTACATCTGCCGTCTGCCGCCAGCCCGCCCTGGCGCGCGAATTCGACGAACATGTGCGGCGTCGACATCACCGTGACGCCGCCCGCCAATGCCAGCGAGCACTCCGCAGACCGCAGCGATTGCACCGCCAGATGCACGGCCACCAGCGAGGACGAACACGCCGTATCGATCGACACGGCAGGCCCGACCAATCCCAGGCTGTACGCGACCCGCCCCGAGGCGACACTGGGCGTCACCCCCGTCAACGACGCGCCTCGCGGCCCGTAGTCCTGCGCCGCCAATCCCGCGTATACACCGGTGGCGCTGCCCCGCAACGACACCGGGTCGATACCCGCATCCTCCAACGCCTCCCACACCGACTCCAGCAACAGCCGCTGCTGCGGATCCATCCCCAACGCCTCGCGCGGACTGATCCCGAAAAAACCCGCGTCGAAATCGGCCGCGTCGCTCAGGAATCCGCCCCGGTAGCCGCCGGACCGCCAGCCGCGGGATTCGGTCATGGACGAGATCACCTCGCCCTCTCGCCGCACCAGGTCCCACAGCGCGTCGGGTGAGCTGATCCCCCCGGGGAACCGGCAGGCCATGCCCACGATGACCACCGGATCATCCGAAGTAGCTACAGCGGAGGGTAATTCAGTGCTTTCGCCGTCGGCACCCGCCAGCTGCCCGCACAACTGCCCGGCCAGCGAGTCGATCGTCGGGTAGTTGAACATGACGCCTGCGGCGGGCTGTATTCCGAGCGCCGAGCCGAGCCGGTTGCGCAATTCGACCGACGAGGCCGAATCGAAGCCCAGGTCGGTGAAGACGGCTGTCTCGGCATCCGGCCGCGCGAGCTCGGTGCGCAGTATCCGCCCGCCTTCATCCCGGATCAGCTCGCGCACCGCCGCCAGTCGCTGGTCAGCAGGCAATGCGGCCAACTGCACCCCCAACATGGTGGTCGGGCTCGCTGAGGGCAACCGCTGCCCGGCCGGTCGCAGGCGGCTGCCCAGCCAGTGGTGCCGACGTTGGAATGCATAGGTGGGCAGCCGCACCCGCTTGCCTACCGACTCGGAGAACACCGAATCCCAGTCCACCCGGGCACCCCGCACGAAGATCCGCGAAGCCTGCCGGAGCAGTTCGTCCAGCCCACCGTGATCGCGCCGGAGCGAACCGGCGATCACAGCGCCGCTGTCCGCGACCGTCTCCTCCATCCCGTAGATCAGCACGGGATGCGGGCTCACCTCCACGAAAACCCCGTGCCCGGTCGCCGACAGCCCGCGCACCGCCCGCTCGAATTCCACCGTCTCGCGCAGATTGCGGTACCAGTACTCGGCATCCATCGTCGCGGTGTCCACCGGCCCACCGGTGACCGTGGACCACACCGGCACATCCGCCGAACACGGTGTGACGGTGTGTAATTCGCACAACATCCGTTCCCGGACCTGCTCCACCTGTGCCGAGTGCGAGGCGTAGTCGACCGGAATCCGGCGAACCTCGACGCCTTCCGCCACGAGAGTCGCACAGAACTCGTCGACATCCGCGCGGGCACCGGATACCACGACATGCCGCGGACCGTTCACCGCCGCCACCGACAGCCGTCCACCCCATGTCGCCAACCGTGCGGCAACTTCGCTGCACGGCAAGGGAATCGACAGCATGCCACCCGTACCCGCCAGCTCCGCCAGGAGCCGGCTGCGTCGCACGACGATCAGCGCGGCATCGCCCAGCGACAATCCGCCCGCCACACACACGGCCGCGATCTCCCCCTGCGAATGGCCGACCACCGCGTCGGGCACCACACCCAGCGAACGCCACACCGCCGCCAGCGCCACCATCACCGCAAACAGCACCGGCTGCACCACATCATCACGCTCAGCATCCAGTGGGCCGCCCGCACCGAGGAGCACATCGCGCACCGACCAACCGAGCAACGGCGTCAGGATGTCGTCGCACGCGCCCAGTTCCGCCGCGAAGACCGGCGAATCGACCAGCATCGCTCGCGCCATTCCGGCCCACTGCGACCCCTGACCCGGAAACACGAAAACCACTCCACCCGGGTTGGTCTCGGCGGCGCCGGTGACCACACCGTCAGCGGTTTTCCCGGCTGCCATCGCAGCCAGATCACCCAGCAGCGCTTCCCGATCCCTGCCCCACAGCACTGCCCGCCGCTCGAACAGTGATCTCGTCGACACCAGCGACCGGCCGACATCCACCGGATCCAGATCTGCGCCGTCTCGCAGGTATTCGTGCAACCGGCCGGCCTGCGCCCGCAGCGCGTGCTCACTCCGCGCCGACACCACCCAGGGGATCGAACGGCCGGTCGCCATGGGTTCGGGCGCACTTGCGGTGGGCTGCCAATCCGACAGCACCACATGGCAGTTCGTGCCACCCATGCCGAAGGAACTCACGCCCGCGACGAGTGGCCGGTCCGGACTCGGCCACGACCCCGGCGCGGTCCGAACCGCCAATCCCCGCTCGGCCAACGATAGATCGGCATTCGGCGCGACAAAATCCGGCATGCCGGGCAGCCGCCGATTCTTCAGGCACAGCACGGTTTTGATGACACCGGCAATGCCTGCCGCGCCTTCCAGGTGCCCAATGTTGGCCTTAACGCTTCCGACAACCAAGTCCTGCGTGCGGTTCGCCGTGGCGCCCAGAACCGACCCGAGTGATTCCGCTTCGATCGGATCCCCTACCCGCGTCCCGGATCCGTGCAGTTCCACGTACTGAACGTCGGCAGGCTCGATGCGGGCCGCGCAGTAGGCCCTGCGCAGCACGTCGCGCTGCGCTTCGACACTCGGCGTCGTCACATCGGCACCGCCGCCGTGTCCCACCGCACTGCCACGCACCACACCGTAGATCTCATTGCCCTCCGCAAGCGCGCTCGACAGCGTCCGCAGCAGCACCACGCCCGCCCCTTCGCTACGCGCGAAGCCATTGGCACGGCCGTCGAACGTGAAGCACCTGCCGTCCGGCGAAAGTCCGCCCCATTCAGCCAAAACGGTGGAGTTCTGCGGGTTCAGGATCACGTTCACCCCGGCCGCGACGGCCAGCTCCGACTCGCCGGTGCGGATGCTCTGATACGCCAGGTGCAGTGCCACCAGCGACGAAGACTGCCCGGTGTCGACCACCAGGCTCGGCCCGTCGACACCTAGGAAGTGCGACAGTCGGTTAGCGATCAGGCTGCGTTGGATTCCGGATGCCGTGCCAGCGGACACCGCGCCCGACTCGCCGCGGGTGAGTTCGGCGTAGTCGTCCCACATGGCACCGACGAAGACCCCGACTCGGTGCCCGCGGAAATCACCGGGGATCAGTCCTGCGTCCTCGAACGCCGCCCAGCCGAGTTCGAGCATGAGCCGCTGTTGCGGGTCCGCGGCCGCGGCATCCGACATCGCCGAGGAGAAGAACTCGGCGTCGAACATGTCGATGTCTTCCAGGAAATTGGCGCGAAACTCCCTGTGTGCCTGCGCATCCGGCAATAGCAGCCGACGGTGGTCGGGTAGTCCGGCTTCGACATGATCGCCCGCTACCAGCATCCTCCACAAATCCGTCACCGAATCGGCACCAGGAAATCTGCCTGCGATTCCGACTACCGCGACGGCATCCGGATCAGCCACGTGAACTCCCAATCTCCCCCGCAGCCTGCCCCTGAAACTTATGCGCCTCCGCTATCGAATTCGCGGTGACGACAACACCTTTGGATCAGCAACCCAACATCGGCGCAATCCACACCACAACGACGATCCCGAATCGCCGCGCACACCAAGTGATCTCGCCGCGAAGGGTTGTCGCCCTGCGCCACCTTGCGACTCCTCCGTAACCAACTTACACTTCGTCACCAATGTAGAACATGTTCTATTTGGCTTCCAGTTCCATCAGCGGGTCGACTCATCCGGGCCGATGCGATCGGCTACCGCTGGTCCGCAATCTAAACATGTATTCGCGAGTCGGACAATCTATTTCGGGACGCGACGGACTTGCCCGATCGGATCGCGCAGGGCATGCTCTGTGACGCGGGGCCGCAGCGGAACCGGTGTCTGAAGCGGGCCGATGTACCCCACGAAAGGAGCATCCGATCACCGCCATGCGAGATTCTGACGTCGGCGATCTGCTCGCCGAATTGACCGAGTATGTCAGTACCGAACTCCTCGGTCCCGGCGAAGCCGACGGCCTGACCAGCAGCACTCCGCTAGTGGAATGGGGCGTGCTCAACTCGATCAAAATGGCGCGGCTGGTGGCGCACATCCGAAATCACCTCGGCGTCCGCATTCCACCGACCGAGGTGACCGCAGCGAACTTCCGCGATCTATCCAGCATCGCCGGGCTGGTCGGCACGCTGCGCAATCAATCCTGAAACGGGCAGAGAGCGATTCCGTGATACCCGAGAACATCTTCGTCAAAGGCATCGGCACCTACCGGCCCGAGGTGGTCGGCGTCGACACGGCCATCGCGCAGGGTCTGTATTCCGCTGAGCAGGCGGAACAGACCGGCTTACTGGGCGCCACCGTCTCCACCGACCTCTCTGCGCCCGAAATGGCGCTGATGGCGAGCGGTCAGGCCCTCGAACGCGCGAGCACCTCCGCCGAACAGGTGGACATGCTCCTCTACGCCGACGCCTTCCGTGCCGGCCCCGAAGGCTGGCTCCCCCATGCCTATCTGCAAAAACGACTCGTCGGCGGCCGAGCCTTCGCGGCCGGGATCCGGCAGGGGTGTAATGGCGTGCTCGGCGCGCTCGAACTCGCGGCGGGATACCTGCAGGGCTCTGCCGACCATGCGGTCGCACTCATTGCGGCGGGCGACAACTTCACCTCCGCCGATGTGGACCGGTGGCAATGCGGTAGACCGCACATGCTGCTTGCCGACGGCGGTGCGGCGGTAGTGCTGGCCAAGGAGGGCTTCGCCCGCCTGGCCGCGATCGGCTCGCTGGCGCTGCCCGAGTTCGAGGAAATGCACCGCGGCACCCAGCCGCTACTGCCGGCGGGCAGGCAGCTCGACTTCACAGACCGGCTGATCGAATTCGAGGGCACCGAGAACGCCGAGGGCTTCTGGATGGGCTATCTCACCGCCGCACCGAAACTGATGGAGCAACTGCTCCAGGACGCCGGGATCGCGGCCGGTGACCTCACCCGGGTCTTCATGCAGCACGCTTCCCGTGACTTCGTCGAGAACGGGCTGCTGAACCTGATCGAGGTGCCGCTGGACCGCTCGACGTGGGATTTCGGCAGGCGCATCGGCCATGCCGGTCCCAGCGACTACTTGATGTCCTTCGATCACGTCCTCACCACGGGCGAGGTAGGCCCTGGTGACTATGTGCTCGCCTTCGGCGTGGCACCCGGATTCAGTTTGGCCGGAGCTATTTTCCACATCGTGGACCGGCCCGGCTGGGTAGCCTGATGGAGTTCGGCTGGTCCGAGGATCAGCGGCACCGCTACGAACAGACACTGGCCGCAACCCTCGACGCATTCCCCGGCGGCGACAGCCCGGCCTTCGATCGCGAAAACTGGTGCACTGCAGGAAAACTCGGCCTACTCGGCGCGAGCCTGCCGGTCGAATACGGCGGACAGGGCCTCGGCGCACTCGACACGGCGTTGGTGTTCGAGGCGTTCGGGCGCGGCTGCCTGAACACAGGCCTGGTATTCGCCGCCGCGGCCCATCTGTTCGCCTGTGCGATGCCGATCGCCGAGTTCGGCTCTGCGACGCTGCGTGATCGGGTGCTGCGTGCACTGTCCTGCGGTGATCTCGTCGCGGGTAACGCGATGACCGAAGCGGATGCCGGCTCGGATGTGGCGGCCATGAGCACCTCCGCCGAGCGGGTCGATGGCGGCTATCTGCTCAGCGGGACAAAGACATTCGTCAGCAACGGCCCCGTTGCCGATGTCTTCGTCACGTACGCGGTAACCGATCCGGAAGCCGGACCGTTCGCCACAACCGCATTCGTGGTCGATGCGACCGTGCCGGGGGTCGAGATCGGCACGCCGCTGGACAAACTCGGGATGGACGGCTGCGCCGCGTCCGCCGTCACCTTCGACCGCGCTCCAGTGCCCGACGACGCCGTGCTCGGCGCACCGGGTCAGGGCGCGATGGTTTTCCAGCACTCCATGAGCTGGGAACGGGCCTGCCTGTTCGCGCTGTACCTCGGCGTGCAGGACCGGCTGATCGAGCAAAGCGTCCGACACGTCCGGGCGCGCAAGCAATTCGGCAAGCGGCTCGCCGAATTCCAGTCGGTGTCCAATCGGATCGTCGACATGAAGCTGCGAGTCGAGAGTGCCCGGCTGCTGCTGTACCGGACCTGCTGGGCGCATGACGCGGGCGAGCCGACGGTGCTGTTCGCCGCCCTGTCCAAACTCGCCACCTCCGAGGCCGCGCTGGCCGGTGCCACCGATGCGATCCAACTATTCGGCTACCGCGGCTATCTGCGCGACCAGGGCATCGAGGCGGCGCTGCGAGATGCCGTCGGCGGCACCATCTTTTCCGGAACCTCCGACATCCAACGTCAGCTGATCGCTATCGAGATGGGGTTGTGAAGGCCGTGTCTCTTGCCGAGTTGGTCATCGCCGCGGCCGCACGCACACCAGCGGCGCCCGCCGTGCACTGCGGCCCGGTCACGGTCAGCTACCGCGAGTTGGACGACATGACCCGGGGTTACGCCGCGGCGCTGGTCGAGCTAGGTGTCGCGCCGGGTGATCGCGTGCTGATCTGGGCAGAGAAGAGCGTCGAGGTCATCGCGCTGATGCAGGCCGCACTGCGCATCGGCGCCATCTATGTCCCACTCGCCCCGGCCAACCCGGCGGCCAGGGTCGAACTGATCGCAGACTCCTGCTCGGCAACACTGCTCGTCACCGATGCCGCGCGAGCCAGCCGAATCTCCTTGCCTCGCACGAGATCTGTCGAGTTTGCCGCGCTGCACACGAACGCACCCGGCGCCGAGTGCCACCGGCCCGACCTCGACGATCCGGCGTACATCCTGTTCACCTCCGGTTCCACCGGAGCACCCAAGGGAGTGTGTCTCAGCCACCGCAACGCACTGGCCTTCGTCGAGTGGGCGGTCGCCGCGACCGGACTGGTCGCCGCGGACCGGCTGGCCAATCACGCGCCATTCAACTTCGACCTGTCGGTCTTCGATCTCTACGGCGCGTTCCGCGCCGGCGCCGCCGTCGATCTGATCACCAGCGATCAGGCCTATGCGGCCGACGTATTGGTCGAGTTCCTGTGCGATCGCGCCATCACGGTCTGGTACTCGGTGCCCTCGGCGCTACAGCTGATGATGCGGTACGGCGCGCTGCTCCACCGTGCCGAACCACAGCTGTTGCGCACGTGCGTGTTCGCCGGTGAGCCTTTTCCGATCGCCGACCTGCTCTCGCTGCGCACCGCGTGGCCCAACGTCAGGATGTTCAACTGGTACGGCCCGACCGAGACCAATGTCTGCGCCTCATATGAGGTCACGGCACGCGATCTCACCCGCGAACGCGCGGTCCCCATCGGCGCCGCGGCCTCCCGTGCCCTGCTGACGCTGGATCCGGCAGATGAGGGCGAAATCGTGGTGGACGGCCCCACCGTGATGCTGGGCTACTGGGGCCTGCCCCCGCACCGCGGCCCCTACCGAACCGGCGATCTGGCGCGCGCCAACGATGCCGGCCAGCTCGAATACATCGGTCGCCGCGACGCCATGGTCAAGGTGCGCGGGCACCGGGTGGAACTGGGCGACGTCGAGTCGGTATTGCTGGCGCATCCGGCGGTCGCCGCGGTGGCCGCCACGGTGCTCGGCACCGGCCTCGACGCCCGGCTGCACGCGGTGGTTGTCCCACATGACGCCGACGCCCCGCCGACACTGCTCGCACTCAAGGCACATTGCGCCGCCCAACTCCCGACCTACCTGCTCATCGACTCACTGTCCCTCGTCGACGAGCTGCCGAGAACGGCCAACGGAAAGCTCGATCGGACCGAACTCGCTGCCGCGCAGAGGTAGCCGTAGCATTCGCCAAAGTCCACGACGATCTGGTCCGCTGCAATTTCTCCGCACAGGTGCCGAACCAGTTGTGGCTGGCCGACATTTCCGAACATCACACCGGTGAGGGCAACGCGAATTGTTCGATAACGGCAGAACAGTGCGTCTGAGACGGTCTCAGGCTTTCGGCGCCGGTGCGAGATCGACGCCGACCGGTGGCCGCAGGCGACGTAGTGTGCCGTCGAAACCGGTGACGTACAACGCCCATCCCTTGCCGTCCGGGCCGACGCGCACCGAACTCGGCCCGGTCCATCCACTAGACAAGCCCGACGCGACGACGCATGAAGCGCCGGTGTTCGAGTCGAAGCGGTAGATCGTGCCCTCCAGGTGCGCGGCGACAAAAATGTCCCCGGACGCTGTCATTGTCAGATCGTCGGGCCCCGGGGCGAGACCGGGCAGCCGCCCGGCCACCGTCCAGCGGTCTGGGGCCTCCAGCGGAACCCGATAGATTTGGCCGGTAAACAGGTCGTCGGTGTAGACGGTGCGGTGGTCCGGGCTCAATGCCAGGCCTTCCGACCGAGGCACCGACGCCCAATTGGGTTGCACTACCCCGGTGTCGTGCCAATAGCGTGTGAGCCCTTTCGAGGGGCCGCCCTCGGTGCCGACCCAGGTGGTCAGCAGGTCACCGCCAGGCAGGCGCAGCAAGCCGTTACCGCCGGACGCGGCCAGCACGACCGACCTACCAGTGGTGGTGTCGAGTTTCGAGAACGTGCCGCCGTCGGTGAAGTCGGCGAAGTACAGGGTGGATCCGTCGAGTTGTAGACCGCCGAAGCCGTTGCCCTGGTGGGTGAGAACTGTGTGCACCTGCCCCGACGAGTCGACGTGGTACAGCGTCGAGTCAATGCCCGCGAGATAGAAGCCGTCGTGTCCGTCGGGTTCGAGGTTCTCGAGCTTCTCTAGCCCCTGTACCACCGTGTCGACCTGCCAGCCCTCGCACCCAGCCCAGACATCTCCCGACGCCGGTGCAGCCCCGGCCACACAGCCGGCGGCGAACACCGCAGCCACACACAACGCCCGAATTCGCTTCCCCACCAAACTCATTCCGCGCACAATACCAAACCGGCTGTGCAGAGTCCCTGATGCGGAACGGCGCCGGCCTCGGCGACGATATCGCTGATCGAGTGATACGAAATCACACCATGGCGAGACTCGGCGACCAGCCCATGGTCACTGCCCAGAGTCAACCAAGACAAGACACTGGGCCTGCACAACGACGTGTCATCGGCACGAGCCCGTCGGCGGAGCCGATGACAGCTCGCGCGATCAGTTCGGTTGTTGCGACGCTCATCTAGGGAGCTCCCAATGTCGGACGACTCTCATACGGCAGATCGACGATTTCCGGTCAGCTTACCGCCGCCGATGTCGCGGCTGGTCGGATGATGAACGTCTGACTGGTACCGCTGGAAGTGTGAAATGCGAACCGCTGGAAACAGGTTCAAGGTTGTCGATCGCATCTGACTCGAATTCCCGACCCCACCAACCTTTCCACAGTTGCTATGCGCAGTCCCAGCGGCTGGACGGGTTGTCGTGATCGGGCGGCCCGTTTATGTCGGGCTCGCGTTTCGGGCAACGGTGGTGCTTTGGTGGTGTTCCACGGCTCCGGCGAGTTCGTCGAGCTGAAGTAGCTGTCCGGTCAGTTCTTTCAAGTGTTCTCGCGCCTCTGTGGGGGTTGCGTAGAACATCGGTCTCGTGGAAGGGGTGGGCGTCGCCGACCGGCCGCCGGTCAGGGCAGTAAACCTTAATGTGCCGGAGGGAAAAGCGATCGACTCCGCACGCGCGTGGACTTTACTGTTCTGCCATGTCCGTCAACGGTTTCAGCATCGGTAACGTGATTCTGCGCTCCCCTCGCATGGGCGACGAGCAGGTCATACGAGCAGCCCACCGCGCCATGGCTGCCGAGGACGGCTTCGACTTCGCTCTCGGTCTGGAGCCTGCGATGGATTGGAAGCGGTACCTCGACATGCTCGAGGACTACCGTCAGGGCCGCAACTTGCCGGACGGCATCATTCCCGCGACCTTTCTGATCGCCACCGTCAACGACGAAATCGTCGGCCGCGCCGACATCCGGCACACGCTCAACGACCACCTGGCTCGCAGAGGCGGACACATCGGCTACGCCGTCCTCGCCGAACACCGACGCCGAGGCCATGGCCGCGTTATCCTGCGGCAGAGTCTCGACCTCACGCACCAGATGGGTATCGAGCGTGTGCTCATCACATGCGACGACGACAACGAAGGAAGCCGTCAGATCATCGAATCCTGCGGCGGCACACTCGAATCGGTTGAGCCGTGGAGTGACGGGACGCTGATCCGACGCTACTGGATCTGATTCGGGGCAATTGCCAGCTGGTGCAGGATCTAACCTACGCGGTCTCTTTGACCTTGGCAGCTCTAGTGGCATCGGTGCCGCTGAGCAGCGGAATAACCGGTCGACCCACCCCACATTGACTCGCTGCCCGTCCGCCTCGCCGTGTGCAGCGTCGAAGCTATCCTGTTGTGGGCGTGGTTGTTTCGCCGGTGGCGGTGTGGTGGTTGGTAGGTTCGACTGCTGCTGTGGTGGGGCATGCCGCACACACCGGCAATGGGATCGGTTGTGGCAGTTGCGGTTTCGCCGACTTCACGACGTCGGAGGCGGTGACTCGTGCGGCCGGTGTGCCTGTCGCCTTCGCTCTCGCCGTCGCGGTGGATGGCATCGCCTGGCGCCCCTCCCGACCTGGGAGGTTCGGCGTCGCACGGATCCTGCGGTAGCGGGTGTCCTCCGCTGCCGCTATGCTCGGCCCCGAGATCCGAACCTGCTTGTCGGTCTGCACATTTGGGTGGCGAGCAAGGGGAGCGGGGCGTCAGGGGAACCGATATCTTTCCCCTGGCGGTGAGCGCGAGAGTGGTAGCACGGACTTGTCACAGTCACTGAATCAGCCAAAAGTCGACCTCGCAGACCCCCGTACACGCAGCGGTCCACCCCTGCCGTACCGGACATGGTTGGCATGTTTGGTGGTCACCGGTGGTGCGGTCACCGCCGCAGTCTTCAACGCTCCCAACGACTTCCGCATAGCGCTGTCGATCGGTGCTGGGTTGGCTGCGCTGGTGCTGTCTACGGCGGTGAGCGCGGCAGTGTTCTACCGGCGTGGGGCCATCGACGCCCGGCAGATAGCGGCCTCGGCACGCGCCGACGCGCACGCGGAGGTCGCCTCAACGATCAATGATCTGCGCAAGCAGCTGACGGCCGCGCAGGATGCGGCAGCCGCGCACACCGCGGGCGCCAGAAGCAGCGAGAACGGCCGTGTCGCCGCCATGGCGTCTTTCGCTGCTGCGGCCGGGCGTATCCAGGCGATGGCCACGAGCATGCTTGCCGAACTGCGCGACATGCAGGACCGTCACGCCGATCCCACCGTGATGGGCGATTTGTTCGAACTGGATCACCGCACAGGCCAGTTGAGCCGTCTCGCTGACAGCATCGCGGTGCTCTCTGGAAGTCGCACCGGGCGACGGTGGCCCAAACCGATTGTCATGCAATCGATTCTGCGCGGCGCACAGGGACGCGTCGCAGGCTATCAGCGGGTGCGACAGCGTGTGGTGGCCAACGTGGCGATCGTCGGGCACGCCGCTGAGGGCATCATGCATCTTCTCGCGGAGCTGATCGACAACGCCTGTAACTTCTCCCCACCCACCACTGAGGTGCACGTCTATGCCGCCGAAGTTCCGGCGGGGGTGATCATCACCATCGAGGACAGCGGACTGGTCATGAGCGAATCGGCGCTGGCGCGCGCCGAAGCCGCCGTCGCCGGGAACATCGGCGCGGGCCGTCCTGGCTCCACGCTGGATTTGTCGTCGCTGTCGGGCACGCGACTCGGGCTCGCCGTGGTCGGTCTGCTCTCGCGCAAGCATGGCCTGCGGGTTTCCTACCGGCCCTCGGCTATTGGTGGCACAGCCGTGGTCGTGATGGTTCCCCGTGAGCTGATCACCCGGGTGGACCCGACCGGAGTCCAGACCAGCCTCACCACACCAGCACCGGCACCACTGGCAGTGCCCCCGCCTGCTGAGCAGCCATCAGTCGGCGGCACCGAACTTCCCAAACGACGCCGAGGAAGCACTCTGACTGCCGTGCATCCCGAAGGGTTGTCCACCCCGATACACGCTGCCACGCCCAACACCGCGAACCCTGACGCGCTGCGAGCGTTCCAGAGTGTGTTCACCAACGGCCGCGACCAGGCCACCGCGTACCCCGTCCCTTCTGTAGCCGTGGAGAACGACCGATGACCTCGTCTGGATCACAGCTGAATTTTCTGCTCGAAGGCCTCGTCGCCCGCACCCCCGGCGCTGCACACGCACTGTTGCTGTCCAGCGACGGCCTGCGGATGAACAACACAGCAGGCCTGACGGTCGACAAATCCGATCAGCTCGCCGCGATCGCCGCGGGCATTCAAAGCCTATCGATCGGCGCGTCCATGGAATTCGGGGACGGCCGCGGTGGAGTCCGCCAGTCCATGACCCAGTTCTCCGGCGGGATCCTGTTCATCGTCGACGCCGGGATGGGCGCGCATATCGCGGTCATCGCGACCGAAGATGCCGACGCGGGTTTGGTCGGGCACAACATGCTGGAGTTGGTCGAGCAGATGAGCCACTACCTTGTGGCCGAGCCGCGCTTCGGGGGAGCGAGCGTGTCGTGAGCAGACTAAGGCGCGACGAGGACCCCGACCGGCTATATACCGTCACCGGCGGCCGCACCAGACCCGCCACTGACGACTTCGACTTGGTGACTCTGGTGGTCACCGAGTGCGATCCGACTCCTGACATGCAGACCGAACACGTCCGGATCCTGGACATGTGCGGTGCCCCCACCGCTGTCGTGGAAATCGCTGCTGAACTGCGCGTCCCCGTTGGCGTCGCCACGATCTTGCTCTCTGACCTGCTGCTCGCCGGCAAGATCACCGCCCGCCACCCCCAAACCAGCCCCACACTGCCTGGTGCGCCGTACGATTCGCGGCCCACCCTGGCCATCCTCGAGAAGGTTCTTGTTGGAATCCGCAGCCTTTGACTCCCGGCCCGCCCGCGCTGACGCGCCCTTACACGCCAACACCAGTCAAGCCCTGAAGATCGTTATCATCGGCGGCTTCGGGGTCGGCAAGACGACTTTCGTCCGCTCGGTCAGCGAGATCCGGCCCCTCGACACCGAAGCGACGATGACCGCGCAAGGCAAAGCCGTCGACGACCTCACCGGCGTGACCGGCAAAACCACCACTACTGTCGCGTTCGACTTCGGGCGTATCACCATCGACACCCAGCATGTGCTCTACCTGTTCGGCGCACCCGGACAAGAACGGTTCTGGTTCCTGTGGGACCGGCTGTTCACCGGCGCGCTCGGCGCGATCGTGTTGGTCGACCAGCGTCGCATCGCCGACTCCTGGTACGCCATCGACCGACTCGAACACCAGGGCGTCCCATTCGTGGTCGCCTCCAACAACTTCGGCGGATCACACCACCATCCCGACAAGATCCGCGACGCCCTGGACCTGGATCCGCACATCGCCCTCATCGACTGCGATGCGCGCTCCCGCGAGTCGTGCAAAGGCGTTCTCATCACCCTGGTCGAGCACTTGGTGAACCTCGCCGCCGCAGCCGATGGCCGCCACCGCATGCTCAGCACACGGGAAGGGGCGTTGTGAACACCCCGAACACCGCAGCCGACGCCAACCGCGGCGGGTGCCCTGTACATCCCGGCCTCGCCCCAGTGGCGTTGAGCGGTCCTCGGTTTCACACCGATCCGCAACGGTTGTACGCCGATATGCGCCGTGAGCACGGCTCGGTCGTGGCTGTCGAGCTGCCCGGCGGTGTCCCTGCATGGCTGGTCATCGGCTATCGCGAATTGCATCAGGTCACCAGTGACCCGGAGCTGTTCCCTCGCGATGTCGGCCTGTGGAACCAGTGGCCCAACATCCCCGAGGACTGGCCGCTGTTGCCGATGGTCGGCACGCCGCAACCGTCGATCTATTTCACCGCAGGCGCCGAACACCGCAGGCATCTGGCGATGGTCGAACCGGCGCTCGACGCGGTTGATCCCTTCCAATTGCGGCGTGCCTGTGAAGAATTGGCCGACCGGCTGATCGATGGGTTCTGCGGAACGGGCGAAGCCGACCTGGTCGCCGACTTCGCGGTGCCGATGCCGGTGCTCGCACTCGCCCGAATCCTGGGTTTTCCTGATGAGGACGGCCCGAGCCTGGCGTGGGCGATGAAGGTTCTCGCCGACGGCGGCGCTGACGCACACATCGGGTTCGTGCGTTTGGGTGAACACATGCAGCACATGCTGGCCACCAAACAGCAGTGGCGCGGCGACGACGTGGTCTCGCGGATGCTGGACTATCCAGCACCGTTCACCGACGAGGAATACACGCTGGACCTGACGGCCGTCGTCGCCGCCGGATACCTGCCGACCTCGGACTGGATCGGGAACTCGGTGCGACTGATGCTCACCGACGACCGCTTCGCCGCGGCGTTCGGCGGCGGTCGCCACAGCATCGCGCAGGCGATGAACGAAGTGCTGTGGGAGGACACACCCACCCAGATCCTTGCTGGACGGTGGGCCGCCCGCGATACCCGCCTCGGCGACAAGGCGGTGCGGGCCGGGGACATGCTGCTGCTGGGTCTTGCTGCCGCCAACGCCGATCCCCACATCCGCCAGCACGTCGCCGACACAGTCGAGCCCGTTTACAGCGGCAATAGTGCGCACTTCGCGTTCTCCTACGGCGAATACCGATGCCCGTTCCCCGCTCAGCAGATCGCCGAGATCATCGCGCGCACCAGCATCGAAGTGCTGCTGGACCGGCTGCCCGACATCGACCTTGCGGTGCCCGCGGAGGCCCTGGTGCGCCGCCCGTCGCCGTTCCTGCGCGGCATGACAACGCTGCCGGTTCGATTCACCCCTGTTACTGCTGTTGGAGGTATCCCGTGACCCAGGTCTGCCCACATACCCAGCCCCTCGTCATCGACCCGATGGTCGCCGACCTCGCGGGGGAAACCGCCTATCTCGTTGCCGCGGAACCCCTCACCCGAATCGAGTTGCTCGGAGTGCCCGCTTGGACGGTCACCCGCCACGCCCTGGCCCGTCAGCTGCTCGTCGATACCCGGCTGGTGAAAGACATCAACGCCTGGAAGCTGTGGCAGTCCGGGGTTGTCACCCGGCAGTGGCCACTGATCGGGATGATCGACGCGGGCCGGTCCATGTTCACCGTCGACGGCTCCGAACACCGGCGACTACGAATCAAAACGACTCAGGCGCTGACCAAACGCCGACTGGATGCCCTGCGCCCCACCATCGCAGCCCTCACCGCCGAACTGCTCGACGACCTCGCCGCCGCCGGCCGCGGCGGGGAGGTGGTGGATCTGAAGTCGGTGTTCGCCTACCCGCTACCGATGCGGGTCATCAGCGAACTCATGGGCGTGGACCGCGCCGACCACCCGATGCTGCTCGCCTGGTACAAGGCGTTCTTCTCGCTACTGACCCCGCAGGACGAGCGACTACGGGTGATCGACGAACTCGACACCTACTTCACCGACCTGGTGCGCACCAAGACCACCACCCCCACCGACGACCTGACCAGTGCCCTCATCCAGGCCAGCGACGGCGGTGAACCACTCACCGAAGAGGAAGTGGTCGGCAACCTCAAAGCCCTCGTCGCCGCCGGACACGAAACGACGATCGGGCTGATCCTCAACAGCGTCCGCGCGCTCCTGAGCAACCCTGACCAACTGGCCAGCCTCGTGTCCGGCGACGTGGACTGGGATGCGGCAGTAGAGGAAACACTGCGGTGGGACAGCCCCGTCACGCACCTGCTCATGCGGTTCGCCAGCGAAGACATCACCGTCGACGGCATCACGATCGAGAAGGGAGACGGGGTTGTCATGTCCTACCGTGCGATCGGACGCGACGCCACGATCCACGGACCGGACGCGAACAACTTCGACATCACCCGCCCAACAGCGAACCGGCACATTACATTCGGGTACGGCCCACACATTTGCCCGGGCGCGGCGCTGGCACGCCTCGAAGGCGGCATCGCACTACCCGCACTGTTCAGCCGCTTCCCTGACCTGAAACTCGCTGTGCCGGTCGAAAACATCCACAACCTGCCCGTCCTGACCCAAAACGACTTGGAATCGTTCCCGATTCGGCTCGAAAGCTGAGGGCGCAGCGACAGTCAATCTGAGCCGCTGGACTGCCGTTGAGCTGGGGTGGCTTAGGTTGGATGAGAATGGGGATAAGCGGTTCTCTCAGTCATTCCGAGCCAAGTTGCGGTGTCGTCGTCGCTGGCGTCATCCAGGTCGACCACTTCGGACTGGTGTCGTCGGTTCAGTCGTAGGATGCGGTGGGCAGTGCGGCGAGCCGCCGGCCCATCACATATCGAGCGACGCCATAGGCGGCGACCCTCTTCTGCATGGACGGATTCGGTTTGGTCGACACAGCACTATGGCGACGTCGGTTGCGCTTACCTCGCCACGACTGGCTGCTCGGTATCGGCGGGATCCTCGCCGGCGCGGCGGTGTTCCTTCTCATGGCGCGTCCGCCCGTTCCATCGGATGGAAACGACCTGGTTCATTGGGTCGCACAGGGCCGCGCGCAACTGATGTGGAGTGATGAACTGCTTTTCTTCGCCGTGGTATCGCTGGGCGCGGGCTTTCGTGGCAGCCTCGCCGATCGGATAACCCGTCGTTCAACGCGTTTCGACCTCGGCGCGGCGTCTTCGATGGTCAGCCTCGTCTCCCTTGTGGTGGTGCTGCTCGCTGTGGGCAGACTGGTGTATCCGGCCTATGGAATCGCCCTTTCCGCCGACGTCGTCGCCTTGCTCGTCAGTGTCACTTTCGGTGCTCTGCATCTCGCGCTTCTCGCTTTCGCTGTGACCACCGTCTCGCTGACCTGGTTCGTGAGCCCTGCGAAGTGGCCCGCCACCATCGTCGGGATCGCCATCGCAGCCGCGTTCGTCGCCGGCTCCTTCCCATGGTTGACACCCACCTGGTGGAATCTGCTTGTGGCAGTGTTGCTGGCCGGTTGGGGGTTCCTCATCGGCTCCCTTCAAAGAACCCGCTGAGGACCGGCGAATCGTGCACACAACGCCATCGGAGGCCCGGCACGATTCCCAAAAGTCACCTGCAACTGACGCCAGGTCTCACATGTCCAGCCATTCGATGAGGTGTTCGCCGTGAAGGTCGTCGATCGACCGGCGATCGCGGTGCTCGTGAATCCACTCGAGCAGAGGCGCGTTCCGCTCAGGCGTGCCGCTGATCAGCCCGCTGTCCCGATCTGCTGGTAGAACCGTCGCCGATCGCCGGGATGATCGGATAGCTCCAGGCGCCACCAATAGGGGGCAAGAACGCTGAGGACGCCGAAGACCTCAGGGTAGCGGGCGGCGTTGTCATAACACCAGGGAAGGACTTGGGCCTGTTCACGGGTGAAGAAGTGGTGTCTGCGCCTGCCTCTCGGGGTTGTCGAGAAGAAGGCGGTCTTGGATGACCAGTCGACGGCTTCCTGCGCGAGCCAGTTGAAGTATCTGACTCGCCGTTTACCGTGTCGCCGGATGAGATGTCGGTGCCGGATTTGAGCGGCGGCGATCTCGGGGAAGTCGGCGATGTCGGCTTGATCCTCGGTGTCGTTGACGCCGTCGCCGATCCAGAGTTGGTGCCGCAGACAACAAGGCCCGACCGCACTCTTGCCCCCGCGCTCCAGCCGCCGCTACCCCACTGCCAGGTGGTACTGCTCGCGATGCTCGATCCACGGAAGCTGCCGCTGCTCCTCGGTCATCGCGATGCAGCGCAGCGGTATTCGCGAGAGTCGCGCCAATAGCAGTAGTAGTCAGCGTCGGAAGAGGTCGATCGGCATGTCTGCTCCGGGACATACGGGTATTGGGGCAGGTGCCAGCCGCAATACAATCCGAATGCGGAACCCCGCTTCTGAGCCTCGTCGGAGTGGGACGTCCATCATCTGATTTGCTGGTCGGCCGTGGTGAGTTCGTGGCTCATGCCGTTCAGTGTTTCGGGTTGGGTGTATGAATGCCGTTTTCGAGCGTACGGATGACGGTGGAGACGATGCCGTGCCGTGGCAGTCCGCAGGCGTCGGCATCCTTGTATCCGGTGTATACGAGCGACCAGAGCACACGTTGGATCCATGCGGGAGTGAGGTCTGGATCGAAGGCTCCTTCGGCTTGCCCGCGCTTGATGAGCGCGATCACAGGGTCATCGAGAGGCGGCGGTGTGTCTGCTGCGCTGCGGCCTTCCAGAACGCGCGGATCGCCGAACAGGAATACCAACCGGTCGCCGACCGCCACCATCGCGGTGACCAGCCTGCGCATGGCCTCGACGGGAGAGTCCTGGTCGATAGCCGCGTCGGTCACCGACTGTTCGATCGCTTCGATCGAGTCCTCGATGGCTGCGTTGATGAGCCTCGTGCGGTCAGAGAAGTAGCGGTGCAGCGTCGTTCGGCCGACGCCGGCGGCGGCCGCGATGTCCGCCAGCGTGGCGTGGTAGTCGCGGCCGAGCACGGAGGCGGCCGCGCTGAGGATGACACGGCGCGTACGACCGCGTGTTCGTGTTCCTGCGGTCTCGAGCCCGGGCTCCTTCATGCTGGTGACTGTACTACTAAGTTCCGATAGGGGACTTGGATTATCATAAATGGAACATCAATGTTCCATTTAGATGGTAAGTTGGTCCGCCGAGTGACCCTTGTTCAGAGGAGGAACGACGATGGCTCGCGGAGACCGACGCCACCCCGAGAGCGTGGCCGGAGACTGGTTCGTCGATGATCGTTGTATCGGTTGTGGGGGTTCGGTCTCGATCGCGCCGACGCTGTTCGGGCTGGCGAGCGATGGCAAGCACTTCATCATGACGCGCCAGCCGACCACCGAGAACGAGGTCCTGCAGGCGCAGCTCGCCGCCGAGGTGTGCCCGTCCCGGTCGATCGGTACCGAGTCCGGCGTGAGGTGGCGGCGGCATCACCCCCTCGAGATCGCACCTGCCATCTGGCGAACGGGGTCGAACTCGCCCAAGGCCGCTGGTGGCAACGCCTTCGTCGTGCAGCGCGCCGCCGGGAATCTTCTCGTCGATGCGCCGCGCTTCACCCCGGCGCTGCGTACCTGGATCGAATCGCTCGGCGGGATCGCGACGATCTTGCTGACACACCGCGACGACGTCGGCGACGCCGAGCGCTATGCCGATGCGTTCGGTGCGGAGGTGGCCATTCATTCCGCCGATGCCGATGCCGCCCCGTTCGCAGAACGAATTCTGACCGGTGTCGACGCCCATGAGGTCGCCGTCGGCGTGTTGGCGATCCCCACCCCAGGGCACACCGAGGGCCACATCATGTACCTGACCGAGGATGGCACCCTCTTCAGCGGCGACTCACTCGGCTGGGACCCCTATCGCCACGACTTGGGCGCAGAACCGTACATGTGCTGGTACTCCTGGCCCGCCCAGGTCGACTCACTCGAACGGCTCAGCGGCTACGAATTCGCGCAGGTCGTGCCCACCCACGGCACGATCAGCCCGACGCTGGAACCGAGCGACATGCGCCGGAGGCTACAAGCGCTGGTCGCACGACTGCGGCGCGACCTGACAGACATGTAACACGCTTCGCTCACTCGGGTTCGCAACGCGGGCCGACGTAAACCCGCCCGTGTACCCGCGGCGCCTGATCGGGCTTACCGTGCCCACCGGACCGCCAACCGGACCGGCGCCATAGCACGACGCGCCCGGGACATCGCCGACTACTTTTCACGACCCAGCTGATCACCGTGCCCGTCGCCTGAATGTGGCCGCGAATGCCGACTGGCGGCCATGATGGCGGCATGAGCCTGATGAAGTACTGGCCCCTGGCCGGATTGCAGGTACCGACACCGCGCCTGGAACTGATGGCTATGACAGCCTGATTTGGCCCCGGCGTGACGGTCTGATGTCGCCCCACTTGCGACGCGCTGGGTGGGTTGTGACGGTTTGATTTGGCCCCACCCCAAGCTCGATTTCGACATGGTCGTTTTCGAGTTGGTGGAAGGGGTCTGGGATAGAGCCTCGGGTGGAGTTGTTTGCTGCCATTCGGCGTGATGCTGGTGTCGAGGGTCTTTCTATTCGTGAGCTGGCTCGTCGGCATCAGGTGCATCGGCGAACGGTGCGCCACGCTTTGGCAGGGGCGCAGCCAACGGCGCCACCCTGCGACGACGCCGCGGGCTCACCGAACAAGCCGCCGGCGCGGCCGTCGACCAAGCCTGCCGACGACTACGGCTGCCCACCATCCGCGCCGTCCTCGACGAAGCGCTCACCGCGGCCACCCGCGAACAACTCACCTATCAAGGATTCCTAGCCGAGCTGCTGCTGGCCGAATGCGACGACCGCGACCGCCGCTCCACCATCCGCCGGGTCAAAGCTGCCGGTTTCCCCCGCCAGAAATGGCTCGGGGACTTCGACTTCGACGCCAACCCCAACATCAACGCCGCCACCATCCACACCCTCGCCGCCGCCGACTGGATCCGCAAAGGCGAACCCCTCTGCCTCATCGACGACTCCGGCACCGGAAAGTCGCACCTACTCATCGCTCTGGGCACCGCCGCAGCCGAAAAAGGCTACCGGGTCCGCTACACACTGGCCACGAAACTGGTCAACGAACTCGTCGAAGCCGCCGACGAGAAACAACTCGCCAAAACCATCAACCGCTACGGCCGAGTGGACCTTTTATGCATCGATGAACTCGGCTACATGGAACTCGATAAACGCGGAGCCGAACTCCTGTTCCAAGTATTGACCGAATGCGAGGAAAAGAACAGCGTCGCTATCGCATCCAACGAAGCCTTTTCCGGATGGACGAAAACATTCACCGACCCCCGCCTATGCGCCGCAATTGTCGACAGACTCACCTACGGCGGAACCATTATCCAAACCGGCACAGACAGCTACCGACTTGCCCACTCCAAAACACAACACGCCAAAACGCGGCCGAGTCAAAACTCCTCGACCACAACCCCTTCCCTGCGATCACCAGCGCCCTCACCCAACACCCCCACGAACCGATCCAAATCAGCACGCAAACCCTCGAGCGACTAACCATCGGAACCGACGAACGCCGAAAACGTCCTCGCCACCACGGCTTCGGCGGCCCGGTTGCGATGTCGGTCTGTTACCACCGGTCGGTGGATTTCGGTCCCTCGATCACACATCGGGTCCTTTGCCCCAACTGCCGCAACCAGCTCGCTGCACAGATTGTTTCGGATCGGTGAGACGGTGCGGGTTTCTGCCGTCGCTGTTCATCACCCAGAGCTCCCGGAACTCGATTCCTTGTGTGGATTCCGGATCACGGGCGGCGCGGGTGTAGATGATCTTCGTGCCGTCCGGCGAGAACGACGGGCCCCACCCGTCGTCGTTGAGCAGTCGGATGTTGTGACCATCGATATCCATCACGTAGATCCCCGACCGGCCATTGTGAGCGCGGTTGCTGGCGAAGACGATCCCGGCTCCGTCCGGGGTGAACACCGGACCGGAATTGTCAATCAGATCACCCGGCAGCAGTTGCCTCGCACCGGTTCCATTCGATGCCATCACCCAGATAGCTCCGGATTTGGCGACCAGGATCTTCGAACTGTCCGGCGAGAAGGCGGGACGATCCGTCGAGCCCTCGCTGTCAGGGTCCTCGACGCGACCGGACGGAACAGGGACGTTAGCGCCGGGGATGACGATGACGGGGAGGCTGGGGAGGTCAGTCGGGACGGGATCGGGGATCACGCCGAGTTGCTTCAGCTCGCTGCCATCGGCGTTCATCACGTAGACGGCACTACCACGCGCGAACACGATCTTGGTGCCGTCGGGAGAGAACGTCGGGTAGGTGTACCAGGTGTACCCACCGTCGTTGAGTTTCCTGACGTTGCTGCCGTCGGGATCCATGACCGTGATCGTGTACCCACCGACGACGATTTTCGAGCCGTCACGGGCAAAGCTCGGACAGGCGCCGTCGCCGATCCGGGTGACCCCGGTGCCATCGGGATTCATCACGAAGATCGAGTACCCATCGCCAGCGAACACGATCTGCGCCGGACGCGGCGACCGGTCAGCATCCACACCGCAGCCGACGATCAGCCCCGACAGCGCAACGCTGATGGCGACGGCCTGCACCAATCGGCTTCTTGTCCCGACCAGGTCGCCCACCCGACCCGCACCATGCGCATGCGCATGTGTGGACGGAGACCCATGTTCTTCCCGGTCCTGCCCATTTCCGCCCGTCTTCACCGTGCGACCGATCAACATGCCCGTCCAGCCGACGATGTCAGACCAGCGCATGGGAGTGAGGATGCTCGACATATCCAGCATCGTCCCCGGACTCACCCCGCAAGCCTTACCAACACTGGGGATCCAGCGACTGAGCTTCTCGAAGGCGGGGCCAACACAAGCCGTCACGCCGGGGCCAAATCAGGTTGACACAGCCAAACTGAGGATGCCTGGTTTGGAGGACCTGGGCGTACTTGCCGGACTAGCTGCGGAGGGAGTGCATGATCCGGCGGTGCAGCCGTTCACCGCGGAGTGGACGGATGCGGAACCGGACGAACGTGCGCAGCGGGTGCTGCGGTGGCACTGGCGATGCTGGGCCGCCTGGCAAGTCGACGCGTGGACACTCAACCTCGTCGTGCTCCGAGACGAGGAGCTGGTCGGAACCCAAACGATCAGTGCGAAGAACTTCGCGGTCTGCTCCGAGGTGAACAGCGGATCCTGGCTCGGCCGGACCTACCACGGCCAAGGCATCGGAACGGAGATGCGGGCCGCTGTTCTGGAATTGGCCTTCGCCCGGCTCGGGGCCGACTCGGCGGTATCGGGCGCGTTCGAGGACAACCTGGGCTCGCACGGGGTCTCACACAAACTCGGGTACGAGCAGGACGGTCTCGAGGTGCACGCGGTCCGGGGAAAACCGGCGGTGATACGACGGCTGCGGCTGACCCGCGCTCGATGGGAAGCCCATCGGAGCGTGCCGGTGGAAGTGACCTGCTGGCGGAGTGCCTGCCGCTGTTCGGAGTCCGGACAGCATCGTGACGACGCCGTGCGGAGCGTCGACCTGTGAACTCTTGCACCCCCACACCGAAGCATCGACCCTCAGCCGGGACTGGCTGATCATCGGCGACTGCGGTCGCATTCGGCTAGCGAACCCGCGGCGTATTCTGTGCTGAGCTCCGGCGATGCAGTGCGAAGTGACTGTTTATGGATTCTGATTTCTTCAAAACTCAACGTGATCTAGGCATAGATCTGGTCACGGAGTTGCGTGCGGTCGGGTTTGTTGACGTTGCCGAGATCGGGCGGGGTGGTTTCGGTGTTGTGTATCGCTGCACCCAACCAGGGCTGGACCGCGTAGTGGCGGTGAAGGTCCTGACCTGCGAGCTGGAGGAGAATCGAGAGCGTTTCCTTCGTGAGCAGCGGGCGATGGGTCGATTGACCGCGCATCCGAACATCATGGAGGTGCTCGAGGTCGGCGAAACCCCCACCGGCCAACCGTACCTGGTCATGCCGTATCACTGCCAAGGTTCGCTGGACGCACGGATCCGCCGCGATGGCCCGCTGCCGCTGGAGGAGGTGCTGCATGTGGGGGTGAAGCTGGCGGGTGCGCTGGAAGCGGCGCATCATGCAGACATCTTCCACCGCGACGTCAAACCGGCCAACATCCTGCTCACCGATTACGGCGAGCCGACGCTGAGCGACTTCGGCATCGCTCATCTGACCGGGGGTTTTCAGACATCCACTGGCACGGTGACCGGCTCCCCGGCGTTCACCGCACCCGAGGTCCTCAACGGGGAGCCGACCAGCCGGGCGTCGGACGTCTACGGGCTCGGTGCGACGTTGTTTTGTGCGCTGACCGGTCACGCCGCCTTCGAGCGCCGCAGCGGCGAACAAGTCGTGGCCCAGTTTCTGCGCATCACCGCCCAACCGGTACCCGACCTGCGCGAGCGTGGCATCCCCGAAGACGTCAGTGCCCTCATCGAGGCCGCGATGTGCCGGGACCCCCAGGACCGCCCCACGGCCGCGCTGTTCGGCGAGCAGTTACAGCTGCTCCAGCTCACGCACGGTTTCGCCGTCGACCAGATGGCACTGCACGTCGAACAAGGCAGCAGACCAGCGGTGGCGCCCGCCCAGGTGACCGGCATTCCCGCAGCCAGGGGCGTTGAGCAGCGGGAGGGAACAGGAAACCTGCCGCCGGAGCTGACCAGTTTCGTGGATCGGCGTAGCCAGGTGATGGAGGCGAAGAACCTGCTGTCGAGGTCGTCTCTGGTGACGCTGACCGGGATCGGTGGGGTCGGCAAGTCACGGCTCGCGCTGCGGATCGCCCACAAACTGCAGCGAGATTATGCCGACGGCGTCTGGCTGATCGAGCTGGGTGAGTTGCGCGATCCGTCGTTGTTGGCCGATGTCGTAGCCGCCGCGTTCGGTGTGCGGCAGGTCGGCCGACCGATGCTCGAGGTCCTGATGCAACACCTGTTCACCCGCGAGGTGCTGCTCGTGCTCGACAACTGTGAGCACATGATCGAAGCAGTCGCGAAACTGGTCGAATCACTGTTGCGCGCGTGCCCGAAGACGCGGATCCTCACCACCAGCCGCGAGTCCCTGGGTCTGGGTGGGGAAGCCGTGCTTCCGGTGCCACCGCTGAGTTTTCCCGATCCGCGTAGCGGGTCGGCGGTGCGGGGTGCGGCTGGTTACGAGGCGGTGACATTGTTCGCCGAGCGTGCCGCCGCGGCGGTGCCGGGCTTTCACCTGGACGAGGACAATCGCAACAGCGTGGCCAGGATCTGCGCCCGGCTCGATGGGTTGCCCTTGGCGATCGAATTGGCTGCGGCGCGGCTGCGTACCATGTCCCCTGAGCAGATCCTGACACGACTGACAGATCGGTTTGCCGTGCTGACGCGCGGGCGACGGGATGCGCCGACCCGACAGCAAACGCTGGGCTGGTGCATCGGCTGGAGCTATGACCTGTGCACACCGACCGAACAGCGACTGTGGGGGCGGCTGTCGGTATTCGCAGGAAGCTTCGAACTCGACGCCGCCGAAGATGTCTGCGGCACCGACCTGACCGAGCCGCAATTCCTCGATGCGTTGTCGGCTCTGGTGGACAAGTCGATCCTGATTCGGGAAGAGTCCGGCGCTGCGGTGCGCTTCAGGATGCTCGAAACCGTGCAGGAATACGGGAGTCAGAAAATCATCGAGGCCGGCGAGTACACCGATCTTCGTCGCCATCACCGCGACTGGTACGAACGGCTAGCACTCGACGCGGAAGCCGACTGGGTCAGCCCCCGCCAACTGAATTGGATCATCCAGCTCGAGCGCGAGCTACCGAACCTGCGCAAAGCGCTGGAGTTCAGCATCGCAGACCGCAACGCAGCCGGCCTACGCACCGCTGCAGCGCTATTCAGCTTTTGGTTTTCGAGTGGGCGGCTCACTGAGGGAATCCGCTGGTGCGAGCGTGGACTGGCCAGTACACGCGGCGAAGCGACCGACCGCGCCAAAGCCCTGTTCACTATCAGCGCTTTCGCCGCGCAATTGGCAGACATTGCGGCCGCAACCAGTCGCGCAGCCGAGTTGCGCGTCCTCGCCGAGCAGCAGCCAGCCAACCCCACGATTGGCGCCCTGCTCGCCTACGCAGACGGTACCGCCGCGATCAGCAGTGGCGATCTGGCTCGCGCAGGCGTCCGGTTGAACGATGCCGTCGAAGGATTCAGTGCCCCCGATGACCTTGCATTCCACTTGAGGGCACTGGTTCTACTGGGCTGGAGTCGTGTCCTACAGGGGGATATGCCCAGCGGCGTCGCCTGCCTGGAAAAGGTGCTGACTGTTCCGGATGCGCACCGCGACACCGAGATCCGGGCACGGGCACTGCGACCCATGGCGCTGGCGGCCTGGCAACAGGGTCAGCACGAGCAGGCTGAGCGACACTTGGATGAGGCTCTTCGATTGGTGCGACCGGTGGTCGATCCGCTCGTCGCTTCGGTGTGTGTGGAGTTACTGGCATGGATGGCCGCCGAGAAGCGTGACGCCCGGCGGGCCGCCGTGCTGTTGGGTGCGGCCTACGGGCTCGGTCACGCGGTCGGTTCGAGCATCATGTTTCCCCATATGGCTGCCTACCATGAGCAGTGCGAGCAATGCGCGCGTGATGTTCTCGGCAGGCGGGGCTATGAGTCCGGCTATCGGGAGGGCGCCGCGATGAGTTTCCAGGCAGCGGTCGACTTCGCGCTGCGGGAGCAGCCTCGAGCCATGGCACAGTCAGATCGTGGCTCGGCCAGCCTGACCAAGCGCGAGCGGCAAGTCGCCGACCTCATCGCGGAAGGACTGACCAACAAGGCGATCGCCGCCCGACTGGTGATCTCACAGCGCACAGCAGAAGGACACGTAGAGCACATCCTCACCAAACTGGGATTCACCTCACGAGCACAGATCGCCATCTGGGCCGCAGAACACTCCGGCAATAAGGTCTAGTAGCGGGTCGGCCGGAATACGCCAGAAACCTGCCGTGAGTTCAGTTTTCGCTGGTGACGGCTGCTGGTCTGCGCCGGATCAGCTGGCCCTCGATGTGGCCTGGTCGTGGTCTCGGAGTAGCCGCAGGATTGTGCCTGGGGAGGGGTGCCGGACACAAAGTAGCCGAGGGACTTTACCTATCCTCCGATGGTTCTGTGAGCTTCCGTCCCGCTCCGATCGATGCTCAGGATCGGCGACCGAGTGCCTGCAACACCTCGAGTCCGAGCAGCCACGACGGCGCTGTCCGGACCGCGTCTCAGCTCTGCGCGCCGTTCGCCTCGGCCAGCCATGCGTTGCCTGCTTCCAAGATGGCCGCCTCCTGCTCGCTGAAGCGAGTCGGGTAGGTGCCGATCACCGGGTGCCCGGCGGTTTCGAGCAGGTAGGCCAGCGCCGCGTACTCCCGAGGATGACGACCGGAAAGCGACTCCGCGTCGATGTCCGGGGCACCTGTGACGCCGAACGGGTAGGTGAATCCGCCCATGTCGTAGACGGAGTCACGATGCTCGATGCGCCAGATCCCATCACGTCGGCTCACGCGGTCGAGGAATCGGTTGTGGATGGTCGCGCCGATCCCCGCACCGGTGAGTTCCGCGAGGAGGATCGCGTTGGTCTCGACGAACGCGCCATCGCCGGCGAAGCGGATGGTGGGAGCGCCGATAAAGTGCTTACTACGCAGCGGCCCGTGCCCCATACGACGACCGGCGTCGATGAAGTCGTGGGCAGAGCCGGAGAACCACAGGATCCTCAGCGTGGCGTCTTCATGGAACAAGCCGGACAGCTCGTCCCACTGCTCCTTGTCCCGATGGATCCAGCCTGTCATCAACTCGCTGATCGCCCAGCGGTCTTCGATTCGGTTGTCGCTCATGGCTTCCCACCATGCCTCAACACAGCTCAGCCCGCACCCCTACCGGGCGGACAGACCGACACAGCCTGCCGTGTCGGCAGCACTCCGCCACTGTCGCGGATCGGCCGAGCCACATCGTGCCCTCGACGTACTGCATCGCAATCCCACAGCCGATAGCCCTCGATGCCACGGTCGTGCCGTCGGCGGTTGCAAGGAATCTCGAGCATGGTGGCCAGGCCTTCCTCACGCATCGGCACCAAACAGAACGTGCCATCCCACAGAGCCCGAACCAAAACCGTTCACACAACCACCCCGCACTACCCCACCGCCGCGTGATGCAGCTCCCGATGCTCCACCCACGGACGCTGACGCTGCTCCTCACTCATCGCCAACAACTCACGCAACTTCCCCCACGCCGCCTCATCTGTCGGCGTGTACACCTGCATCCACGCGCGGCAACGACGGCAAACTCATACTCGTCAAAAACATCTCCAACTCCCCCACCGCCAAATTACGGATCTGCTTCGTCCGACTCGCCGGCACCGCCATATCATTGCGCGCCCACAACGACGCGAAACTCTCACTCTCCGAACACAACTCGGAGATAAAACCCTCCCAATCACCCAGATTCTTCGCATACGAATCACGCAGATAACCGACCATGCGCCGCAAATCATCCCAATTATGGTGATAGGTATTGCAGCACTCCGGAGTCAGAAACACCCGACGCGCCACATTCCGTTCACCCCGCACGAAACCCGGACACAGCGCCTCATAGGACTTATTGTGAGCCAGCACGTCATAACGCGGACTCAGCACCACACCCGGCAACGGCTCCAAATGATCCAAAATCACCTGAAGCTCCTCCGGCAGAGCGGTTCCCGCGTGCACGGTCGGCACCGTCGGCACATCCGCCAACCGATATAGATGCGCCTTCTCCGCAGCATCCAACGACAAAGTTCGCGCCACTGCATTCAAAACCTGTACGCTGACATTAATTTGGCGCCCCTGTTCCAGCCAGGAGAATTTCGGAAAGGGGTAGCCATGAGCGACGTCTGCACTAGAGCGTAAAGATGCAGCTCAGACCCACCTTTCGCGTGGATGAGCTGCCAAGAAGGCCGTATAGCCGACTCAACGCGACACGAACTCTCAGGAGGCTGGGAGGCATCTCCCAGCGGCGTCATGGACGACCGGACGTAGCGGACCGCTTCAGCGGCTGCTGCGACACGAAGGGATAGGTGCCGTCCACCATCACCGCAGCCAAGGCCCGAACTGACCGGTCAGAACACAGTCCCCGGCTCACATGCGGTCCACCGTGTAGCACACTGGGCGGACTAGCTCGATGTTCCGCGTCACGCGGCTACAAGAGTCGATCCCAGAACCCGCGACCAATGGATTCGCAGTCTACGGCTCACCAGCTGATTCGATCGGATTCGGCTACGTTCGATTTCCTTGGTTTAGCTGCACGAATATTCCAAGAGGGCGAGAACCTGGAATGCGTTGGCGGTCGATCGATTTCGGTCGTATTCGGATGAAAATAGAGAGTAAATGGTGACCACCTGAGCGACAACCGTGGGGCGACCGCTCGCTCGCAGGCTCAATCCACCGTCGCCTCGGTCAAAGTCTGCACAGACGCAGCAATCACTGTGCTATCCAATCAGTTTCAGGGCAGCGGCGTGCAACGACCTCAAAATATTTCCGAGACCCCTTCCATCACAGTCAGTCGGTGATCTGGCGGCAGCGGTGATAGAGCGGCAGGTGAGGCGGTGGCGGGCCGGGAGTCAGTAGCTTGTAGCATCAACTGGTGAAAACTGGAATGTGCTCTGTCGCAGGCGCTCTCGTTGTCGCTGCAGTGTCCGTCGCGGCGCCCACTGCCTCCGCCTTCCCCACCCCCGGCTCAGCTGGGGGTGGGGACAGCCGAGAAGTGGTGATCATCGACGGCCAACTGGAGCTGAGCGACCTGGACTCGTGCTGGGCTAGTGGCTTCCCGCGTGACATACGCTTCGAGAACCGTAGTAAGCGCAATTTCCTGGTGTACGCATCCAAGGATTGCAGCGGTGAACCCACTGCGACCGTGGCTGCGGGTGGATCCGCGACGCATTACGGCTGGTCGGCCGTGGCGGCCAAGTAAGAAGCGGTCGGGCGCGTAAGGAGCAAGCTGCGAACGAAACTGGTTTCGTTCGCAGCTTGCGTTTCATGAACCGTGCCTCTCAGTCCGGCAGGCCGCAACCGGTGCTGGCGGAGCGGACAAGTCGAGACCGGTCGGCCTGGTCGCGAATTCTTCGGTCCCGCAGCAGATTGCAGAGCGCGCGGCGGGATCTCTTGTGTAGCCGCTTACCGACGGCTAGACATCCCTGTCCAGCTCGTCGATCGCCACACCACCGCTGAGCACTGAAGACTCCCACCACAGAACGTGGCACCGTGCGACGTGAGAATGACGGTGCGCGAGACCATGCGCCATCATGACTCCCGTTCGGGCTGGCCGACAGAAGTTCAATGGTAGAACTTCTGCTTCTGGCACAACAGGATTCGGCTCTCTGCGATCTTCTTCGCTTACATACTTTTACCAGCATGAATAGCTTATAGCTATCTTCTGTCGAATCATGCTGTACCGCATCGGATTCGGCCGGATTCGGCTGAAAGCATAGAGTAAAAGTGGAGTTCCGGACAGTCCTCGCCTCATGCGCGCAAGGCGCAGCAGCTTCGCTCTTCGGGGTAATCCGGACCTGTGATCTCTGGGTTATGACGGACCCGATACAGCCACCTTCGGATGGCTTCGATTTCCTACATCTACCTGCACAGACTCACCTGCTGGCCATGCGCCAAGCTGGTGCCGTATTCGGGTGTGTTCGGACCAAAAGATCCAGTAAAGATCCAGCAGGGCAATCTGTTTCAGCCAGGCCGCAAACGCCGCCGCCTGTGGGCTTACCTGGGTGCTCCCCGCGTGCGCGGGGAGCACGGCCATTGCGGTGATGGGCCGACGTCCCACACGGGATCATCCCCGCGTGCGCAGGGAGCACACGCCCGCGGCTTCCATCGCTTCGCCGCGTTCCGGATCATCCCCGCGTGCGCGGGGAGCACTTCGACATATCCGAGCCCCGGATAGTGAATTCCGGATCATCCCCGCCTGCGCGGGGAGCACGCGTTTGATGACCCTAAGAAAGACCTGCAAGACGGATCAT
Organism: Nocardia sp. NPDC005998; assembly: GCF_040614395.1. NCBI lineage: Bacteria > Bacillati > Actinomycetota > Actinomycetes > Mycobacteriales > Nocardiaceae > Nocardia > Nocardia sp. NPDC005998. Next base: position 11,407 of record NZ_JBEXUI010000031.1, on the reverse strand, counting down.
CCCCGCCTGCGCGGGGAGCACACTTGTTGACCAGCGGTGATCTTGCCAGAGCTGTCAATTCTCATTCGGTTTCACCGAAAGCGTCTTCCATCCTCCGGTTGCGCGGATACCGACCGAGCAGTCACGTAAGAATGCAGCAGGAGAATCTGTCTCCCCAAGTCAGCCATTACATGCCAAACCCGTAGGGAACGCATAGCTTCCGCACGCTGGACTTGCCAGACATGATGGAAGGCGGCGCGACTGATCGGACTGGGACAGAGGGCGGCGCAGTCCGGAGCGTCGGTGGCCGGGGAGCACTGGCACACACAGTCTGGGTCGTCGGGTCGGTATCGGTTATCGGAGACTCAGGCATTCCCAGTTTTGCCTTCGCTAGTGCTCTCTGGTGATCGGTCCGCGGAACCAACAGTACGGCAGGCGAGTGCCGGGGTAGTTGAGGTAGAGGTTATAGGCGGCCCGGGTATGGGCGTCGATGATGTCGGTGTCGTTTGGACCGATGAGGTATTCGACGGCCAACGAGGTGATGGTGGTGGCTTGCCAGGTGGTGAGCAGTTCGTCGTCGGTGTTGTAGATGTCGATCCAGGAGGTTGTGCCTTCGGGCAGCGGGCTGCTGGAGGTTTCGAAGCGTTGAGTGAATGCTGCGGCCCGGGTGAGAACGAGGGTGTATCGGTGGGGTCGGTATCCGAGGTAGTTGGGCACAGGTGCTCCTATCCGAGGAGGAACCAAGGCCACCAGTAGTTGGTGCCGCAGTTGGCTGCACTGATGAATGGTGGTGGTGCGGGGTAGCCGGGTCCTTCGCCGTTGCCGTTGGTGCCGCGGCTCCAGTAGTAGGGCTGGCGGGGTTCGGTTCCCCCGGGCTGGTTGATGACCCAGCGGGCGACGGTGGCGAGTTTGTAGCCGATGCCGATGTAGTTGGCGAGGAATCCGACGCCGTAGATGTCGCCTTGGTGGGCGTTGATGGTGGGGATGTCGAAACGGTATTGGGTGGAGGCGGCGTTGAGGACGTCCTTGATGTCACCGCTGTCCCAGATCAGCGTCAGGTCACCACTGTTGGGGTCGAGGCTGTAGATGGCGACAAAGGCTGAGTTGACGAACGACCATCCGGCGGGGCCGATGATGAGCCCGACCTGCCGGTATTCGCGGTCGCGGAGGGTGCGGATCATCCCGATTTCGATTGCACCGGTGGCGGGTTGGTAGAACGGGGGTTCGTTAAGAACACCGTTGCTGTCGGGTTGGCGGGCGAGGGGGAAGGTGGTGTCGTCGGTGGCGGTGAGGTTGGCCCACAGTGGGATGTCGGTGGTGATTTCGTCGTAGGTGGGGCGCGCCTGGATGGGTTGGCGGACCTCGCGGCGGTGGATGTCTTGTGCGCCGGTGAACGCGCCGATGACTCCGGAGCGGATGGCGGCTTTGGCGTCTTCGGGTGATTGGTCTTGGAAACGCCGAAACGCCCCGAGGTTCCAGGAACCCTCGGGGGTCGGCTTGTCCGGAGTCGTCACCGGCCGCTACAGCTCGGCCTCGAGCCACGCCGGAATCGCCGGGGTATCGGGTGGTTCCACGCCGGGCACGTGTTGGCGCAGCTGTGAGGTGAGTTCGTCACTGTGGCGCAGCAGTTGCCGGATCAGGCGCAGGGCGTCACGGAAACGTTCACCGTCGCTGCGGGATTGGCGTTCGAGCTCGGTGACGCGGGCGCGGAGTTTGCGGACCTCTCCGGCCTGGCGGGCGGTCACAGCACCGATCACGGTGGCGACCGCGACGCCGAGGGCTTGGATGAGGTCTGCGGTGAGCCATCCCATCGGCTACTGCTTGCGGTGACGCCCGACAGACGGGTCGGTGTCGAGGCGCTCGAGAACGGCCTGGACCTTGTCCTGGATCTCGCCGAGCACGGCGGTGACGGCATCGATCTTGTCGTGCGCGGACGCAACCGAGTCGACCACCGACTTGCCGTCGAGCTGGGTCCATCCGGTGGGGTTCAAGTCGGGGCCGGGCTGGCGGCGGGAGTCGGGCCCGGCGAGCTGGTCGACGACCCAGGAGGCGTGCAGGTCGATGCTTGCCAGTAGTTCGCCGACCGTGACTTCGTTGCCGTCCTTGTTGGTGATCATGTCGGTGAGCTGCATATCAGGTTCCTTCCTGAACAGGCGGGCGAGTTGGTCTCGCCCACCACGAATCGCGTTGCCATCGATGAGTTGGCCGCGGATCGAAGCGGTGGAGGAGAACTGGAGGATGGCGATGTCTTTGCCGCCCATCGGTTTCCATCCAGGGTGGTCGTCACCGGGGTAAAGCTGAGCGACGGTGCCCGTGCCGTTGACGTAGGAGGAGTTCCAGACCGGCACCGGCAATCCGGTGAGGTCGGGTGAGCCCATGTGGTCGCGCCAGTACCAGCGCGGCAGATACACCGGCAGCAGTTTGAAGCCTCGCGCGGTGAGGGCGTCGACGCGCGCGAGGAGATCGGCGAGAGTTGGTGTGCCGGTGAGGTCTTCGTAGTCGATCTGGATCGGCACCGTCGTGTCGGCGTAGGCCGCGACGGCGTCGGCCTCGACTTCGGGAGCGGTGTTGACGCGGCAGTAGACGTAGCCTCCCCAGTATTCGAAGTGGGCGGGCATGTGTTCGCGGGCGCGGGGCCAGAAGGGGTCTTGCCAGGTGGCTTCGCAGATCTTGTGGGTGGCGAAGCTCATGCCTTCGGCGGCCGCGCGGGCGAAGTCGAATTCGCCTGGTGGTTGCGGATATCGATGCCGAATTCGGTCACTCGGCGCTCCTTTCGATCAGAGTGAGGACATGCCAGATGGACAGCGGCCAGGAGATCGAGAACCTCCAGGAGGCCGAGACCCTGTCAGGTGTGCTGGTAGCGCGACAGAATCGCTGGACGGGCTTTGCCGAAGTGCCGCTCGATGGCCAATACCCGGTCGTGTTCGTCGGTGTCAGCGCGGCGCAGGTAGGCCAGGACGGCTTTGACGCTGCGGCGGGTCGGATCGAACAGCGGCGGTGGATCATTGGACGCTGATGCCTCGTCGCTGACTACGGTGGTGACCGGCAGCATCGGTTCGGGCGGGGTGTCGGGGACGGTGCCGGTCAACCCGAGCGCGGCCGCCAATTGTTGACGTTGGCGCAGCGGCAGCTCGGCCACGAACTGTCGGATATCGAAAACGTTCTCGGGGTCGGGGTCATTGATGTCGGCCCAGGTTCCGGATGAGACCAGCCAGTGCGGGTCACCAGCGCGTAGTGGCCGGTATTTGATGACGGGATCTTCGACGGGGCGCGCGCCGCAGTCCCACAACCGGCGTGAGACTGCCCGTAGGTGCTGGATCGGCAGCAGCAGGGGTGCACCTTTGAGACTGGGCAGGCCGACAAGCATCCACAGGAACGCTTCCTCGGGGTCAGTGGGGTCGCAGTTGTCGCGTGTGGGAAATTGTCCGTCGGATGACGTGGGTTCATCACCCGTCCTCGGCTCGATTCGATTATGTTGTGGCCCTGTATGGTTCGTGTGGCGACCTGGGCGAATCCCGGCGCGATTTCCTGGCGACCGCCAGCCGATCCGCAGATCGGGCCAGGGTCGTGCGTACGAATCCTGGCGTGGTTCTCGGCGCGGAACATCGGTCGAGTGGAGTCGTGATTCGAACAGCGCATCCCGTGCGGGGGCCTACCGACGTCCAGGACATCGCGATCGAGGTTGGTCGGGATGCAGCGTGCCGCCCTGCGTGGTATCTCCTGAAGATGGGAGTTGGGGCAGCGCTCTCGGCGGTAGCGAGATTTCTGAACCCGTCGGTGCGACGTGATTACGACATCTACCTGCCCGGGCACGTCACGGAGTGGTGGGTCCCGCAACTGCTGCAAGACATCCAGACGGAATCCAGAACCCGGTACCGACGTGAGCTGCGTATCCACATCGGCGGTATCCAGACATACCAGACATACGAAGGGTGGGGCTTCCTGTCTCTCGAGACGAGGCAGGCGCTCGCACAGTCGCGATGGCTCGTCATCGTGATCTCGCCGATAACCGCGTTTTACCTCTCGGAGCTGGACGCAGAACTCGATGAGTGGTCGCAGCCGCGGCGGGACAACATCTTGGTGGTCGATCCCACACATCGGCTGTACTGGGACGAGGAGCTCACTCGATACAACATCGACTTTTCATTCGGGCACCTTCTCCCTGACCGCCTCAGCTACGCCTACGATCTCCGACCGGTAGCGCCGCCCTGGGCGATCGCACGCGACGGTGTGCGTGAACCCGATTTGGTCGGCACCGCACAGGAAATCGTGAAGATTGTTCTGGATAAGCCGCGCAGAAGGCTGCCGTTCCGGCCTACGCCGGTCTGGGATACCGTGCGCGGCTATGTTCGTGATACACCATGGCTTTCGAGGGGACTGTTCATGAGTTTGGGACTGGTGCTAGCTGCCGCGCCCGCTGGCAGTGAGGAGCAGGGAATCGAGATCGCCGCCATCGCGGCAGCGTCCGTTCCGGTTGTGGGTGCGGCGTTGTCGGCAATGTTCAGTCATGAACTTCGCACAATCGCTAATACCGATTTGCGCCGGATACTGTTGATTTCTCAGTTCACGGCGGTCCTGGCAGTCGTGGCGTTCGTTGCGTCCGTAGTGCTCGGCGTATCGGGGTTGATCACCGAATCCAACGTGGTCTATACGGCATTGACGAGCGGAACCCTCGGCGGTGTCTCACTGATGATCGGACAGCGAGCCGCGAAATCTCGCCGCTACGCGCTGACTCTCGAGATGGTCAACAGCATCGAGGATCCCCAGTTGCGCGACCAGGTCCGGGCCAGGATTGCCCTCGAAGGGACCGGGAGCCCGGTGTTGGACCCAGCACCAGGCAATCAGCACGCACCGAACGGCTCAACCGAGCAGGGAGAAGAGAGGATCCCTTTGATCTAGCCGCGCCACTAACATCCAATGTGTTCCTGAATTGTCCAGCTGAGCCACCGATCAATACGTTGTGACCTGGTGCCGCCACCGGACAACTCGAGTCAACGGCAGACGCTCGAGCTGATCGACGCTATGAGCGGACAGCCCGACGGTCCTGGTGGCGATGCCACGGTCCCGTCGCCAGCTACATCCGCTTCGATCGGCGCTCCTGATTCCGTGCAACGCTCGCCGCGCCATGGCCCGAACATCCGGGAATGCTGCACGTTGGCCAGTCGTCTACCTTGCTGCGGGACTTTCGTGATGAGGCTCGACCGTGCACTGGCGGTTACTCAGAGTGCCGCCCATAGACGTTGTTCAGGCCAGCACCCCGAGTTCATGAACGCCAGCAACGAGGTCGGAGACCATGTCGAGGGTGCGTTGTCCGCGATCACGGTTGCTGGTGGGGTCGCCGATGACGGGTCGCCATTCGGGGAATTCGACCATCCCGGCATGCCGGTGCGTGGCTCGCTCATGACGGCTCGCGCACCGGCATCCCCAGAGGCCGTCCTTCCTTCGAACATGTAGGAGGTGTCCATCCGTGACCTCAGCTCTACTCCTTCCGCTCCCGCCACCGACCCGTGGCTGGAGGACTTCGGTGGCGGTGGCGCCGGATTCGTATCTGGCGGCGATCCTGGCCGGGGAAGCCGAGCGGGTCGCCCGCACGCGGGTGCACATGCGCAACCACACCCGGTTCCGCTCGGCGTTGGTGCTCGGGCGGCTCGTGGCCGCTGGCGAGGTCGGTGAGCACGACGCCCGCACCGTCCTCACCGACGCCGCCGCAGCCCACACCGCCGTCGAGGGATTCACCGCCGAGGAGGCGCACCGCACCGTCGGCAACGGATTCCGCTACAGCGGTGCACGCACCCGGCGGCTGCGCCACTAAACCCCCGCGATCGGATCAGGAGCCCCATCGTGCCGAGTACTACAGGCCACGACCCCGCCGTCGGCAGCCAGGTGCACCTTGGTACGGCGTCGGCAGCGACGTCGAAAAATCGAGCGAAGGGCACGAGAACGCGTTACAGTCCGCCCGTGAAATATCTTGTGGGATGCGCGCTGGCCCTGTCGTTCGCGACGACGGGTTCACCAGTGGCGCAGGCGGATTCCGCACCGGGCTGTACCGACACCCCCAACGCCTACACCGCCGACTGGCAAACCGGCTGGGCCGCGTATCAGGCCGAGCAAACGAGCCCCTCCTCCGACACGGCGACGCAGACGGCCGATCTGCCGATCACCATCAACGCCCCGCTCGAGAAGGTGTGGACGGTGTACTCGAACCTGCGCAATGATATCGGGCGGCATCCGTTGCTCACGGACATCATCACGCACCGCACCTGCACCGGCCCGCAGATCATCGACTTCACCGCGCTGGAGAACGTTCCGATGGGCTCAGTCGACTACCCGGCGAAAACCCAGGCCGAACAGCGCCTCTACCCGGCCGACCACTACTACCTCACCGACAGCTACGACCAGCCCGGCGTCATCACCCACCAGAAGATCACGTTCGTGGACAACGGCAATGGCACCACGACGGTGAACGAGCACATCACGTTCACCACGAACCCGCTGCTGCTGGACTTCACCGCCGACAACGGCATCTCATCCCACCGCGCCTACCAGGCGACCCTCAAACACGACATCGAGAACGGCACCCTCTGACACCGGCGGGATCACCGGCTCAGACATGCCCGCCGCCAGCATGGATGGTCCGGCCGGTGATCCAGCGACCGGCGACTTTTACCACTCCTCGGCGACCACCGCTTGTTCGCCGAGGAACGGCATCGGTTTCTGCCTAGTGGCGGACTCCGCCAGCCACACCAACTTCGGCACGTCGGAGGGCGAGCTGCTCATCGGTACCTGGAAGGATTTCGACGAGCAGCAAGGTTGGGAAGACACCAAACCGGCTCTGGGGCGCCGACATGACGTATGTGTCGACCTGGTCGGGCTGGGTGTATGTGGCGTTCGTGATCGACTACGCCCGCCGGATCATCGGCTGGCGCACGTCGACATCGATGACCACCGCACTGGTGGTCGACGCGATCAAACACGCGATCTGGACCCGTGAGCGTTCGGGATGGCCGTGAAAGATGTTGTGCACCATACAGATAGAGGTTCGCAGGGCGGATTCAACTGATCATCGCAACATCTCAGTGGTGAGGATTTGCGATGGGTGTACCGACACGGTGGGCGTCCGACCGAGCAGGTCGACCGGAGATGCGGTCGCCCGGACGACCGAAATCCGCGAGACATGTACAGCAGCAACAGTTTTGGGTGAACATCGCGCGTGGGCTGTCGAGCGAGGACGCGGCAGTGCGAATCGCTGTGTCCTCGGCGGTGGGCTCGCGGTGGTTCCGTGATAGTGGCGGGCTGCGGTCGATCAGCCTGACGCCGATGTCGGGTCGTTACTTGAATTTCCCAGAGCGTAACGAGATCTCGATCCTGTCAGCAGATCGCCGATACCACGATTGCGCAGCTCGGCCCTGGAACGATCCATAATCCGAGCACATGCGGCAGCCGTCCAGATCCACGCCGACGGCCAAGCAGACGGGCCGGTTGGCGACCGCGCCGTCGCGGATCTTTGTCCACAGCGCATAAGCTGGGCAGTTCGGATAACCGGTAAATTTCCGGCGCACTACCGTTAGGGCTTTGCCAGCCATTCGGCCATCTCGGGCAGGGAGCAGACCGCGCGCAGCCCGGGGCGGATCTCGCGGGTAGCGCCGCCGATGTGGCAGTAGGGGGCGAAGGGCAGACAGACCACCCCGAGGAGTTCGCGGTAGGCGGAGAGGTCGTAGTTCTGACCCAGACGGTCCGATGCAAGGGTTTCGATCCGTTTGTCCCATTCCGCGACAAAGCGTTCGCAACGGTCGGCGAGGTTGCGCACGGCCGCGTGCTCGCCCATGTCGTACTCGGGGGTGTACGGGACGCTCTTGGCCGAGATGGCCAGAAGCACGCCGTCGCGCTCACCGACCGCGTCCAGGTCGGTCACCGGGCGCCCGCGCAGGCGCAGGCTGCGCCCGCGCAACGAACGGAGGGCGGGGCCCGGCCGCCACGGCGAGACGTCGATGACGTCTTGGACATCGTGTTCGAAACGATCCGCCCGCACATTGGCCAGCTTGCCGCCACGCCTTGCGATGGTGGTGAGCCGCTGCAGGTTCGACGTGGCGGACACAAGATCCACGTAAAGGCTGTTCCCTGCCACACGGATGACGGGGCCAGGGATGAGCGGCCAGAGAGAGCCGCTCAGGCCGAAGAGTGCCCGCAGCGCCCCATCCGGATTGGAGACCGCCGCGATCTCCTGGAAGCTCGCGTCGAAGTTCTCGATAAACGTCCGACGCTCGTACAGCGCGTACCCGTATCGCAGCACAGAGACATGACTCTCGAGCGTTGTGATCGCTGCTCGCATACACGCCAGCAGCGCAGATAACTCGACACCCCACCAGGTCTCGCCTTCGGGCGTGCGTTCCTGGAAGTCGCGCAAAGCGCGCAGTTGGAGGAGCAATGGGCCGAAGTAGGTGTCGACGGTGACGTTGGTGACCATGGGTGGCAGCCGCAGGGGCTCGCGCACCAAGTCGGCATCCAGATCGAGCCGGTCTTGCCGGTGCAGACGTGTTGCGCCCAAGACGATATCGTCACGCGTGACGTTTCCCGCCCGCACCATCAGGCGGGCTCCCGTCTGCGTGAACACGGTCTCTTCGGCGGTCGGGGCACCGATCCTGCTGTCGTACAATTCGCTCGCGCGGGCGATGTCCTCCCCTGTCAGGACGGTGTGCTGACCGCCGCCGGAGAGCCGGAGCGACGCACCCTTCGCACACATGCGGTACATGGCTTGGTATGTGACGGCGACCGAGGCAGTCGTCAGCAGTCTGACGAGGACCTGAATGGTGTCGGTGGTGATCTCGAAGCTGACGAGGTCACTGTTCTGGAGCAGGTCTACTGTCTTCGCCGAACGACCGCTCAGGACTTCCGCCGCCGCAAGGCGATTGGGTCCGGTGGTGAGGTGCTTGCCTGCCACCTGTTCAACGGGAATTCGGCGGAGCAGGTAAAGCCATTGTGCGGATGACAGATCGTGGCTCAGCTCCTCGCCCTCCCGCTCCAGCCTGGCAATCAGTCCTGCCAGATGGGCGCATGCTTCATCGTTCTGCAGAATTGTGCCCTCCTCGCCCAACGGATTGACCCGTCCCATGACAGCGGTCTGGTAGGGCGAACCGCCGGAGGACCACACCTCAGCCAACAGTCCAGCGATCCGCTTTTCATCGTGGTCTGTGAGATGGACGGTGAACGCCATTACAGCCTGCTCGCTGGGATCTCCCGGACTTGGTCCACCCGCCCGTCCGGATGGTGGCGCAGGCTGATCACGAGCCCATCGAGCACTATCTCCGCCTCCAGATACCCGGCTGGAACACGACGCGACTTGAACACGACATCACCGGCAGGGCTCGTAAAGTGCTTCCAGTTCACCCCGTGTGGATCGAACACCACATATGCGACGAGGAACTCCAGCGGTTCCAGCCCCTCGACGAGCTGTGTCATCAACCCTGTTGCAGCCCGGTCAGGTCCGGACGGTTGGAAGTTATAGGTGCCCAGCGGGTGCCTGGTCGGCTCGTCGATGTGCAGCGCCAAAAGGCCATCTGGCCCCTCGACCACTTCGTAGAGTCCGTAACTTCCTTGGATCAGGACGGTCTGAACGCCACCGGGCCGTTCGATAAGCAAGGGCGCGCCGAGTGGAGGGTCCCCGACGAGGTCACCGACCCAATTGGCCAGCGCTGCCAGATCTTCGGACTGCATGCGACACCACCTGCTGGAAGAAGTTACGTTTTACGAACAACTCGGGGAAGTCCGCCCGGACCCGTGTGGCAACCTCCGGATGCGGCATCAGCTCGATATTCGAGATCCGCCGCTCGGGCACCAGCGATCCGGTCGAGTCGAGAAATGCGATGAGCGCTCGTAGATTGGCTCCCGCTGCGATCAGTCGATCGATGACATAGGGCTTGCCCTCGGTGGCCTGGCGGAGGAACGCATCGAGGTCGGCGTACCAGCGGCGAAGCTGCGCGTCTCGCTCATGCGCGAGTGCAAATTGGGAGAACCTCATCGGCGCCGTCCCTTCCGCGTCCAGTGCGACCTCGCCCATGGCGGTGAGTATCAGTCGGGGAAGCTGCGAGGAGTCCACAGCGGCTGTGTCGTGTGACCAATGGAAGTACGAGAAGCTGGACAGTGCTTTGAACGGCCCGCGAAACCTCTGGTTGAACCGCCTGCCATAACGGGAGGACTCATATGGCAGGAAACCGAACTCCTCCTCGATCACGCGCACCCACGCGAGGTAGTCGGCGAAGCAGTAGAGAGTGCTCAGCCGGTAGTAGTCGGAGGATGCATACCAGTCCTCGGTGCGGTTACGCACGAAGTTGTTGATCCGCCGCTCCAGCGATTCGGCGGATCGCACAAGCGGCGTCGTGTATTTGCGGATAGTCACCCGCGTCTCGCGGCGAGCACCGAAGACTGGTCGGAGCAGGTCCTCGAAGACGAACTTCACCCCGGAGCCGATCACGCCGCCGACCAATGACGACACAACGATCCATATCACGGTGTACTGCTGGAACGAACGGGTCAGCCAGTCCCCCACCCCTTGATTGTGCCCGACCGGGATGTCGCACAACGGTGTTTTGACCTGACGCAATCCAGTGGGCGGTATTTGAAGTCGCTGGGCGGGTCGGCCTCAGCACCGATCTGGTCGGCAGTCTTGGTCCAGTTGAAGGTGTGGGCGCGACGTTGCAGCCATTGACGATCCGCAGAACTTGGTCGTGGCTCAGCTACTTTGTGGAAGGTACTGCGGTGGATGGCTTGGCGTTTCGATGATGCCGAACCAGACTTCGTCGGGTAGCGCGGGATTACCACATCCCCGTTCGGGCTCGGGCGCGCGGCCGTTACGCGGGCTCGAAGCCGTTGCGGCGAAGGGGGAATCAGGTCCGAGGCTGGGCCTCTTCCGGTACGAGACCGACATACACTCTAAGACCAGCACTTTCCGTTGCTGGTAAGCGTGCGCGTAGTGGTCGAGTGGCCCTCCGGACTTGAACCCCACAAGAATGGAGAGGGTGAAGACTCGCATGGACACCAGTACCTGATCACAGCCTCCGAACATCCACATCCGATGTCGCGCAAACCCGCCCGCGGCCCGGCTCTCCAGCGCCCAACACCATCGTTCCTGCCTCATATCCGGATAGCGATCGCGTATATGCGCCCTCGATCTTGTTGCGGGAGTTCAATTTCGGGCATGCTCGCCAATTGGAGTCCGTGCTGCGCGGGCACCTGTCACGATTGTGTGCCCGGACCGACCTGCTGCCCGGTTCAGATCAGCGCGTTCGTCGACATCGCCTCGCTGCTGCGGCCGGTGCGGCCGGTGCGGCCGGTGCGGCCGGTGCGCCCCGGCACAAATCGCCTACCTGTTCAGCAATGCGGCGAACCGCGTCGTCGTGTGCGAGGAGCAATTCCTGGTGCGGGTGCTCGGAGC
>NZ_JBEXUI010000030.1:0-111494 GCF_040614395.1 Nocardia sp. NPDC005998 | reverse complement strand
CCCCGCCCGGAGTTCGGACTCCCTGCCCGCCCCCCTTGGGTGGGGGGGGGGTGGGGTCCTGCGCAGGACGCCACCCGGCGACGGGGCCGCGGTCAGCTCTCGATGCGGGCTGTAGAACAGCGCCCGCTCCGCCGCTACCGACAGCCTTTCGAGCATCGGGCGGTATCGGTCGGCGTTCAAGATGCCCTCGACAACCACCACCAACCCACGCGAAAGGCGCAGTCCCGCAATATCTTCGATCAACTGGATATTGAACGCACCAGCCTCGTCCGACTCTCGCACCATGTCCCGCCGAACCACATCCTGTGCCACCACCGCGCAGGTTCCACGGTCGAACCTGCGTTGCGACGCGGCGGCTTCCCTGAAGCGGAGTTACCGCGAATCACGACGACAGTACGCAACGCAGTTCCTCTCGATCGAGTGGGTTCTAACCGACTATTGTTGATGGTCGGGTAGGAATGCCGCCGGATGAGTTGCGGCAGCGGTGATTTCGATTTGCTCGGCCAAGCCGAGAATATCCGCGGCCCGCGTCGTGTCGACGCGGATTACCGGGCTCAGTTCCAGCGGTCGACCGTGCTCGGCCCAGGTATCCCAATCATGAACCAGGCGCTGTCGGTCATTGTGCACGGCGGCCCGCTCCCGCTGCTCGTATCTGGCGCGCGCCGTTTCCGCGGAAGCGTCACACCAGATCTCGATCGTGCGGTCGGCGCCGACTCGGTGCATACCCGCTTTCGCGAACCCGAGGTCGCGCGGTCTGAACCACCATGAGTCGATCACCACCGAATGCGGTATCGCCGCGGCCATCGCCCAGACCGCTTCCATCGCAATCGCGCCGAGTGACGGCAGGTGCTGGGGACCGGAAATGCATTCCGCTAAGTCTTCTTTCACCACATCCTTGGACAGCATCTGCGCATTCAGCTCGCGGGCGAGCGGCGGTGCCAAAGTTGACTTACCTGAGCCGGGTAGGCCGTTGACCAGCACAAGAAGTTTGTCCATCGCACCCCGCAGTTTCAAAGGTTGGCTTGGCCAAGGGGTCCTGAGACCCACATACCCGGGTCGGGCGGTGTCACCGAAACGATACTTGAAACCGACGTTGCGTCAGGTTTTAGCGTGGGTGGGGCACGTCGAGAGGAGGCATGTTGGTCGAGCGGGTGTGGCGGGTTGGGGAGGTGGCTCGGGAAAGTGGGGTGACGGTGCGGGCGCTGCATCATTACGACCGGCTCGGGCTATTGGTGCCGTCATCGCGGACGTCGGGTGGGCACCGGTGCTACACCCAGGCCGATGTTGAGCGGCTGTACCGCATTGTGGCGTTGCGGGGCTTCGGGTTTGCGCTCGAGGATATCGCGGCGCTGCTCCACGCCGAGCCGACCCTGGACCCGCGCGAGCTCATCCGGCAGCAGCTGATGGTGGTCGATGAACGCATCGCACGCGCGGCCACATTGCGTGAACGCCTGCTCGGTGTGCTGGACGGCCTCGATCACGCGGTCGAGCCGTCGACATCGGAGTTCCTGCGATTGGTAGAGGAGACAATTTCCATGAATCAGCCACTGACCCCTGAGGAATTCGCCCGGCTGACACGGCAGCGCGAAGAGTACGCACAGCAGTTGAGCGCGGAAGAATTAGCGGCAATGGCGCAACGGCGCGAGGCCGCCTTCGCGGCGATGAGCCCGGCCGAACGTGAGCGCATGCATGCCCAACGTGCACGAATGATCCCGCCCGGTGTCGGGATCGCTGGCGCAGGCGACTGACCCACAGCCTCCTGGACGAGGGATTGCGGCGCGTAATCCCTCGTCTAGGTGAGGGGCCGCCAGGTCCAGGTGGTGGAGAGTTCGAGGGGCTTGGTGGGGGTTACCGGGTCGGGGTGGGTATTCAGGCCGTTGGGTGGGCCGGATTGGGGTTCTACGCAGACAGCTTCGGGTTGTTGGTCGAAGATGACCACCCAGTGCGCGGGGCTGGTGATCGTCAGCTCCAGGGCATGGGGCCAGGTCAGGGTGACGGTGGTGCCGGTGGGCATGGCGAAACAGTCGTCCCAGGGCCCGGGTTGCGGGGGGATTCGGCGGCCATCGGGAAGGTAGTCGGGGCCGCGTTCTTCTTGCCAGGCGGGAGTGAAGTCGAGCTGAATGTCATTGCCGGAGCCGAGGTTTCGTAAAAACCAGGGGTGCCAGCCGACTTGGGCCGGGAAGGTGTCGGCGGTTGCTTCGACGCGCATGGTCAGGGTGACCGAGTCCGGGGCGAGTTCGATCAGCTGGGTGACTCGGCCGGGGTAGGGCCATGGGTCGGTGAGGTCGTAGCTCAGTGTGGCGCAGGTTTCGCTGGCGCCGAGTACGTGCCAGGCCGTGTCGCGACCGGTGCCGTGGATGGCGTGCGGGGCGGCGTTGATCGGCATTTGATGGACTGTGCCGCCATTTCGGAACTGGCCCAGTCCCATTCGTCCGCACCAGGGAACCATGGGGAACGCGCCGTAGTGGGGACCCTGCCGCAGCAGCTCCAGGCCGCTGATCCGCAGACTGGTCAGGCGTCCGCCGTCCTGCGGATGAATCGTCAAGTCCGCGTTTCCAGCGGCCAACACGACCGTGGAATTGCCGGTATCGGCCATGTGCACTCCCCTTTCGGCAATGAACTGATCCGGTTGCACACACTGCCACGGCGGCGGCCTGCACGCGCGGTGTGCGCGCGGGAGAAAACTCAGCTGATCCAGTACCGGCGTACCAATGTGCCATCGGCCCCCGGCGCGATCGACTCGAGCGTCCCGTCGCAGGATTCGATAATGCGCAGAGGCGGCGTTGGTGTCGTCGCAGGTGGGGTGTGACCGGAATGCCAACGGCTGGGCCACTTCCCTTGTGATCTTCTCGCCACCATGCGGCCATCGCACGCCGCCGGTCAACCGGATGCGGGCCGCAGATTGTTCATGAGCAGGCCGAGGGCGAACTCAAAGCGGTCGTGTCCGGTACCGGAGATCAGCTCGGCGGCATGGCGTCGAGTCAGCGGGAATTTCTCGGCCGGCAGTGCGGTGAAGCGGTCCAACAACTCCTCATGGGTGAGCACCCATTCCTGATCCTGGTGCCGGCGCCGTTGCTGGACCAGCGACTGCTCTAGTGCATAGGCGCTGACGTAGAGGGACAGCGCGTCGCGGGCCGATCCGGCCACCCTCGGTTCGATGCCGCCCGCGAGCAGGATCGCCAGGATTCCTTCGCCGACCCGCAGCGTTTCCAGGTTGGTCGGCACCATGGCCAGCGCGGCGCGCGAGACTCCAGGGTATTTCAGGTACTGGTCGCGGATCTGCGTGTACACCCCGAGCAGTTGCTCGCGCCAGGCAGCCGGGTCCGGTTCGGGGAGCACGACCGCGGCGTAGAGCCTGCCGATCAGCAGTTCGTCGATGTCGTCCTTGTTGACGATGTGCGCGTACAGCGACGACGGACCGGTGCCGAGCACGGCGGCGACCCGGCGGATGGTCAGCGCGTCGTACCCCTCGGTGGCGACGACTTCCAGGGCGGCGTCGGTGATCCGTTCGACGGTGATCGGCTTCTTGCGTGGTGCCGACGCGGCGGCCTCCGCTGCGGGTTGGGCGTGGCGAGCTGCGCGGCGTTGGCGGGGATCGGCGGACATACCGGCCACTATAGCTTGACACGATCTAAGTTCGTTGAGTAGAACTTAGATCGTCATAACGAACTAAGTTCGTATCGATTGTCCGGAGGTGTGTGATGCGAGTTTCCGTTGTCGGAGCCGGTCTGGGAGGTCTGGCTCTCGCGCAGGGTCTGCGCGGTGCCGGGATCGAGGCCGATGTGTTCGAGCGCGACCCGGGGGTCGTCGCACGGTTCCAGGGCTACCGGCTCGTGCTGAACCCGATCGGTTTCCAGGCGGTGCGCGACTGCCTGCCGACGCCCTGGCACCCGCTGCTGGATGAGATCGTCATGGACGCCTCCGCCGAGCAGCTGATCCTGGACCCGCAGCTGAACGAGATCGGCAAGCTCGGCGCGAGCCGGACCGGCATCGTGGTCGACCGGCAGGTGCTGCGACACCTGTTGCTGACCGGCCTCACCGTGCACACCGATGCCGCGCTGACCGGCTACGACGTGCTGGCCGACGGCAATGTCCAAGCCCAGTTCGCCCGCCGCGACCCGGCCACCGCCGACCTGCTCGTCGGCGCGGACGGCGTCACCTCCGCGGTCCGCGGGGTGTTGTCGCCGCAGACCACCCCGACCGACACCGGCGTCCGGTTCGTCATCGGCCGCACCCCGCTGACCGACGAGTTCGCCAGCCTGTCCAGGGCCTACGGCTCGAAGATCACGGGCGGCGGCGTCAGCCTGCTGCTCGGCGCGATGCGCTTCCGTACCCCGCCGAAGCAGGCCGCCGAGCAACTGGCCCCCGAAGTCACGCTGCCCGACATCGGCGACTACGTGCGCTGGGCCATGATCCTGCCGCCGAACGGCTCGCTGGAGGACCTGACCGCGCAGGACGCCGTGCTGTCCAGGATGGAAGGTTGGCACCCGGAGCTGCGCGCGCTGATCGAGCAGGCCGACCCGGACAACAGCACGCTGCTGTCCATTCGGGTGGTCAAGCCCGGTGAGCGCTGGGTGTCCGGCCCGGTCACGCTGCTCGGCGACGCGATCCACGCCACCTCCCCGACCGGCGGCAACGGCGCGAACACCGCGCTGCGCGATGCCGACTTGCTGCGCCGCTGCCTGATCGAGGCCAACGAAGGCCGCCAGGATCTGTTCAGCGCGGTCGACGACTACGAGCGGCAGATGTTCGAGTACGGCGCCGAGGCCGTGCGCAGCAGTCTCGAGAAGCTGCCCGCCTTCGCCCCCGAAGCGAAACTGTCCTGATGCCGAAATTCACCTTGTGCGACCGACCAGACCCCGCCCGGTCGTGGACACACCGATCCCCGGCCAGTTGACGACGCGGTCGACTACTGGAGACCCGACTCCGACATTCCTCGGCCAGGCCAACACCTCCGCCAACGTCATCACGGCCAAGACCGGACACAAGACCGCGGTGGTCGGTGCAGCGTTACGTCAAACCCGGCCTGGCAGCCGTGCACCACGCCACAGAGACAGTGTCCAGCCCACGCCGACGCGGCAGACCAGCCGCTACTGAGGACCGCGGCCCGTTTCTGGCGTATTCCGGTCCCACCCCTTGTGATCGGGTCACAGATCGTTTTCGGCCCACGCTTCGTCGGGGTGCGGATCATGATGGGCGGTCAGCCGAACCGGGTGCGTCGTCGCGGGGCGTGATGGCCGCGGTGACGCGGTGCGCCAGCGCGCGTAGGTGGTCGATGAGTTCGGGTGGTTCGTGCACGTGAAATCCGAAGCCGAAAAGTCCGGTGTAGACGGCTATTTCGTCGAGTGAGTTCGAGCCGGTGTGCAGCAGGCAGTGCCCATCGTCGATCGCCTCGATGACACCGACGGTCGGCGGGATGCGGTCCGCCGCGACGGCGGCCGATACGTCGAGGGTGATGCGTGCCTGGTAGCGGTAGGCGGCGGTGCTGACCCCACGGGACACCCAGCCGGTCAGGTCGACCTCGGGTGCCTCGCGCGGGGTGAACCGTGGCCCGTTGGGGATGCGCGGGCGGAGGCGGTCGACACGGTAGGTGCGCCAATTCTTCTTCTCGACGTCCCAGCCGACCAGATACCAGTGCCGCCCGGTGTGTACGAGCCGATGTGGTTCCGCCGCCCGCTGGATCTCGGAACCGTCGTGGGTGCGGTAGTCGAAGCGGAGCTGTTCGTGGTCGCGGATCGCGGCCGCGATCGTGGTGAGGATGTCCGCGTCCACGGACGGCGTGCCTGCCGGCATGATGACGGTCGCCGCCTGGAGCGCCGAGACTCGGTGACGCAACCGAGTCGGGAGGATCTGCTCCAGCTTCGCGAGCGCCCGCAGCGAACTCTCCTCGATGCCGAGGATCGTCCCGCCCGCCGCGGTGCGCAACCCGACCACGACGGCGACCGCCTCCTCATCGTTCAAGAGCAGCGGGGGCAGCTTGGTTCCCGCGCCCAGGCGATATCCGGCCGCTCCGGCGACCGCGTGCACGGGGTAGCCGAGATTACGCAGCTTGTCGATGTCGCGGCGGATGGTTCGCGCATCGACATCGAGGCGTTCGGCCAGGTCGGCGCCGGTCCAGACACGGGGTGTCTGCAGGAGGGACAGGAGTTCGAGGAGGCGAGCCGAAGTTTCCAACACACTTCGCATTCTTCCTCAGAGCTAGGACGGTAGTTGTCCTAGCCGCCTCGTAAAGTCATTCTCATGAGCGCAGAGATCACTCCCTTCCGAATCGACGTCCCCCAAATCCAGCTCGACGATCTGCATCGACGACTGGAGCAGACCCGCTGGCCGGACGGGGTCACCGGAGTCGGCTGGGCGCAGGGCATTCCGCTCGACTACACCCAGGAGCTGGCGCGGTACTGGCGCACCACCTACGACTGGCGGGCGCAGGAGGCGCGACTCAACGCGTTCCCCCAGTTCCGCACCGAGATCGACGGTCACGATGTGCATTTCATCCATGTCCGGTCCGCGGTGCCCGGCGCCATGCCGCTGATCCTCACCCACGGATGGCCGGGATCGATCGTGGAATTCCTCGACGTGATCGGCCCGTTGACCGATCCGGTCGCGCACGGCGGCCGGGCCGAGGACGCGTTCGATGTCGTCGTGCCGACGATCCCCGGATTCGGATTCTCCGGGCCCGCGGTCGGCTGGTCGACGAGCCGGGCCGCGCGGGCCTGGGCCGAACTTATGCAGCGGCTCGGCTATGACCGCTACGCCGCACACGGGGAAGACACCGGCGCGGCCATCTCACGCGAACTGGCGGTGATCGATCCCGAGCACGTCGTGGCGCTGCACGTGACGATGATCGCCTCGGCCACCGTCACTCCCGAAACGGCCGACTTCGACAATCCTGCCGAGAAGCGAGCACTGCAGCTGGCTCAGCGCGCACAGTACGAACTCGGCGCGTATGCGATGTTGCAGGCCACTCGCCCGCAGACGCTGTCCTATGCGCTCACCGATTCCCCGGTAGGTCAGCTGGCATGGATCGTCGAACGATTCAAGGACTGGACCGACTCGACCGACGCGCCCGAGGACGCCGTCGATCGTGACGCGATGCTGACCAACGTCATGATCTATTGGCTCAACGGCACCGCGGGCTCGTCGGCGCGCTACTACTACGAGGGCGCCGCGACGTGGGGGAAGCCCGAACCGGAGACCGATGTGCCGGTCGCTGTGGCGGTGTTGCCGCACGACCTCGGCATCCCTGTCCGCCGCATCGCCGAGCGGAACCACAACATCGTGCGGTGGACGGAATTCGATCGAGGCGGTCACTTCGCGGCGATGGAGGAACCGGACCTCATCGTCGACGACCTGCGTGCCACCTTCCGCGAATACCGTAAATAGGCACGGAATCTCGCGCTTGATCCGTGGCAGCGGATCGAATCACAGGAGTTCAGGACCTCGAGTAGCCGAGGGCTGACTGCCAACAAGAACCCGCGACCAATGCCGGCGCGCGCCTCGACTGGACCCACGATCATTCCTGGTCTCCAGTGGAGGCGCGCACCGCGTTACTCGTCATCGTGCGTGTCCGGATCCCGAGTGGCCGGTGCCGGCCACCGAGGTCGGGCAGGTGGAAGCTGTAATGGCCCTCCAGGCGCACATGCTTTCGCATGAACACCGACAGCTGGGCGGCGTCGGCGGACCGGATAGTCCTGAGCGCGCAACTGGTTCAGGTACACCGAATTCCGCAACACGACGCAGTTCAGGATCAGCCCAAGCGCTGAGAGCTGGTCCTCCATGTCATCGAGGTAGGCACGGGTGATCTCGCCAGACCGGCTGCGAGGCGCCCGAGGTACGTCGACCCAACGGTGCCCGAGCGCGCATGCTGGAGTGATACCGTCCGACCCGTCGGTTGAGAACGCGAGGTGGTGCATGTGCTGGATATAGTGCGGGGCGTGTCCTTCGTCCAGCCAGCTCTCGACCGCATTCCGGAGCCGTATCGGACCTATCTGATCGAGCGCCGCGAACTGCTGAAGTTCGCGGTGGTCGGCGGGATCACCTGGTTCATCGACACCGGCATCGTGTACGCGCTCAAACTGACCGTCCTCGGCGAAAAACCACTCACGGCGCGTGTTCTCGGTGTGCTGATCGCCACCATCGTGTCCTATGTGCTCAATCGGGAATGGTCGTTCCGAACCAGGGGTGGCCGGGAACGACATCATGAGGCGGCCCTGTTCTTTGCCATCAGCGCGCTCGGTATCGGTGTCACCCTATTGCCACAGGCGGTGGCGCTGTATGTACTCGATATCCGGGTGCCGGATGTCAGCCCGGTCACGCAGGCGGTGTCGAACTTCATTACCGGCCAGATCCTCGGCGTCTTGCTCGCCATGGCATTCCGATACTGGGCGTTCCGCCGGTACGCCTTCCCCGACGATCTCGTCCAATCCGAGCTGGAACCACGGTAGGCCGCTTACCTCCGGGGTAATTGACCCCGAACCGGGACGGTCCGAAGATCGCCGGTATGACTCGGATCGGTGTTCTTCTGCCCAGCCGCGAAACCGCCATGACCGGCGACCACGACGCTGCCGGACTTGTCCGCTTCGCCCAAGCCGCTGAGCATGCCGGGTTCGACTCGGTGTGGATCGGTGATTCCCCATTGGCCCGCACGCGGGTCGATCCACTGCCGCTGCTGGCCGCGGTCGCCGCGACCACCTCGCGGGTACGGCTCGGCACCGCCGCGTTGACCGCGACATTGCGTCATCCGCTGCTCGGCGCGCACACCGCCGCCACGGTCGACCAAATCAGCAACGGCCGATTGATCCTCGGCCTCGGCGCCGGGTTCCCGGTACCCGAGAGCCAGGACGAATTCGCCGCCGTCGGTGTTCCGTTCACCACGCGCGTGGGCCGACTCGACGAGACGGTCGCCATCTGGCGGCGGAGTTGGTCCGGCGCAAACGATTTCGACGGCCGCTACTGGCAACTCGATGATCTGTCCCGCGCGCTGCCCGCCGCGAGCCCGGCCGGTCCCCCGCTCTGGCTGGCGGGCAGCGACACACCGCGGGTACTGGAACGGGTGGCCCGGCACTACGACGGCTGGCTGCCGTTCCTGCCGGATTCGGATGCCTATGCCCGCGCGTGGACCACGATCCGCGAAAAGGCCACCCGCACAATTACTCCCGGCCTCTACGCCACGATCAATATCAACCCGGACGCCGCTGCCGCGCGTGCCGAACTCGACGGCTACGTGCGCCAGTACTACCGTCGATCCTTGGACGAAATGTCGATGATCCAAGCCTATTTCGGCGGCTCGGCCGAGGAATGTGTGCAGTGGCTCGGCCGATACCTCGACGCCGGTGCGTCGCATCTGGTGCTGCGCATCGGTTCACTCGACGCCCGTCGCCAACTGGATCTGCTCGCCGACGCGCTGCTCCCGGCCCGCCAATCAGCTTGAACCTCGAGCCTTGTGCTGGGCGATCTGAATCAGATTGCCGCATGTGTCATCGAGTACCGCGGTGATCACCGGTCCGTGATCGAGCGGCTCCTGGGTGAACCGGACGCCGAGCCCGAGCAACCGCTCGTACTCGGCGTGCAGATCGTCCACTGCGAACGATGTATACGGAATCCCGTCCTCGACCAGCGCCGTCTTGAACGGCCCAGCCGCCGGATGCGCATCGGGCTCCAAGAGCAATTCGACGCCGTCGGGGTCCTGCGGTGAGGTGACGGTCAGCCAGCGCGCCTCGCCGAGCGGAATCTCGGTCTTCTTCACGAAGCCGAGGACCTCGGTGTAGAAGCGCAATGCCTTGTCCTGATCGTCGACCAGGACGCTGGTGACATTGATGCGGATCATTATTCCTCCTGAAGCCAGCGGTGCGTGAGTCGCCGCAGTGGTTCTCGATTCAGATGGTGGAACTTGTACCGGCCGTCGCGGCGGGTGGTCACCAGACCGGCGGCCGCGAGCACATCCAGATGCTGCGAGACCGCCTGCCTGCTCGAGGTGAGCTGATGGCCCATGGTGAGCCGGGTACAGAGTTCGAATAGCGTCTGGCCGTCGCGATCGGCCAGCTCGTCGAGGATCGCGCGGCGTGTGGGATCGGCCAGTGCCTTGAATACATCGCCAGCCGGGCCGGTATTCACGCTCCTCACTATAGGCAAGCATCTACTTGCCTATCAATCCTCGGGCCGCAAACCGTGCGGTATCCAGGGCGAATGGGGCAGCGGCCGAGCTAAATTGGGTGGATGAGTTATGAGTTCGTGGTGCTACCGGCAGGCGCGGCGGCATCGCCGGGGGACGTACTTCCCTACTTTCGGTCGCGGCGCGGGCAGCCCGCGGACGACCATCTCTATCAGACCGTCATCGCCGGACTGCACGGGTGGAACAGCCGAATTCCGGCCGCCGCACGGCATGCCCGAGTGCGAATCGAGGCGGCAGGCGATGCCGTGCGCGTGACCGCAGCCGATAGCGTGGACCGCCGAAGAACGCGTGGCTCCGCGAAGGATTATGCGGAGCCACGCATTCGCGAGCTCATCGAAGCGCTCATTACGGGTTTCGCCTACGAAATCTACGATGCGCGAGCCAACACCTTGACCAGCCCCGAAATCCGCCGCTTCGCTCTGGTGGATATCGGCGGTGAGCGCAAGTATTCCTCGCTCACCCAACGCGACATCTTCGACTGGGTCCGCCAGCTCCATCTGCTCGCCGCCACCCCATCCCTGATCGCCGAAAAGCGAAATGGCACAAAGAGTTTCATCCAGACCTACCGCAACTCCCCCACCGACTACACCGTCGAACTCCACCACCCCGTCCGCGACCAACGCCTCGGCGCCACACTGACCGACGGCGCAACCGTCGCCCAGCTCATCTGGGACTGGGCCAGTGACGAATGGAGCCGCCTGGACCAAGTCCCGTGGGAGCCGCTGGACTGAGGCTCGGCCCAAAAGGTCAGCGCCACTCCATGATTCGCGCTGCGGCCGCGCTGCGATGTGCGTCCTCTTCGGTCGGGTCCTCGGCGATGCCTCGAATTCGTTTCGCCTATCACCGGAATCCCGCCGATCGGTCGGAGCGATTTTCCGAAACTACATTAGCGCTAATGTATATTCTTGGGCATGCAGGTACTTCCGTCGCCGGGGCTCGGTGAGCTTCTTCGGTATGTCGGCGAGCTGGTCGATCGAGGTGCGGAGGAGGTGTACGCCTCGCTTGGCATGTCGTACCGCCCTCGGTACACCCCGGTGTTGCGGGCGATGAACGACGGTGCTTCAACCGTCACCGACATCACCAACCGGACGCACGTCACGCAGAGCGCAATCAGCCAGACCGTGGGGTTGATGGTGGCGGATGAGCTGCTCGAACGAGAGCGACTTCCCGATGGCCGCATGAGCGGCCTGCGCCTGACCGATAAGGGGCGCGGTCTCGTCGAGCAGCTCGAGCCGCATTGGGAGGTCACGTTCGTGGCGGTCGTGGACTTGGAAAGGGAGATCGGATTCCCGATCCGGCGAGTTCTCGGAGACACTGCCAGCGCATTGCAGCGCACAGGGTTCGCGGACCGGATCCGAGCGGCTCAGCAACACAAGCAGCAGCGCCCTGTGTTGCTCGCACAGGGCGCAACGCAGGGCAAGAACTGGTTCGATCGCGAGGGGCGGGCCTACGCGCGCTTCCGTCCGGAGTACCCGGATCGTCTCGCGATGTTCCTCGCATCACTGGCGCCGGCCGCGGACCTCGCGGTCGATGTCGGATGCGGAACCGGGCAACTGACCTGCCAGCTCGCCCCCTACTTCTACGCCACGATCGGTCTCGATCCGAGCGCCGAGCAAATCGAGCATGCTCAACCGCAGAAGCGAGTCCGTTACGTCCGGGCACCTGCCGAGAAGCTGGCTGTCCCGGATCGCAGTGCTGCTCTGATCACCGCCGCCCAGGCGGTGCACTGGTTCGACCGGCCCGCGTTCTATTCCGAGGTCCGCCGGATCGCCGTCGAAAGCGCGGTGCTCGCATTGATCAGCTACGGGGTAATGCAACTCGAACCCGACCTGGCCGACCGGTTCGACCGCTTCTACCGCGACGAGATCGGCCCGTACTGGCCACCGGAACGCAAGCTCGTCGACAGCGGCTACGCGGACCTCGACTTCCCGTTCGAGGAATACCCGGCACCGCCGATGCGCATCACGAAGGACTGGAACCTCAACGAGGTGCTCGGTTACCTGTCGACCTGGTCAGCGGTCCGACGAGTCAATGACGCGGGCAAGCCTGAGGTCCTACACGCCTTCGCAGCGGATCTGACCGCCCTGTGGGGTGATCCCACGAAGCCGCGACAGGTCACCTGGCCCGTCAACATGAGAATCGGAATCGTATGAACACACTCGATGAACAACACCCGACCCTTCGCCTTGGCCTGTCACACCGCGAGCACATGGTCGTCGGTGCGCAACACACCGTTCCCCGTGTGGAACCGTCGTGGCCCGGGTTCGTCGACATGCCACCTGTTTTCGCCACCGCGATGATGATCGGATTCGTCGAACAGACCTGCATCACCGCACTCCGGCCATATCTGTCCGACAAGCAAAGAACGGTCGGCACACACGTGGACGTCAGCCATGTCGCCGCAACGCCGGAAGGCATGACAGTGACCGCCGATATCACCCTGACCGACATCGACGGCCGAACCCTTCAATTCGACGTGACCTGCCACGACGAATCCGGCCTTATCTGTTCGGGAACTCACCGCCGAGCAATCGTCGACATCGACGCGTTCATCAATCGCGTCGTCGGCAAGAAGGGCCAGCCACGCACCAGCGCCTGAATTTATCTGCGGAACAGCCTATGACGAATGTCCGGGCAACACGCAGACCGCGTCCAGGCCGAGCACGTGGTTGAGTCGCCCGAAGGCCAGCCATGATCCGATGCTCATGCTCAGCTCGACGATTTCGGTCTGGCTGTAATGTGCCCGCATCCGGTCCCAGAACTCTTCGTCCAGATTGTGGTGATCGGTGGCGTAGCGTTCGGCGTATTCGGCGGCCAGCCGGGTGCGGTCGTCGAACAATTCTGTTGTGCGCCAATTGGTCACCGCGTCCGCGAACTCCGGCTCCACCTTCTGACCGTCGCGCTCGGTGCGCCAATCCAGGCAGAAAATGCACCCGTTGACCTGGGCGATCTTCAGTCGTGCCGCCTCGAATTCACGCAGTCCGAGGGTCGAATGCGAGTACACCGACAGGGAGAAGTTCGAGGCCGCCAGGCCGATGCCGGGCACCATCTCGCCCCAGACATAGCCGATCGGATCCTTGCCCTCGGGAATGTCGATGATCATGGGTGCTTCCTTCCGAGCTTGCCGACTGCTGGACGCAGTGGGACATCGAGTGCGTCATAGAGTCCGGGTTCGGCGTCCACGAGCCAGTCGATGGCGTTCACCAGCCGGCCGACCGCGGTGGCATTGCCACCCGCGGAACGGTTTCCGTCCTCGTCGGCGGCCTCGATGGTGATCTCGATGCGCGGATGACCCTCGATGATCACGCGGTGCGCACCCTCGCCGTCGGGTGGCATCGGCCAGTCGGGAGCGCAGGACGGGTGGATCCGGGTGACGTGCTCGATGACGATCCGAGGCTCACCCTCGACGATCCCCTGCACCTCGAATCGCAACGCGCCCTGGGTACCCGCTTCGAAATCACCCATCCGCTCGGTGCTGACGGTGGCGTCGAGCGCGCGTCGGTCCAGGGTTTCCCGAATCTCGTCCAGTTCGACGCCGAGCGCCCGGGCCATCAACCGAATCTGCCCGCCCCACACCATGGTTGGGACGCTCGGCGCCACCATCGGCGGCAGGTAGTCCATCGGCTGCCCCATGCCGACCAGGTAGCGGACCGAATCGGGCTGGTCGTAGGTGGTGTAGTCGAAGATTTCCTGGCAGCGGATCACCTCGACGGTGCTGCCCAGTCCGCTCATCAGCAGCGGCAGCACGTCATTGCCCCATCCGGGATCGACGCCGGAGACGAATAGGGACCCGCCGCCCCGCGCGACCGCGGCCAGCACCGGATCGCGCACCTCGGATGGCGCACTGGACGGATCGTAGAGCGCATACAGCGCGGGGGTGACGACCACCGCTCCGGTTTCGATGGCTCGGATGATGTCGGCGAGTGCGTCATCCGGGCGGATATCGCCCGAGGCCGCATACACCACCGCCCGAGGTCCGGCGGCGAGGGCCGACTCGATATCGGCGGCCGCCGTGACGCCGAGGTCGTAGTCGAGCCCCGCGAGCGGGCCCGCGTCGCGGCCGACCTTATCGGGATTGTGGACGAGCACGCCCGTGAGTTCCAGCGCCGGGTGCGCGTCGACGGCGCGGATGGCCGCACGGCCGACATTGCCGGTGCCCCAGACGATCGTGGGGATCATCAAGTCAGCGTAGCAAGCGCTTGGTTCGGTGACAGGGATTAGCGCAATTACGTGGTGCGGCTACGGAATTCGCGCGGTCACCGCCCAGTGTTGTAGCGAACCAGATAGTCGGCGAACCGGCGGATATCGGCGTCCTCCCATGCCGTCAAGCGTTCGGCGAACTCGCGATGTCGACGCCGCTCGGCCGCGCCCGCGACCCGTCGTCCCTCCGTCGTCGGCCGCAGAATGTGGTTGCGGCGGTTCTCCGGATCGACCTCCCGGGTCAGATATCCCAGCCGCTCCAAGGCGCCGACCTGTCGGCTGACCGTGGATTTATCGAGGACGAAATGGTCGGCGACATCGGCCGCCTGACAGCCGTCGCGCTCGATCACCAGGTCCAGAATGCTGAACGCGACCAGCGATAGCTCCGGATGCAGCTCCGAGGCGCGGCCACGGGCGCGCCGGGCGAATGCGGTCAGTTCGCGCTGGATGGTGTGGATCGCCGCGGTGCGCGGTCCCGGAGTCATAGTTGCATGATACATCAGTTGTATGTTACAACAATAACAGTTGTATTTACCAACTATTAGGAGTTGACCTTCATGCGTTCGCACCAGCTACGGCATGTCGCCGGACATCTGCTGACCCCACTGCTGATGTGCCTCGGCATGGCCCTGGCCTACCTGGGTGCGTTCCATCAGCCAGAGCCCAACCATCTGAAGGTGGCGGTGGTCGGCACATCCGCGCGGGACATGGTGCTCGCACAGACCATGAAGGACAAGGCGGGCGACGCGCTCGAGGTGATCACGCTACCCACCCGCGATGACGCCACGGCGCAACTGCGCGACCGCACCCTCTCCGGTGCCTACGTTTCCGATGCACAGCATCCGGAACTGCTTGTCGCCAAGGCCAATTCCGACACCACGGCCATGGCTGTCGAGTTGGTGTTCCGGCAGGTCGCGGGTGTGCAGGGCGTGCCGATGACGGTCACCGATATCGCCCCTACCGCCAGTGGCGATCCCACCGGACAGGGTCTGTTCTTCCTGCTCGTCGCGCTGAGTATCGGCTCCTACGGCAGCGTCGCCGCGATCGGCGCAGCCGGTGCCGGACTGTCTATGCGGGTGCGTGCGGCGGTCGGGCTGGCCACCTCACTTGCCGTCAGCATTATCGGAATCGCGGTGGCCGGACCCGCATTCCACATCGTCGACCACGACTACGCGGCGATCTGGGCGATGGGCTGGCTGTACTCGGCGGGCATCATCGCCGTCGGCATCGGACTGCACACCTTCCTGAAGCGTTGGACCACGCTCGCGTTGATGGTGCTGTTCGTCATGCTCAACTTCACGACCTCCGGTGGGATCTACCGTCCCGAACTGCAGAATGGTTTCTTCGGCTCGCTACATGCGTTCTGGAACGGCGCGGGTTTCGTGGAAGGGGCGCGCAGCTTGTTGTACTTCGATGGTGGTGCGGGTTTCGCGAGTCGAATCGCCAGTCTGTTCGTGTGGTTGGCGGTCGGCGCGGTGCTGCTGGTGGTGGCCGCCGGATACGAACGCCGCAACTCCCCCGCTCCGGCCGCCCCCGAGCATGCGCAGCGATGGATGGAGGCCGAAGAGGAGATGGAAGAGGCAGTAGGCGTCTGACGCATCGGTTGGTCGACTCGGCCCATGGATTCCGTCCGATCCGTGGGCCGAATTCCCTACGCTGCCTCGGGTTCCCGGCCCACGCTGGTCTCGATGGTGGCATGAGCCCCGGCGTGCAACCATGATTCGCGGTCGTGTCACATCGCGGCCTGGCATCGGGTAGGATCCTCGACATCGCCGCTCTGGCACTCGATTCCGCAGAACCTGATTTATATGTAACCGTGAGTTACAGGCATTGCGCCACATCGGATCGGGCACGAGCCGCAACTCCGCATGGCGCGCAACATCTTCCAAGCCGCACCCGGGTTGATCGACGCACTTTGCAGGTGCAAGATCATGGATGTGTCGCGTGGCGGCGCCGGGTGGACGGCGATCGGCATGGAGGCACCGTGATCGAGGAGTCCGCCGTGCGTCCACATTCACGCTCTCACTGAGGTCGAGCCGGGCATCGAAGTCCGACGCATCCCCACCATTGTCTGCGGAGCCGCACGGCCCGTGCGACTTCCTCGATCGAGAGACGATCCATGACAGCAACTCATCTCGACGCGAACCGGGCGCGCGCCCTCGGACAGGAACTCGTGGCGATCCACCACTGGCTCCGCACCGAACTCACCCGAATCCGAGCGGATGTCAGCGCCTATGCAGCGGGTTCCGATCTGCGGCCGACGCAACTTCGCGCCCACTGCACTGCATTCTGCGCCGCGCTGACCCGACACCACACCTGCGAAGACACCGCAGGCTTCCCGGCGCTTGCTGGGCAGTTTCCGGAGCTCGCGCCGATACTGGCGGAACTGCGTGCGGACCACCAACTGGTCGCCGATATCCTGCGCAGGCTGACCGAACTGCTCGACTCGATCGGGCCGGATAATTCCGCTACCGTACGGCGCGAACTCGACGGCCTGGCCGCCATCCTGGAATCGCATTTCCAATGGGAGGAACGCAGACTCGTGCAGGCTTTCGACGAACTCGAAATGGGCACCAGAACAGGCGAGGAACTACTCGGCGCCGAGGTTCGGCGGGGCCGTGTGCGGTCCTCTCGGGATTGAGCCGCCGACCAGATAGGAGACGAGTACGGTATTACCGGACGGACCGCGTAGACAGGGGCGAGGAAGCATCGGTGGAAAGTCGGGGCGCGATATGAATCAGCCGTACTCGCACTGGTATGCCCAGAATTCGCCGGAGCACCTACCGCTGGCCGCCCGCTACCGCTCCGCCGATCCGATCACCTGGAACGGCAGTCTGATCTACCCCATGTACACCGAGCAGGTCGGGCCCGCGCCGATCCTGGTCACCATGACCCTGCTGTCCGCCGCACCGCCCGCGGGGCTACGCGGGCACGGAATCGGACTATCGGTGATAGATGGGCATATCGGCATCGATGGCAGACGCCTCGCCGGTGTCGACGTGTGGAGCGATGCCCTCGCCGCGGGCGTGAGTTTCGAAGTGATCCCGACCGATCCGGGCGCCCTGTTCTCCCTTACGCCCGTCTGGGTGGACGCCTACGGCGCGCAGAAATCCTGGAGCGGCAACTACGGCATCCTCATCGAACAGCCCCCGACCGGCCGACTCATTCTCTGGTGCAGCGTCGGCGAGGGCCCGCCCAACTTCGCCAATCTCGTAATCGAACTAGACACCTCGAGCCTCCCCGCCGTCTCGGCCCCAACCCCGCCCTCCTTCGCTTCCAACATTCCGGCGCCGGAGCACACGCGGCCCGTCGAATCCCCCGCCGCACCGTCGCCGCCGCTGACCGCAGCACAGCGAACGGTGGCCATCGAAGCCGAGCAGCCTCGCTTCCCGGAGCCGCAGCCGACACCGCCAGACCTCGAATTGGTGCGGTTCCCGGAGCCACCGCAAACGGCATTCGCCCGGCCCGAGATCCCGGAAGCGGAGCAAACCACACCATTGCAGCCCGCGCTGGCCCGGTTGGCGGAACTGCCGTCAACAGCCCGGCCATCGGAACCGCCAGCACTGGTTACGGACACAATGCCGGCTCAGTCACCGCAGATGCGGGAACCGGCAGCGGTAGATTCCAGCCGCAACCCGGTCGCGGAGCCACCACGACCCGAACCGCAGCAGCAGCGGCCCGCCGGGGATGGAGACCCCGGTTATCGCAGTGCACTCTACGATCTCGGCGTCGCGATGTTCGGGCGCGGTGAGGAGGAGCAGGCCTGCGGGCTGTGGGCACAGGCTGCCGTTGCCGGGCACGCCGGGGCGGCCTATGACCTCGGAGTCGTCTTGCTCCGCCGCGGTGAGCTCGGCAATGCCGAACGCTGGTGGCGCACTGCCGCCGATCGACGCGAATTACGCGCCATGGTCGGGCTTGCGGAACTGCTCGAACGTCAGGGCAATCACGCCGAGGCCAGCGCCTGGCGCGCCTGCGTGGCCGAGGAGCAGAGCGAGAAACCCGGTCAATCGGTCAATTCCGGCTGAGCGCCAGCGGAATTCGATGTGGCCGGTCGTGCTCGGGCGACCGTGATATTGCTACCCCCAGAGCTGACAAATCACTTGCCCGACTCGGGGGTCTTCGGGGTATCGACGGGGCTACGATGCGCAGATGGCGCACTCCGCTCCGCCGGTTCCGGGGGCGACGGTCGCTTCGGACCGCTCGCCGGGTGGTTCTCGCGGTGTCGCCGAGGTAGTCGAGCGGTTCGCCGAGGCCTGGCGGGTGGCCGACGTGCCCCCGGATCTACCCGCCTACCTGCCGGACTCCCCCGCCATCCGCCGGGTGTCGCTGATCGAGCTGATCAAGGTCGACTTGGCGAACCGCTGGATGCGCGGCACCGAACCGAAGCGTCTCGCCGAATACGTCGACGACCTGCCGGAATTGCGGACCTGGCCATTGCCGCCCGATCTCATCTACGAGGAGTTTCATGTCCGCAGGCGCGCGGGCAGTTCGGTAGCCGTCGAGGAATACACCGCGGCCTACCCGGAGCAGGCACAGCAGCTCTCGGAGATGCTGGCCACCGACGACTACCGCAGCACACTGCTGACGAGCGCCGCCGATCCGGTGGATCTCGACGATATCGAGGTCGGCCAGAAGATCGACGATTTCGACCTGATGACCGCTCTGGGCCGTGGCGCATTCGCACGGGTCTTCCTGGCCAGACAGCGTTCGATGCAGCGGCTCGTCGCGGTGAAGATCTCCCTGGACAAGGGTGCCGAACCACAAACCCTGGCCCAGCTCGACCACGACTACATTGTGCGGGTCTTCGACCAGCGGGTTCTGCAGAGCCGTCGACTGCGGCTGCTCTATATGCAATACGTACCGGGCGGCACGCTGTTCACAGTGCTGGAGCGGGTGCGCAATACTCCGGCGGCCGAGCGCAGCGGCGCGCTCCTGCTCGACGTCATCGACTCAGTACTCGCCGATAAGGGCGAGATCCAGCCAAGTGAATCCGCGGTGCGTGCCGAATTGGCCGCACTGTCCTGGCCGGAGACCATCGCCTGGCTCGGGCGCAGACTCGCTCTTGCGCTGGACTACGCCGGACGCTGCGGTGTGCTGCACCGCGATATCAAACCGGCCAATGTGCTGCTGACCGCGGAGGGCATTCCCAAACTCGCCGATTTCAATATCAGCTTCAGCGGTAATGTCTCCGGTGACAGCCCGGTCGCCTACTTCGGCGGTTCCCTGGCCTATATGTCACCGGAGCAGCTGGCCGCCGTGCATCCCGACAAATCGACGACGGCCGCCGACCTGGACACGCGCAGTGACCTCTACGCACTGGCGGTGATGCTGTGGGAACTGCTCACCGGCAGTAAACCTTTCGATGACAAGACGGCGACCGGCGGTGACCGCACCACACTCGACGGCATGCTGGACCGCCGCGCGGGCAGCCCGCAATCGCTGCCGTACCAGGACCTTCCGGCCGACTGTCCGGCCGCGCTGCGCCGCGCGCTGGTCCGCGCCCTCGAACCGGATCGCGAACGGCGGTGGGCACGCGGGGCGGATATGGCCCAGCAGTTCGACGTCAGTCTCGACGCGCGCGCCCGCGATCTGGTCGACCCGCCGCCGCACAGTTGGCGGCTACGCGCCCGACTGCTCATGCATCCCATCATGGCGCTGGCCGTCGCCGTTCCCAACGCATTGGCAATCCTGTACAGCTACAACCACAATCGCACCTTGATCATTGCCAAACTCGATGAGCAGGCACAGCACCGCTTTGATCAGATCGCCGTCATCACCTACGGCATCTGCTTCCTCATCGGGGTCATTGTCACCATCGTGCTGGTGATGAATCTCTGGTCCATCTCACATGGGCTACGCATGGGCAAGTCCTACGACGCACCAACGCTGACCAGAGCCCGCACCGACACACTGCAACTCGGCCGCCGAACTGTGTTGACCTGCTTTGCGTTATGGGTGCTGGCCGGTGTGGTCGTCCCGGTTTCGGTGCAGGTCTCGGGCAACCACCTCACCGCCGGGGCCTATCTGCACTTCTTCATCACCCAGATCGTCTGCGGCGCGATCGCCATGGCCTACCCATATTTCCTGGTCAATTTCTATGCCGTGCGCAGCATCTATCCGATGTTCCTTCCGCACGGTGGACTCGGCGCCGCCGACGACGCACAGCTGCGCCAACTCGACCGCCGCAGCACCTATTTCCTCGCCATCGCTGCCGCGGTACCGCTGCTGGGCGTCGCGGGCGCGACATTCATTCCCGCCATGGACATTCCGGCGGTCATCGTTGCGGTGCGCGTGCTGTGTGTCGGCAGCGCGCTGGCGTTCATCGGCATCTACTGGTTGTTCCGGATGCTCGAACAGGATCTCGCCGCGCTGGAACGCATTGTCGCCGGGCGCATTGTCGCCCGATGACTACCAGGAAACCGGGAGCAAACATGACCGCCAGAGCAGATCTCGAACTCCAACTGGGCGGTCCGGTCGCGGCCCTGGATCAACTCTCCGATGCAGAGACAGCCGAACTGCTGATCATTTTCCGCGCTGCGCGCAAGGCCGAGACGGCCGGGCTCGCCGCGGTCGTCGACAGGTTGGTTGGCGCGCTGCCCTGGCCGCTGCGCACGGCGGCGAAGAAGATCATGTTCGGGAATCGGCTCGGCTGATGAAGTCGGCGTCGCAGAGCGAATCGATGCAGGGTGGGCCCGATATGGTGACCAGGGCACAGCTCATTCTGCTGGCCCGCACGCTCGATGTTCCCGTCGAGCGCCTGGCGCATCTGGAGCGGCTCGGCGCCGAGCAATTGCACGAGCTGCAACAGCGCATGGCACGCGTCATCTTCGACGACCACGCCACGACCTTCAAGCGGATCAGCATGCTGGCGCCGATCATTCCACTGAGCATTTCGCTGCCGCTGGTGCAGCGGATCGTGCCGCCGCTGATGGGCGGACGTGCGGCGGGGGCGGTCGGCATCGCGCATCCCAAGAGGGCGGCGGAAGCCGTCGGGATGGTGGATCCGAAATATGTCGCCGATTGCGCGCCGTATATCGACCCGCACACCGTCGGGAAACTCGCGGAGATCGCCCCGCCCGAACCGATCGTGCGCATCGCCAACGAGCTGCTGCGCCGCCGAGACTATGTTACCGCGGGTCCGTTCCTTGGCTACGCCACCACGCCGCTGATCCGAGCCATCGAGGCAGGAGTGCCGGACGACGCTGGGCTGATCCTCTCGGCGGCCTACGCCTACTCGGCCTCGAATATCAGCGCGATTGTGCGTCAACTGCTGAGCGGACCACTGGACCGGGTACCGCGCATGCTCGAGACGGTTCTCGCCGGATCGACCGATCTGCGACTGGCGGCCGTATCGGTGTTCGCCCGCTGCGATGAGGATGTGCTCGAGGCGCTCGGCGACATCCTGCTCGATATCGGACCGCCCGAAGCCATTACCGACCTGGCCGCCACCGTGATCGAGCACGGCGCGATCAACGACCTGCTCCGCTTTACCGCCTATCTGAGCCCATCTGCCCTGGACACCGTGGCGGCGAACCCGATCACCGCCGATACCGCGGCAATGTCGGCACTGGTCGCGGCACTCGCGGAACAGACCGATCCGATACTTTGGCGCGGCCTGCTCAACCTGGTCGAGCGCACCGAGCTCGACGTCCAACGCCGAATCGGTGCCAGTCTTCTGGAATTGCCCGAATCAACGCTGGCCGCACTACCCGCGATCGCGACCACGGGGCACCTGAGGCCCACCCTGCTGCGCGTCCTCGCCGGGTTCGACACCGATACCCAGGTCCGCTTCGGTGAGATCTGGGCCGAGCTGCCCGCCGACGATCGCGACGATATCGAGCGCGGCGCTCGCGAACTCGGTCTGGCCACCCGCCTCGCGACACTCACGGTCACGATGCATATCTACGGCTGACAATCCACACAACCGAATGCGCACGCGGGCAACCGGTCTCAGGCGAACCGAGCGCGGCAGGCGCGCGCCGTACGCGAGTCGACACCATCGCTGATGCCCGGATGACGTACGGCGCGCGACGAACTACACCGGGGTGAAGTCCCGGCTGGCGATATAGGTCGGGCGCGGCGCCGGGGCAGCGAACGGCTCAACCAAGGTGTTCTCCACGCTATTGAACACCAGGAAGATATTCGAGCGTGGGAACGGGGTGATGTTGTTCGACGAGCCGTGCATGATATTCGAATCGAACAGCAGGGCCGATCCGGCGGGACCGGTGAACTGGGTGATCCCATAGCGGTCCGCGAGCGCCGCGATATCGGCGTGGGTGGGCACGCCGATCTCCTGT
Organism: Nocardia sp. NPDC005998; assembly: GCF_040614395.1. Lineage (NCBI taxonomy): Bacteria > Bacillati > Actinomycetota > Actinomycetes > Mycobacteriales > Nocardiaceae > Nocardia > Nocardia sp. NPDC005998. Next base: position 88,826 of record NZ_JBEXUI010000030.1, on the reverse strand, counting down.
TCCTGCAACGACTCCCGATAGTGCTCGGCCGGGGTGCTGCCGATGCACGGCACGAACGTGCGGTGCGAACCGGGCATCACCATCAGACTGCCATTGATCGGGTAATTGTTCGTCAGGGCGATCGATAGACTGACCGCGCGCGGCGCTGGCATACCGTCCTCGGCGTGCCAGGTCTCGAAATCCGAATGCCAGTAGAAGCCGGTGCCGCGGAAGCCGGGCATGTAGTTGACCCGGCTCTGATGGATGTAGACCTCGGAGCCGAGCACCTGCCTGGCCAATCCGGCGACCCGGGATTCGCGAACCAGGTCGGAGATCGCGGCGCTCAGCCGATGAACCTCGAACACCGAGCGCACTCGATTCGAGGACTTCTCCACGATCACCCGGTCATCACCGTGCAGCTCCGGAGCACTTGCGAGACGGTCGATTTCGGCGCTGAACTCGTCCACCTCGGTGGGCGTCAGCAGCTGCTCGACCATGCCGAAACCGTTGGCGTCGAAAGATGCCAGCTCCTCGGAATCGGCCGCACCCCATACGGTCGGATCGGTGCGGTCCTGATGCCGGCCCGGGGTGGCGAGCCGGGTCGGGTAGCGATCGTCGGTGTGCACCAACGTCATTGCGCCTCCTATCCGCCGATCTGGGCCGCGACGAGCGGGTAGACACCGTTACTATCGTGGACCTCCTGCCCGGTGACCGGCGGGTTGAACACACACATCATCCGCATCTCGGTACGCACCTCCAGGCGGTGGCGTTCGTGTCCGTCCAGCAGATACATCGAGCCGGGCGCCAATTCGTAGGTGACGCCGTTGTCCAGATCCGTCAGCGTCCCTTCGCCTTCGATGAGCCAGACCGCCTCTACGTGATGGCGGTAGTGGAACTCGTGCACGGTTCCGGCATCGATGGTGGTCTCGTGGAAGGAGAATCCGACGCCGTCGCCGCCGAGCACGATGCGCTTACTGCGCCAGCCCAGGCCCTCGACATCGCGGTCGGTACCGGTGATCTCCGCGGTGCTGCGCACGATCATCTCAGCGCTCCTGTCCGCAGACGGTGCCGATCGCGCCGGTCAGCACGCGCAGACCGTGCTCGATCTCGTCATCGGTGACGGTCAACGGCGGCAATAGCTTCACCACTTCGTCCAGCGAACCGGAGGTCTCGACCAGCAGCCCGCGCTCGAAGGCGATCTGGCAGACCTTGCCCGCCTGTGAGGGATCGTCGAAGACGATGCCGTGCACCAGTCCGCGACCCCGCGTCGAAATACCGGGGAAGTACTCGGCCACCTGGGTCAGTGCCGCTCCGATGCGCTGCCCCTTCGCCTCGGTCGAGGCCTGCAGCGCACCATCGGACCAGAAGTGCTCCAGCGCGGTCTGTGCAGTGATGAAGGCCGGGTTATTGCCGCGGAAAGTGCCGTTGTGCTCGCCCGGTGCCCACTGGTCGAGATCCGGCTTGAACAGCACCAGCGCCATCGGCAACCCATAGCCGCCGATGGACTTCGACAGCGTCACGATATCGGGGGTGATGCCAGCGACTTCGAAGGAGAAGAACGGCCCGGTCCGGCCGCAGCCCATCTGCACATCGTCGACGATCAGCAGAATGCCACGGGCCGTGCATAATTCGGCCAGATGCCGCAGCCACTCCGGTCGTGCGACATTGACCCCACCCTCACCCTGGACCGTCTCCACGATCACCGCGGCGGGCCGGTCGAAACCGGAGGACGTGTCGTCGAGGACCCGCTCCATCCACTGGAAATCGGCGGTGGTGTTGTCGAAGTAGCCGTCATAGGGCATATGCGCGGCATGCACCAGCGGCACACCAGCGCCCGCCCGCTTGGCGGCATTGCCGGTCACCGACAGCGCGCCGAGCGACATGCCGTGAAAAGCGTTGGTGAAGCTGATGATCGTCTCGCGTCCGGTGACCTTGCGGGCCAACTTCAACGCGGCCTCAACGGCATTGGCGCCGGTCGGTCCGGGGAACTGGACCTTGTAGTCCAGGCCGCGCGGCGCGAAAACGGTGTCGCGCAACGTTTCCAGCAGTCGCCGCTTGGCCACGGTCGACATATCCAGTCCGTGCGTGATCCCGTCACCGGCGATGTACTCCAGCAGCGGCCGCTTGAGCACCGGGTTGTTGTGACCGTAGTTCAACGCCCCCGCACCGGCGAAGAAGTCGAGGTACTCCTTGCCGTCCTCGGCGCGCAGCCAGGTACCCGACGCGGTGGTGAACACCGTCGGCCAGGCCCGGCAATATCCGCGGACATTGGACTCGAGCTCTTCGAAAATGGTCGTCTCGGCGGTAATCAAGGGCGATCCTCCTGCTTTCGGACGGTAGGGGCGATCAGATAGAGGTCCTCGTCAGCGTGGCTGTCCGGGAATAGATCGGAATCGAATAGGGAGCGTTTGGTCATTCGCGCGGCCCGTCGGCGCGCGACCGAACCGAACATCGCGATCGAGGCCGGATTGTCCGGCGCGATCGTCGTCTCCAGTGCGGAAACGCCTGCGGCCGCAACGGTGTCGAGCAGCGTCTCCAGCAGTGCGGCACCAAGGCCGCGTCCCTGCTGTTCGCGCTCGACCGCCACCTGCCACACAAAGACAGTCTCCGGCGCCTGCGGGCGCAGGTAGCCGATCACAAATCCGACGACCCGGCCGCCCACTTCGGCGACTACCGAGGTGCTGGCGAAATCGCGACACCACAGCAGGTATGCGTAACTGGAATTGGTGTCGAGGACCCGCGAATCCTTGGCAATACGCCAGATCTCGGCCGCGTCACCGACTCGTGGTTGGCGCAGTACCGGCTGCGTGTGTGGCGCCGAAATCGGTACGGCCGAAGGGTATTCGGTGACCGATGGATCAATCGTTGCGGTGGACAAGGTGTGCAGTGACATACGTCTCCCTGGTCGGGTCTGCAGTACTCATCCAGGCTTGCGGAGCAACTTTGAGGTGAACCGGTCGATCTCTTTGCGGTTGTGTTACGAAAAGATCACAACTGCAGGCTAGGTCACACTTTTCGATGTTTCAGCGCTGTGGATCGAGCCGATACCCAAGTCCGCGCACGGTAACCACGATGTGTGGATCGGAGGCATCGCGCTCGATCTTGGTGCGCAGGCGGCGCATATGCACATCGACGATCCGCTCATCGCCGAAAAAGCCGTCGTCCCAAACTCTTTCGAGCAATACCGTGCGGCTGAGCACCCGGCCCGGCGACTCTGCGAGTTCGCAGAGCAATTTGAATTCGGTAATGGTGAGCCGGATTTCGTCCTCGCCGCGGCGCACCGCGCCACCGTCGCGATCGAGCACCAGTGGTGCGTCCGGATGCGCATCGAGGACAGCCTCCCGCGGCGCTTCCCGCTCCATGGTGAGTCGGGCACGGCGGCGCAGCGCGCGCATGCGGGCGGAGATCTCCTTGATCTCGAACGGCTTGGTGACATAGTCGTCGGCGCCCGCCTCCAAGGCGGCTACCACATCGTGGGTATCGTCGCGGGAGCTCACCACGATGATCGGCACGTCGTGTTCGCGCCGGATCTCCCGGATGCAATCGAAGCCGTCCATATCGCCGAGCATCAGTTCCACGATCATCACATCTGGGACGCCATTGCTGCGCAGATAGGTCAGTGCGTCCTCGGCCTCGTGCGCCTCGGCGACGTCGTAACCCTCGTCCTCCATCGCCGTGCGCAGCGCGCCCCGGATCACTTCGTCGTCGTCAACGATCATCAGGTTTGCGGTCAAGCCCTCATCCCTTGCAGCCACGCGGACGCGACGCGACGCGGAGACTCGCGTACCCATAACCGACGCGACAGTCCGCCTTCGAGCACCTTTGCCAACTTAAGAAGTACCCGTCGCAGCCATTCGGTAAACGGCAGGTCACGAGCACTCGGTTAGCGTCCGGCTACTCCACCCTGGAGGCACGGACCCGTTTGCGCAAATTGAGAGTGATCTCGATCACAAATGGCCGAGTCACCAGTCATCACGCTGGGACTGCTCCAGCCGGTTGAAATTGCTGGGCCCGCCGTCGGCCCGGCGCTCCTGATAGCGGAACATGAGCCGTCGCGCGTCGAAGGTGGCGAACCATTCATCCCAGCCGACCGCGCGCAGCACCGCGCCGCCGTAGCCGGGAAAGTCGAAACGCAGTACGCCGAGGCGACCGTCGTATTCGCTACCCGGCATGGTGGCCGGGCGGGCGCCGCGCTGCTCGGCCCAACGCCGGATCACATCATGATTGCGGGTGACGAGGATGCGACCGGCCTGTTGCGAATTCTCGGCGTGCGAGATCGACCCCGGCGGTTTCTTCAGCGAACTCGAAGCCCCCGGTCCCGCGTACGGCTCTCGGGTGCCTTGTCGTCGCTGATCGTTCATGACGACCTCCTTGCGCGTCGGCATCGTTTGTCCGGCTATCTGACGCGTACCCGCACCTAACCTCGGGCAAACAGTGGATCCGATCACAACGAAACACATTGGGCGACAACATCTTCCCAACAAGCTAATCGCGCAGCGCTTGATCGCGCAGCTTGCCGAGCGTTCTGGACAGTATCCGGGAGACGTGCATCTGCGAGACGCCCAACTGCTCGGCGATCTGGGACTGCGTCCTGGCCTCGAAAAAACGCATGATGAGCACCTGCCGTTCCCGCTCCGGCAGGTCCTCGATCAGCGGCCGGACCGCGAGGTAGTCCTCCACGTACTGGTAGCTGGGCTCCTCCGAGCCGAGACTGTCCAGCAGCGGCAGGGGCGCGTTCTCGATGTCATCGCCGACCACCGCGTCGATGGAGCTGGACTGGTAGGCATTGCCCGCGATGAGCGCCTGGGTGACCTCGACCAGGTCCACCGACAGTTCAGCGGCGATCTCGCGGGCCTTCGGCAAGCGGCCCAGCCGCTGCGCCATCGCCTCGACGGCGGGGCCGATATTGAGCTGGATCTCCTTGGTGCGCCGCGGCACGCGCACCGCCCAGGTGTTATCCCGGAAATGTCGGCGCACCTCGCCCATGATGGTCGGCACCGCGAACGACAGGAACGAGGAACCGCGGGTCACATCGAATCTATCCGCGGCCTGGACCAGCCCCAAGCGGGCCACCTGTAGCAGATCGTCGAAGTTCTCGCCGCGCCCGGAGAACTTACGCGCAATATGTTCGGCCAGCGGCAGGCATCGGCCGATCAGCTCCTCCCGCAACGCTTCTCGACGGGGATCGGCCTTGTCCAGGGCGGCGATCTTCTCGAACAGTGGCTCGATATTGTCGTAGCTGTCGCGGTGTGCTCTCGACTCAGCCGCCATCGCTGCCTCGCGCCCAGCTGAAGTCGACGATCGTCGGATAGCCGGAGACCGAACTGTCGTAGGGCTCCTGCACCGCGGCGATCGACTGCGTCAGCGTGCGAACGATATGCCAGCCGAATCCGGCCTGACCGACCACCGACTCCGATACCGCCACCGAGGCGACGTGCACGAACATCTCGCTGTCGCTGTAGGTGAAGTCGCACTCGAGCGTGGAGCCCGGCGCCGCGTCCAGGATCAGGGAGGTGGCCACCTCGTCAAGTGCGAGCCGGATATCGACCACCTCATCGATCGCGAAATCCGCGATCAGCGCAACGGTTTCGGCGAGCGCGCGCAGCATGGTCAGCTGCTCGAGCTGGGCGGGGACGCGAACCCCGATCGTCGTTGTCTTCTCTGCAGCGGACTGGGAACTCCACTCCCCCATGCCCATCACCACCTATTCCTCCGAGCCGACCGGAACCTGCCTTCGGGTCGGGGACCATTCGCGACGTACCCGGCCGACCACGATCGAAACATCGCAACCGGTGGGGATTCGAATCAGTCCGCCTCGATCCGTTCATGCGCAGTCAACAGCAGATGGTCGAATTTCGTGCGCAGATCGGCCACCGAATCGGTCAGCGAGCTCAGATCGGCGACCAATCGCACGGCAAGTGTGCGCAGCTTGATATTGGTCTCCTGGGAGCGCCAGCTCAGCATCCGGAAGGCCTGGTCGGGGTTGAGGCCGTAGACCAGCATCAGCGCGCCCTTGGCCTGCTCGATCACCGCCCGTGCCTCGTACAGCTCTGGCAGCGCATCGTCCAGGGTCTCCTGCTGACGCTCGTCGAGCGCGGCGGTGAGGTCGATGTAGTACCCGGAGGTTCCGATCACCGAATCCGTCTCGTCGAGCATCTGATCGGCGACCACGATGACGTGGTGCACCCGGCCCGCGGTATCGACGATCCGATGCCGACTCGAGAACGGCCGCGCGGTCTCGATGGATTTGGCCAGGGTGTCGGCCACCTGTGCGCGATCCTCGGGATGTTTGTGCGAGAGCAGCAGCTCGGTAGTCGGTTGCACCGTTCCCGGCTCGTATCCGTGCAGCATTGCGACCTCATCGGACCACTCCCACCGCTGATCGGCGAACCAGAAGCGGAAGGTCCCGATACGCTGCGGTTTACCCGCGCCGATAACCCGGCCCAACGCCCGCGCGTCCTCGGGCGAAACCGATCGACTCTCTGTCACAGCCGCAAGTATGGAGTGTGCCAGCGCTCAACGCCGGATATCGGCCAGACCAGGGACTTAAGGCCATATCAGGTGTCGAGCGCCGCGCGCATCGACGGAAAATCGCAGCATATGGCGCGTACACCGGTGACGGCGAGCACGCGGTCGACCTCGCGGCGACCCGACACGACCCGGACATTCGGACCGCCGCGTGCGGCTCGGTGCGTGATCGCGCCGATGGCGGCCGCAGCGCGGATACTCAGGAATCTGGTGGCGCGTAGGTCCAGGATGACCGCATGACAGCGGGTGGTCACCGCCCGCTCGAGCATCGCGCGGAATTCCGGGAGCGCGGCCGCATCGAGTTCACCCTCGGCGCGGATGACCACGCATTGTCTGCGGCGGTCCATCCGTTGCGCCCAGAACCGACTCCGCGGCCGCAATCCGGCCCGGTGCTGACCGTCCGATCGGTACTGAAGAACGGCGGACATATCAAACCTCCCAGAGGGATGCCCGATCCTGCGCGACAGGACGGCGGGAGGTGGCGGTAACGCGGCTGGATCGTTACGCCGCGTCGGTAGTCGTCTTCGTCAGGGTCGCTACACCAGCTCCCGCTGGCCGGTCCCGCATGGTGTGTCGTGTGTCGGACCGGGGTCGGCTGTAGTCTCAACCTCTCAATAGTCTGGCACGGTCGCTCACCCCGGTTCAACCATCCGATCGGTCGCCGACCTTGCGCCAGCGCCACGGCGCAAGCACCCAGGCAACCGCGAACAGCACTGCGACCACCACACCCGACACCACTCCCGGTACCGGTCCCGCGACGGTCTCCGTCACCAGCACCGTCGCACCGGTCAGCGCGAGTCCGAGCAGCGCGATCCCGGCTATGGCGCAGCGGTGCGCTGCGGCGACGACATTGCCGAGCCGGTGCCGCCGGAACAGGATTCGATGCCACGCCACCGGCGCAACCAGGAAGACCGTCGCACCCATCGCCGCGGCCACCGTGGCGAGGTAGAGCAGTCGCATCGGCTGCGACAAGATGGCGAATCCGGCCTGGAACGGGAGGATCAGCAGCGCTCCGATGAGGAATTGCACGCCGGTCTGGACCACTCGCAACTCTTGGATCAGGCTGGCCCAATTGCGGTCCAGCCGCTGGGTTTCGGTCTCCTGCCTGGTTTGGCGGTCCCAGTTCTGGTCACCGGCGGTCACAGGTGGCGCATACCCGCGCCGCGCGGGCATACACACGGCGATCTTGCCTAGTACGGTCACTGTTCGGTGAGTGGCATCCGGATATGCCGATCGTGACGCCGCTGACCGATCACCCGATCGGGTGATATCGGGCCGAATCACCCCCGTCATCGAAGGGTCGGGCCCGCTCGAGAATCTGGTCGACGGTCTGCTCGACCGTGAGATCGGAAGTGTCCAACCATAATCCGATGCGCGGCGTCTGGGTCCGCAGGACCTCGTCCAGGCTCTCGACCGTGAAGCGGTCATAGGCAGCCTTGCCCCGGCCGGCCTCCCGAGCCGTGACAGCGGTCGGTGTCGGCGCGAGTACCACCACGTACAGCGGCCGAGTCTTGATCCGCTCTATGGTCCACGGCAGGAATTCCCCGAGCACGACATCCTGGACGATCGCGGTGAACCCGGCGGCCGTGTACCCGTCGGCGGTATGCGCGGCCAGCGCATGGCGCAGCCGCAGTTGGTCCAAGGCCGCCGCCGACGGTTCGGGGCTCATTTCCGTCCGACCGCCGATAATGAAGCGCCGGAACGTATCCCCGCGCACATGCGCCGATCGCGGCAACCGCTGCGCCAGCGCCTGGGCGACGGTCGACTTCCCAGCGGCTTGAATGCCGGTGATCAGGTAAACGGCCGATTCCATACCTGCCATGTTCGCACCCGGGCGCCAGCCATTTTCGCCATCGAGTGCGACCGCGACACTCATCCCACCCCGGGCGGCGGCGTGTTGTCTGCCGGATAGCCGAGGGGATCGGCGGAAACGGGCCTGTGGCGACACGTCGAGTTGTAACGTGTTCTAAGTCCGCGCTCCGGGTGGGGCTGACCAGATGGCGGTGCGGACGTTTTGCGGAATGTTCGGAGGGGTTGGATGCCACGACTGCCGATGCTGGGTGCTGTTGCGGCACTTATTATTTCGTTCACCATGATCGGATTGCCCGCGCCCGCGCGGGCCGGAATATACACCTGGACCGATATCGCGCAGTCGGCGGTCCCGAAGGCGGAGTGCGGCGCCGGATCGCTGCCGGAGACCGGGTTGCAGGGCGATGTTCCGGCGGCGGATCGGGCCAGTGGGCGCAGTACCGAGGGGTATCGGTGCAATATTTCGTTCGTCGGCGGATTGCAGCAGCAGGGAGGCGGGATTCTGTCGCCGACCTACGACCATTGCTCTTATACGGGCACGTTCTTTCCCGGGAACCTGCTCGATGGTGCAGCGCCGGGCGTACACGTCCTCGATGTTTCCGATCCGGCCCATCCGGTGCACACCGCGACGCTGAACGAGCCCGCGATGCTGGGCGGAACCTGGGAGACCTTGAAGGTCAATACCGCGCGGAAGCTATTGGCCGCGACCGCCGTTCCGATCACCACCGGTACCGCGTACTTCTCCATCTACGACATCTCCGACTGCGCACACCCGGTGCTGCTCAATCCCGGTCCCGGCACCGATCTGACAATGCCGTTGCCATTCCTGTCGCACGAGGGCGGCTTCTCCCCCGATGGCAATACCTACTGGGCCTCCAGCACCAGCCCGGGGCTGCTCACCGCCATAGATGTGAGCGATCCGGCGAATCCGCGGGTGATCTGGCACGGACTGCAATCGCTGACCGCACACGGTTTCGGCATCAGCCCGGACGGCAACACCATGTACTTCTCCATCCAGAACGGGATCAATATCCTCGACATCAGTGCGATCCAGCGCCGGGATCCCTATCCGGTGGTGCCGCAGATTGCGACGTATCACTGGGCCGACGGGTACTTCGACCAGCAGTCGGTTCCGGTTACCTACGACGGCAGGCCGTATATCTTCACCGGCGACGAAGCCGGTTCCGGCGGTGTGAAATTGATCGACGTCGCCGATCCCGCAAATGCCAGGAAAGTCGCGACGATCAAACTCGAGATCAATATGCCCGCGAACCTCGGCGAGCACGCCCAATCGGCGACCGGCAACGGAATCTTCTCCTACGACGCGCACTATTGCGTCGCCGATCGGCCCGCGGATCCGACCGCGCTGGCATGCAGTTGGATCGCGTCGGGCATTCGCGTCTTCGATGTGCGCGACCCCGGCGATATCCGCGAAATCGCCTATTACAACCCGCCCGCGCAGACGGGCAGGCAAGGGCAGCTGGTGAATTCGGTACACGCCGACACCGCCGTGATCGGCGCTCCGGTCTGGAATTACGTCCCGCTGGCCCGCGAACTCGTCAACGGCAAACTCGATCCCGCCACCATATTCGGCCCGCGCTCGGGCATGATGTTCGGCGGCGATATCAGCTCGGATTGGTGCCTGTCGCCGCCGATGTTCCATGGTGACCAGATCTGGACCACCTGCACCGATAACGGATTCATGGTGCTGCGGCTGGATAACGGGGTCTACACACCGCCCGCCGATCAGGTGTCCACCGTTGGCTCGTAAACTCCTCCGATTCGCGGCGGTGGCCGTAATTTGCCTGATAGTCGGTGCGGCGGTGGGGTTTTGGGCACATCGCCCGCGCTATGACACAGGCGCCGGACCGCTCTCGACCGTAGATATCGGCTTCGCCCAGGACATGTCGGTCCATCATGAGCAGGCGGTACTGCTCGCGCGAACGCTGCCCGCCGACGCGGGACCGCAGATTCGCGGCGTAGCGGAGCGGATCGTGTTGGCACAGACCGCCGAAATCGCCCAGCTGCGCGGCTGGCTGCAACTGTTCGACCTACCGCTGAGCACCGATCAGCCGATGCACTGGATGGGTCATGAGCACGGCGGCCACGGCGCCCCCATGCCTGGGCTGGCATCCACTGCCGAGATCACCCAGCTCGCCGGGTTGCACGGTGCGGCGGCCGAAGTCCTGTTCCTACAGTTGATGATTCGCCATCACCGTGGCGGTGTGGCGATGGCGCAGACCGCCTTCAATACCGGCTCTGCCCCGGCGGTCACGCGGGCGGCGCTGGAGATGGTAAATGAGCAGGGCAATGAAATCGGCGAGATGACGGCACTATTGACCGCCCGGCAAGGCCGGCCCCTGCCGTTCCCCTGACCTGTCATGTTCGATCCGTATCCCGATCTGGCCGCCGCTCGGGAGTTACTCCCCAAGCACGACGACCTCTGGGACGCGCTTCGAGACGACTACTGGGCCGCACTGATGAATATTGAGGATCTGCCGAAACCCCCAGGGGGGATAACGACATATTCGAGACATCGTGCTGGTACACCAGCACACACGGCCAGCACCCACTCCGACTCCGTCTGCGGGCTATGAACCAGCCGATCACGAAATTGGTTAATCGCGAGGCGGACTCACCGCCAAAGCTGATCTCGCCGGTGACTCGCACGCGGTCATGGCCCGGCAGGCTCGCACCACCGGCTCTGTCGAAACACCGCCGGTCGCCATGGCGATCCCAGCCCCGGGCGGACCGGCTCCCCCGTGGTCATCGGCTAAAATTGCGTGATGAGCGACGGGGGGCAGTATGGCGTCTAGCCAAAATCTTTCGGTGGTACCGGAGAAGGTTCGTGAGGTAGGCAAGTACGTCTACGAGTTGGCCGATGCACTACGGAACGCTCTGGACTCCACCTCGAAGGATGTCGCCTCACTGACCGACGGCAGCTGGACTGGTGATTACGCAACCGAGTTCTCCAACGGCTGGGCCGAGGTCCGGGACGGGGGCAGCCACATCATGAGCGCGTTGACCGAGATGGCGGAGAAGCTTGGGGTCACCGCGGAGACCTATCAGGCCCGCGACGAGAGTCACGCCGCAGCATTGAACACCTCGAGTTTGGATCTGCCATGAGTTCTGAGTTCTCGGTCGACCTCGACCGCCTCGAAGATATTGTAGCCCGCCTCTCGGGCCTGTCGGGATTTGTCGCAGAACATCTCGACGAAATCGATAATCGGGTGGCGACTTTGGCGGGTACCGGTTGGGAGGGTGTTGCCGCCGAGGCCTATGCGGCGGCACACCGTGAATGGATAACGGGTGCAAGAGAGTTCGTAGAAGGCGTCCGCAATATGAGCGATGCCGCCAAGCAGGCACACGAAGATTACACGCACGCAATCGAACTCAACAGCAAGATGCTCAACGGGGGATAATAGTGACGCTCGTCGTCGATTGGCAGGTCTATTATCAAGCCGCCAAGCAATGCCACGATCTTGCCGTGGCGATACGGCAAGCCGACAAGCCCTTGCACGACGCGGTCAAGAACGAGTGCGCGGGCATGGCTGGGGATGCCAACGGCTGCAAGCAGTGGGGCGAGAAGTACGACGTCGTTGCGCGGGATACAATGCAGGCCTGTACCAACCTTGCCGATGCGTTGACCAACTACGGCTACGTTCTATACGCGACCGGTTACAACTACGGTATCCGCGGCAAAACCAACCCCGCACCCGATCGACCCACCGTCCACGCCATGTCCGAGTACAAGGTGGTTATCCCTTCATCAGTCGGTAACAACGGGAACGGAGTCGACAAGCACGACGACGGCATTGCCGAGTTCTACAACAACCTGGTCGAGAAGATCGGTGAAGAATTCGGCAAGCTCCCCAACGGTGATGTCGGCAAGCTCGAGAAGGCGTCCAATGCCTGGAAGACGTTCTCCACTCATCAGAACATCACCGGCGCGGAAGCGCAGATCGCCACAATCAAGGGCCTTTTCGATAAGATCAACGACAAAACGAACCTCCCACCGATCTACGAAAAGCTCGACGCGCTTGCCAACAGCGCCAAACAGATCAACACGGGCTCGGCGACTCTCGCTGGCCTCGTCGGCGAGTACCACACGGAAACCGTCGCCGCGCGAAAGAGCTTCGAGTCGAATATCAACGTAGCGGTCGCCTCTGTCGGAGTCGCGGTGCTGGGCGGCTTGGCGCTGGCCGCTATCAGCTTTGGCGGCTCTCTCGTTGCGGCAGGGGGTGCAATCGGCGGTATCGTCGTCAACTGCATCAACGCCATACGTGCTGCCTATACCGGCAGCAAACTCATAAGGATCGTTGGTCTCGCAGCTGCCACCGCCACCGCGGCCGTGACTCTCAAACATTTCGACGGCATGGGTGACCTGAACCTCGAAGCAGGCAAACTCCTCACGATCCTGCTCATGAAGGTGCTTATCGACGACGCGGCCGGCGCGATGGGTGACCAATGGACGAAGGTGCAGGGGGCGACGCCGGGCAGCATCTCGATCACCCAGGGTCGGCGAATTCATATCCTCGACGGTGATGGAGACGAGGATGGAGGAGGGCATGCTCCCGGTGTCGGGGCACCCGGCAAGACCGAGTTCCCCGACACCGACACATGGGACGACGACCACATCATCGATAGCATTCTGGATGTCGCAAGGAATCCCGACCAAGCTCCGGTTCTCCAGGACAACGGACGATGGAAGGTATCAGGAGTCCGCGATGGTGTTCTAATCGAGGTCATTGTGGATGCCGATGGAAGCGTCCGGACCGGCTACCCGGTCAGCGGGCCCGGTGTCGTCACGAATCCGAAATAGACAGAGGCGAGGGAGATTATGGATTTCAGCGAAAGGCCCCGTAGGAGACGTGAGCGGCCGCAAAGGACCCAGGAACAGATCGACCGTCTCAACAAGTTGAGCAAGGATTCCCGCGATCTGCTGGAGCTGCTTGCGGACCGACTTCCAGCGGAGGCGCTTGCCCAGTACCGGACATTCAGCGACGTCGGCGAGTGGGGAGAACTGGTCGACGGACTGTGTGCAAGTCTCGTGAACCGCCGAATCTCGGTCACGCCGGCCGAGCGCGATAGCCTGGCCGATCTGATGGCGATGTTCAAGAACCGGGAAGACTACGTCTACCTCAGAGACCCCGACGGCGTCCTTGCCCATCTGACTGTTCTGCCGGCGTAACCCAGATATCGGGTAGCTAGGCCCAGACATCTCCCGCTAGCCTGCATCGCTCGCCTGGCCGACGGCCCCACGCGAACGATCCATCCATATCCGCCATGAGATCGCAGCCCAGCGCCACTCATTTTCCGCGGACGTCTCCCGGGTCAGCTCGCGCGGTGTATCGGGTGCAGTCGGGACAGCGCCCGCACCGCATCGGCGCGGGAGATCAGCTGATCGCCATCGAGTTCGGCGATGGCGGCCTCCATCCACTCGCGGATCAGCGTCGACATGCCGATGCCTCGGGCATCGGCCAACTGCTTGACCCGGGTGTGCAGTTCCAGCGGCATGCGAATGGAACTGGTCACCACGATATCGTCACCGGGGGCGAGCGGCGGCGGCGCCTTGTCCGGCGGGACCGGTTCATTGCTGAAGGTCAGTCGGTCCATGAACGCCGTCACTTCGTCCGGGGTGGACGGGAAATCCTTCTCGTTCATCACCGGTTCTCCTGTTCCCACTCCTCGAACATTTTCAGTTCGTCGGCGTGCATCTCGCGGGCGCCGATGATCAGCCAGGTCCACTGGTCCTGCTGGCGCGTCGCCACGATCAACGGCCGCCCAGCGCCGGTGCGACCCCAGACCGACAGCACCGTGACGTTCCCGTCATCGGCGATCCGCGGCCACCGCCGAGCGCCTTCGAGGACTTGGCGTACTTCTCGGGGTCCGATGCCGATCAGGTGCGCGAACGCCCAGTCCGGCCACTCGAACCCCATGACCACATACTACGCGCATAGTAACCAACCAATCGGTCCCGTCTACCGCTTCTTGACATGTAGGATTTTTCCTACCTATATTCGGGACCATGAACATCACCCATGCGAAGGTCGTTACCGTGCCCGTCTCCGACCAGGAGCGAGCCAAGGATTTCTATGTCGCCACGCTCGGATTCGAGTTGCTTGTCGATCAGCAGATGGGGCCGGTGCGCTGGCTGCAGGTCGCACCCGAGGGCGCCCAGACCGCGTTCACGCTGGCCAGTGCGGAACAGGGTTTCACGCCGGGCAGTTCGAGCGGTGTCATTCTCGAAACCGCGGACCTCGACGCGGACTGCGCGATGCTGGTAAAGGCCGGTGCGCAGATCGAGGGTCCCACCGAGCTGCCATGGGGTCGCCAGGCCACGCTGACCGATCCCGACGGCAACCGTTTTGTGCTGGCCGCCGCGGGCCGGTGACCACGATGGCGGTCGAGGCGCCCGAGGGCCGGGTCTTCGCGGCACTGGCCAGCCCGGTTCGGCGCGAGGTGTTGCGGCTGCTGCGCGATGGCGGACCGCAGCCGGTGACGGACCTGGCCGCGCACTTCGAGATGGCGCGGCCGAGCTTCTCCGAACATCTGCGGGTGCTGCGGGAGGCGGAATTGGTCAGCGAGAACAAGGTCGGGCGACAACGGCTGTATCGACTGGAGGCAGCCCCGCTGTACGAGATCCAGGAATGGTTGCACCCGTTCGAGCGGTTCTGGCGCGAAAAGTTGGCCGGGCTGCGTGACCTGCTCGACACCATGGAGGAGGAATGACCATGACCGACGATCCGACCACCATCCACGTGGATCAGTTTCTCGCGCACAGTCCGGGCAAGGTGTGGCGCGCACTGACCGAACCGGAGTTGCTCGCACGGTGGTTCATGCCAGCCGATTTTCGGCTCGAGGTCGGGCACCGGTACACCATTGATGCGAAAGCCCTTCCGGCGACCGGCTTTTCCGGTGTGATCGCGGCCGAGGTGCTGGCCTTCGAGCTGGAGCGGATGCTGCGCGTCGGCTGGCGCGACGCCGACCCGACCGCCGAACACGGCGCCGATTGGACGATCACCTGGATCCTGCGGCCCGAAGGCAAGGGCACCCGATTGTTCCTGGAGCACGCCGGTTTCGATCCGGACAACCCGCTCCAGCAAAGGGCACGCTCGATCATGGACGCCGGATGGCGCTCGCACGTCATGCGCAGCATCGAGGAAGTGCTGCGCGATGCCGCGCTCGGATCCGGTGGGTCACCTATTCGGTGAACGATCAGGCTGGTTCCGCCGTCACGATGATGGTGGTCCAGCCACCGAGATGGATGCGGTCCCCGCTCGCCAGCGGGACCGTCACATTGGCCGGAATCAGGTCCTCGCTGCCATTGAGGCTGGTGCCATTGGTGGAGCCGAGGTCGGTGATGCTGATGCCGTCCTCGACGACGTGAATGGTGGCGTGCGCGCGTGAGACTCCGGCGTCGGCCGGGGCAATGCCCAGATCGATTTCGGGTTGCAGGCCCTGGGAGACGCTGTGCTTGCCGATCAGAATATCGGTGCCGCGCAAGGTGATTCGGCGCTCGGGATAGAACGCCGGGAATTCGACCTGATCGGCGTCGGGGCCCTTGCGGGCCTGCACCCGATCGTAGAATTCACGATCGGCGGTAATGGTGGCGACCCACGTCAGCATGCCCGATGCGGCGGAAACCGCTGTCGCAGTGACGGTTTCGGTGGGCGCGGAAGCCGGAGTCCGCGCCGCCGGAGTCGGCAGCGCCGAGTCATGCCCGCACACTTCACAGAATCGGCCGCTGCTCGGCGCCCCACAGGACGGGCACAGTGCGACCGCCACCGTTGGCGCGGGCGCCCCGATCGGCGAACCGCAGACGTCGCAATAATCCATTGCGACGGACTGATGCCCGTCCGGACAGGTGGCAATCGCCATTACCCCTCCTTGCGTACCCGCGCCGTCTTGGTAGACCGTGCGTCCAACGCCATTTCGTCGGCGGCTTCGACCTTGGCGCGCAACCGCACGGTGCCATTGCGCTCGTCCACCTCGACCACCCCGCGCAACAGTTTCGCCGTGCCCTCATTGCCGGATTCGGCCGCCAGCTCCACCGCGCGCCGCAGTTTCGCCGTCGCGGTTTCCGCATCGCCGTTCTTGCGCGCGCTCAAGCCCTCCTGCACGACCTGCGCGAGTTCGGCCTGCCCGGTGTAATGCGCGACGCGCCTGCTGATTCGGGCCGACAGCTCGGTCTCGGTGGTCCACACCGCACGGACCAGGCCCTGCCCGACCACCTCCTCGCCCGCGACCACACTGACCCTGGCCGCGAGCTTCTCCCGCCCCGGCGCGGCAGGCTCGACCCGCACCTGCACGTGGTAGTCGCGGTCCTCCGCACCCCAGGCCCCGAGCGGGTACTCCCCCAGCTGCGGTCCCGCATCGGCGCGCCGCGCGGTCAGATCCTCGATCGTCGGCGCGACCTGTTTGACGAACCGAACGCTGGCCCCCGCAGGTGTCCACAGCCGCAATGTCAATTCCGGAATCGCCTTGGCCATCGAGGTCTGCATCATGGCGGCGAAGTCCGCGGCCAGGTTCGCCGGATTCGCGACGATATCGACGCTGCCGTGCAATGCCGAGGTGATGATGCGCAATTCGTCCACCCGCCAATCGGTTCCGACGCCGCGGCAATCGCAGGTGAATACCCCCTCGGACTGTTTGATCTCGGCGGCAAGGGCCTCGGGTTCCTCGTGCTCGTTCTTGCCGTCGGTGAGCAGGATGGCGTGCACCATCGCGCCGGGGTGTTTCTTGGCCAGCTGGCGGGTGAGTCCCAGCCAGGTGCCCATGGCGGTGCCGCCGTTGGGGCGCAACTTGTCCAGCGCGCGGCGAGCCGCGGCCCTGGTGTCGCGGTTGGCTGGCACCGATGGTTTATCGCTCGGATAGGTCGATCGCGCGATGGAGGTGCCCTCGATGATCGCGAATCGGGTGCCGTCCTTCAGCACATCGAGGGCGGCCATGGTGGCCCGGCGCGCGCCCTCGAACTTCTTACCGGTGGCCATCGACCCGGAGCAGTCGATGATCAGCACCTCCAGCCGCTCCGGGGCCGGCCCGGCGGCCACAAAATCCGCGCCGGTCTCCACGGTGACCACCGCGTCCACCGTATCCGCGCCCTCGGCCAGATATTCGTTCTGATCGATCGCTACCGAAATACCCTTATCCGCCATGGAACTCACTGTGCTTCTCCTGCATCCATCGATGGCCCGATCGGCACCAGCGCGACAGTGATGTTGTCGCTCCCCCCGGACCGTAGAGCAAATTCGATGAGTCCACGTGCCGCCTCCCCGCGTGGTACCCCGTTGACCATCCGCGCCAGCTCCGCCGGATCGGATAGGTAGTTCCAGAGTCCGTCACTGCACAGCAGCAGTACTCCGGGGCCGGTGGTGTGGAAGGTTTGCACACATCTGTCCGACCATGGTCTGTCCTCGCTGTCGGCACCGAGCCAGCGCAGCAGTGTGTGCGCTCGCGGATCCCGCATCGCGGACTCCTCGTCCATCGCACCGGCGTCCACCAGTGCCTGCGCCCACGAATCGTCCACGCTCAAGCGCCGCGACGGCGCATTTCCACCCGCGATCGGTTCGATGCCGTCACCGCGCAACCAATATGCCCGGCTGTCACCGACATTCACGACGGTGATCTCCACGCCGTCGCCCCCGTATCCGCGCACGATGGCCGAAACATAGGTGCATGACGGGGCATGGCCATCGTGCATCGCGATACCACGGACCGCCTGCGCCGCCGCCGTGAGCCCGGCCATCACAACCGCGGTGCCGGACCGTGCTTCCGCCAATGCGGTGAGGCAGGCATCGACACCCGCGCTTGCTGCCGCACCGGCGGCCGCCTGCGGATCCTCCGAGGTGGAGACCCCGTCGCTGACCGCGACGACCGTGGCGATGGGTCGCTTGTCCCCGTGTTCGACCACCGCGGCCGCGACCGCATCCTCGTTGCGCGCGTGCGCGATACCGCGATCGGTCGCAATATAGGCCGCGCCGAGATCGGCCTCGAACCGGTCCGGCTCCGGACGCAACTGTCCACAGCCGCGGCAATAGCCGTCGACGTCGTAGCTGGTGCCGCCGCAGCCCTCACAACTGGGCGTCGCATCTGGATCCGACCGCGGCAGCGCGATCCGGCGCGCGCCGAGTTCTCGTCCGCACGCCTCGCAGAACCGGTCGGCCACCCCGACTCGCGCCGCGCATTCCGGGCACCGCTGCAATACCGCGGTGCTGGGCTCTAGCCCGCCCGGCTCCCGGCCACCACCCTCCATCGAGTCGCTCTGCGACGCTGAATTCATCATAAGGTTGTCCTCGGCCGGATCGCGTTGGCCCGATCGACCAGCTCGAATCGTGTCCACATATCGTCGGTTTCGCGGGCGAGATCGCGATAACAACGCTCCAAACCGGTCCGTACTCCGTCCTGATCGAGGTTCGCGCCGAGCAGCGCGCCATGTGTTGTCGGTGCCTTGCCTGCACACAGCCAATCGAGCGCGGCATCGAGCACACGTATCCGCGCGTGTGCGCCACGGCTTTTCGAGTCGATGCGCAGGGCCTCGACGCGTCCGCCCGCATCCCGCAGGATCGGTTCGGACAGTTCGTCGGGTGTGCGATCGGCCAGCATTGTCTGCACGGCGGTCAGCCGGGCTTCGGTGTACAGCGCCGAGGCCGAATCCACCTGATCCAGGACGGTCACCGCGCCATCGCGATTACCGTCCTCGCTGCGCAGCCGGGCCAGACCGAAGGCCGCGCTGACGTAGTTGTGGTCGGTGCGCCAGACGGTGTCGTAGTAGTGCGCGGCCTGCCGCCTATCCGGTTGTGCACCCGCCAATTCGGCGACGGCGGCCTGGGCCAGTTTCGGTGCGGCCTCACCGGGTAATGCGGCGTATACGGCATCGAATTCGGCGTAGGCGGCATCGAAGTCGCCCGCGAGCAATTCGGCTTGGCCGCGATACCAGGCGAGCCGCCAGTCACCGGGCAGGGTATCGGCCAGTTCGTCGATACGACGCAGCGCATCGGCCGGATCGCCGACCTCGAGCGCGGCACGTACCAGCCGCAGTGGAATCTCGACCGAAGCAGACGCACTGCGCGTCGTGAGCACCGAGCGCAGCCCGGCCTCGAACGCGTGCTCCAGTTCGGTCGGCGTGGTCCCGCCGGTGGTCGCCAGCAACGCCGAACCGCTGTCGTTCGGATCGATCAGCGGAACCGGAAGTGCCGCAACAATACTGGTCGGTGTCGGTGCATCCGGCACACCGAAGACACCGCGCGGCGGCCCGAAGTACGCCGACATCCCCGGACGCGGTACGCCGTCATCGGTGCTCAGCACCTCGCGCAGAACTCCGGTCAGCTGATCGGCCATCTCCTCCATCGAGGCGAATCGCGCCTCCGGATCGACACCGGTGGCACGCAGGATGAATCGGTGCAGCGAATCGTATTTCGCCAGTAGCGGTTCGGCCTCCGGCCCGGGCAGTGCGCCGAAATGTCCGCCCTGCTGTGGCACATTCATCATCAGCACCGCGAGTGTGCGGCCAACCGTGTACACCTCGGTGGCGATGGTCGGCCCGGTTTCGGAGATCTCCGGTGCCTGATAGCCGATGGTTCCGTAGATGGGGCTGTCCTGATCGTCCATGGCGATCACCGCGCCCATATCGATGAGTTTGAGTTGCTCATCGGTCTGCATCACGTTGTCGGGCTTGAAATCACAGTAGGCGAGGCCGAGCGAGTGCAGATAACCGAGGGCGGGCAGCATTTCCAGGATGTAGGCGATGGCTTGGGGTGCCGGCAGGTAGCTGCCATCGTCATCGAGACGGGTGCGCAAGATCTGTTTGAGTGAAGTGCCACCGACGTACTCCATCACGATGTATCCGACGGTTACCTCGTCGGCGCCGCGGTGTTCGACGAAGTTGTAGATCTTGACGATGCTGGGGTGCTCGACCTCGGCCAGGAACCGCCTCTCGGCGACCGCTGCCGCCATCGCGTCCAGATCTCCGGAATTCAGCAGGCCCTTCAGGACTACCCAGCGGCCGCTGACATTGCGGTCCGTGGCCAGATAGATCCAGCCGAGTCCGCCGTGCGCCAGACAGCCGACAACGTCGTACTGCCCGCCGACCAGATCACCCTTGCTCAGCTTCGGCGCGAAGGAGAACCGGGTGCCGCAGTTCGGGCAGAAGCCCTCGGAGCGACCGGGTGCACCGTCGCGGCCGCGCCCGACGGGCCGTTCGCATTTGCCGCAGAACCGTTTTCCCTCGGCGACCTGTGGATCGGCCATGACCGCGGTGGCCGGATCGATGCGCGGCATCCGCGGCACATCCACCATGCCCGCACCGAGCCGACCGCGCGCGCTGGATTTCGATGACGACCGGCCGGTGCGCACCGAGCGCCCGGAGGCGCGGGTGCTCGCCGAGCGGGTCGACAGACTCGACAGCACGGACATCGCGGGTGCGGCCCCGCAGGTATCGCAGTAGCCACCGACGATCGTTCCGCCGCAGCCCGCCTCGGCGCAAACCTGCCCCTCGTTCGAACCGTGTTGCACCACAGCGGTTTCCGCTGCGGCCACGGCAGGTGCGGTGCCGCAGGTATCGCAGTAGCCGTCGACGATGGTTCCACCACATCCGGGCTCGGCGCACATCTGTCCAGCACTCGAATTCCTGTGTACCACCGGCATTTCCGCTGATACCGTGGCGGCCTCGGCGGGGGCGGTGCCGCAGACCGCGCAGTATCCGTCTTCGATGGTGCCGCCGCATCCCGGCTCATTACAGGTCATCTGCCCCGCCCCGATTTCTCCCCGACGATCTGCTGGAAGTCGGCGACCGCCCGGGTGACGGCCGCCAGATCACACGGCCTACGGGTGAGCAGGCCCGCCGCGATCTGACCGGCGGCCAGCACGTCTCGATCCTCGCTGACACCTAGTCGGGCCGCCTTCGCCTGATAAGCGGCCAGCCGCCCGCGCAATTCGATGCGTCGATCCAGCAGTCCCTGGGCCAATTCTTCGGCGGTGGCCGCCCCGGCGGTCGCGTCGGCGATCCGGACGCGCAAACGCACCAGGTCCGCGGCTGCAGCCTGATTCGCCGCCAGCGCATCCAATTGCGCGCCGAGTGCCGCAGAGTCGTCGGTGTGCACCGGCAGCGGGCCCGCCAGAATCTTCGCTTCGACCTGCGCCCTGGCCGCCGCTGCCCGGGTCCGGGTGTCGCGCAGCACCGTCAAGCGCCTGCGCGTTTCGGCAATGGCCCCGGCCCAATCCGCCACCACCGCATCGAGTTCGGCGAGGATCGCGGCCACGCGCCGCAGCTCGTCCGACAACTCGGCAATGCGTGCGTCGATCTCCGATACCGTCAGCGCGAGCGGATCGGTCGCTGAGCGGCTCAACAGTGCGGCGATACCTTCGCCGATCGCGCCCAGTTCGGTCGTCCCGCCTCCAGCGGCACGCGCCCTGTCCACCGTGTCCTGCAGTGGCGCCAGGCCGGACATGACCCGGGTGTTCACCGCATCGACCGCGTCGAAGAATTCGGCGATCTCCGGGAAGGTGGCCCGCATGCGATCCACGGTATCTGCGAGTCCGACGAACAGGACCTCTTCCGCCGGTCCGGTGAGCGAACGTTGCGCCATCGGTATCGGCGTGCGCGAGGCCTCATAGGGCCGCCCGCGCAAGAGCCGGGTGAGTTCGGCACGTTCGCTGTCATCGAGCCGAGAACGAGTGCCGCGCACCTGCTTGGCCGCATCCAGAATGCCCTCGAGGCGGCCGTAGTCCGCCCACATCAGCGCGAGTGCGGCCCGGACCGGCTGCCAGCGTTGCGCGGTCAGTCCGGTGGGCGGATAGCGTTGCAGCAGTGTGTGTCCCGGATGTCGGTCCAGTTCCAACAGGGTGGCGGTGATGGCGTCGAATTCGGTTGCGCGTGCGGCCAATTCACCGTCGATCTCGGCGAGCGTAAGTAGCTGCATGGTCGCCGGTCTCACTCTTTGTACCGGAGATCCGGTGGTCCCGGCGATGGTCCGAGCGCGCCGAGTCTGGCGTTGTAGATCTGCTGCCAGGTGCCGTCGGCACGGATGCGTTCGAGTACGCCATTGACGAAGCGCACCAGCCCCGGATTGCCCTGTGCGATTCCGACCGCGTAGGCGCCGGTGCCGATGACCTCGCCGACGATCTCCAGATTCCGATCCTGGGCCACCAGCCCGACCAGGATCGGATCGTCGGCGCTGATCGCGTCCACATGGCCCTGCTGCAATGCCGCCAGGCAGTCGGTCCAATTGGATGCGCCGAGGACGGTCGGCCGCTTCGGCAGGCTGAACAGCGGTCCCGGCGAAGTGGTCCCGCGAGTGACGCATACCCGTTTGCCACCCAGATCCGCGCCGGAGCGGATACCCGAGTTTCGCGAGGCGAGAATGCGTTGGGTCGCACGGTAATACACACCGGAGAAGTCGACGTCGCGCCGTCGCTCGCAGGTTGCCGAGAACGTGCGCACGATCAGGTCGACCTGCTTGTTCTGCAGTGCCGGAATTCGCTCGGCGGCGGTGACCGATCGCAATTCGATCTTGTCCGGATCGCCGAACAGCGCCTTGGCGATCTCCCGCGCGATATCGATATCGAAGCCCTCGAGCTGACCGGTGGTGGGGTTGCGGAAGCCGAATAGATAGGTGTTCTGATCGACGCCGACCCGCAACTTGCCATTGGCGGCAATGGCAGCCATGGGCGAACCCGGCGGCATCGCACCCGGACTCGGCAGCGGACCGGGACGCAGGGTGAGCTCGGGGTCGCCGCAATTGCCGCTGGTCTCGGACTGCGGCGGCGTGGCGATCTCGGTAAGGTCGGGCTGTGGGTCGACCGCGGCCACCTTGGTGCTTTCGGGGACCCGGGTGCTGGAACCGCACGCGCTCACCAGTGCGCTCGTACCGACCAGGGTCGCGGCCACTATCACCCGCGCCCACGCAAACCCCTTCCGCTGCAATAGAACTCGCCGGCTCACAAGAACTCCTTCAGCCGCGGCCACAGCCCGGTGACTACCGCGGCCGCCGCGAACAGCAGTAACACCAGCGTCCCCGCGGGGCTGAGCGCCAATGCCGCACCCGCCGAGTCGACTCCGTCGCGCAACTGCTGGCGCTGCTGACCGAGGTTGTCGCGCAATGTCGCATCCAATTGCGCGAACAGCGTCGCCGAATTCTCCGCGCCGGTGCCGATCGCCTGCGCGACGGCCGCCGGATAGTTCGCCGCCTCGTAGGCCTCACGCTGTTTGGCATGTCCGGCGGTCCAGCCCAATAGACTCCGCGAAGCCTCGGAATCGGATCCGGTCACGGTCGCCAAACGATCGGACAGTTCAGTGGTGTGCTTGCGGAAATCGGTTTCGCTGACGGTGATATCGCCCCGAGTGATCAACGCCAGGGTTTCATCGGTGCGTGCCTGCTGGGCCAGGATCCTGGCCTGGGTGAGGGTCTCGAAGCGGCTGGTCGCCCCGGATTTGCCGGTGTCGAGTGCGGCCGCGGCGATGCTCGTCGTACCAACGATCCACAACAGCGTCACGGCGGTCGCCCCCGCGGCCACCGCGACACCCATATTCATCCGGCGATTGGTGCGGCGCAGCAACACCAGAGTGCCGACGCCACAACTGATCAGCACCAGCACCAACAGCACGATGCTCGTCCACGGCAGCGCGCCGATATCGTGTTGATCGTGGCGCAACGCCGCGAGTCGGTCCTTGCTGAGCTTTTCGGCGTTGGGCAGCAACGAGTTCTGCATCACCAGCGATGCCTCGTGCAAATACGACGACCCGACCGGGAAGCCCTGCCGGTTATTCGCCCGTGCCGCTTCGACCAGGCCGGTGTAGGCGGGCAGGTCGGCGGTGATCTGCGCGACGATCATTCGGGTCCGCTCATCGGCAGCACCCGTCGTGGCCTCCGCGAGCGCGGCAGCCGCATCGGCGAGCGCCTGCTGATATTGCCCTCGCACCTGCGGTGATTCGATGCCGCCGGACAGGAACGCCGTGGCCGCCGACGCGTCGGCGGCCGAGAGCGCAACGTACAAGGTCTGTGCGGCGTAGGCCAGCGGTTCGGTGCGCTCCAATACCGCATCGCGTCGGGCAATCTTGCCACTCAATTGATCAGCCGAGGTCGATCCGGCGAGCAGACACAACACCACGGACACGACGGCCACCGCGCCGATCGCGCCCGGAGTCGTCCCGGCTAAGCGCCGTAACCACGCACCCCCGCTGCGTATGGTCGCCGGAAGGCGAATCTCCAACACCGTCCCCCTTCATCCAACCGGCCGGTGTCCCGATCGCGATAGTACGGCAGGGAATTCGGCTTTGCCGCCCTTTGCCACTGGGGGCACCGAATTCGGAAGCTACGGTGCCGAATTCGAGGCCACATCGAGCAACGGTGCGAGATTCGGCGTCCAGCGCGGATATTGGTTGAGTACGTCACCGAAGGACTTCGCCGGTTTGCCGAGTGACAGGCCCGCCGACCGGTCGGCGGGCATTTCGCGTTGTGGTGAATCCACCGAGCGCACCAATCCAGTGTGCAGACTGCGGTGTTCGAGTGCCGCGCTGCGGCCGGTCACCCCGATGGCGCCGAAAAGGTGCCCGAGGCGTTGCGCGCCGCCGAGGCCACACAGCCGTTTGCTCGCCCCAGCGGCCGGTGCCCGCGACCTCGGGCCCAGGTGCCGCCGATCGGCCGGCGTGCCCGCTCGTATTCGCGCGGGCGTGCGCGCAGGCACCGACCGACAGCCGCTGCCACGACGGTGCGGGTAGTTCGGTGATCAGCTCATCGGCACGGATGACACGGTTCGCGGGGGCGCTCACCTGCGGATCGCCGCACGTGGCCAGCACTAGAACTTCTCCAGCCATTCACGCAGGTAACCGGCTGGCCCGAAATGCTAGATTCACAATGTGAACCAGTGCGCTGCGGCGATCGATCCTGGTCGCGAATAGTCCGCACGAATGCAGCGCGGTTACACGGTCATGCTGAGCGGATCAGCAAAGGCCTAGATGGGGACTGGACTCCGACGGAAGTCTGCGCACGAGTCTGCCCCATCGAAAAGGAAAGTTCGGAACCCAGTTAGTCGCCGACGAGGATGCCGGCACCGGCATATTTCCTGTCCAGAACGCCCCCGGGTTAGCGGGCGCTGAGAGTCGAAGGTTCGCTCATGCCACAATCCATGCGCGCGCTCGTAGCCGAAAAGGTTGGCGAGCCAACCGCTGTCCTGCGGCTGGAATCCCGGCCTGTTCCCACGCCAGCGGCCGGTCAGGCGTTGATCCGCGTGAAAGCGACTCCAATCCACGCCAGCGATCTGCACGTGCTGCGTGGCCGATACGGATTCTCCCCCGAGTTTCCCACTGTGGTGGGGCTGGAATGTGTGGGCCGAATCGAGGCCCTGGGTCCGGATACCGAGGGGCTGAAGATCGGCGAGCGCGTGATAACCGTTGGTGTGACCGGCACTTGGCAGGAATACCTTGTTGCCGATACACGAAGGCTCCTGCCGGTTCCCGATCATCTGAGCGACTCCAGTGCCTGCCAACTCGCCGTCAACCCGTTGACCGCGCTGCTACTGGTGACTCACGAACTCGGCGTACAGCCGGGTGAATGGATGTTGCAGACGGCCGCGGGCTCCACCGTCGGCCGGCTCGTCATCCAACTGGCCAGGCATCTGGGCATTCGGACGATCAATGTCGTGCGGCGGCGCGATGCCGTCGAGGAGATCAAAACGCTTGGTGGTGACGAGGTCATTTGCACCGAGGACGAGGATCTGTTGCAGCGTGTAGCCGAAATAGCAGGACCAGCTGGCGTGGGCAAGGCCATCGACTGTGTCTCAGGTGACGTGGGTGCCCGGGTATCCCAGGCATTGGCTCCTGGCGGAGAGGTCGTAGTTTACGGCGCACTCTCTACCCATCGGCAGGCTGACCCCGCAGCGCTGACGATCCCGCTGCTGGCACGCTCGATTATCTACGAAACCAAAGTGGTCCGTGGCTTCTGGCTGTACCGCTGGTTCAGCGCTACCTCACCTCAGGATGCGCTGCGCGTGCTCTCCCAGGTTCGCGGTCTCGTCGCAGATGAAGTGCTGAGCATCCCCCAAGGCCGGCCGTTCCCGCTCGAACACTTCACTGAAGCCATCTCGCTCGCCGAAACACCCGCACACGGCGCCAAACCACTCTTCGTCTTCGACGAGGGTCGCGGCAAAGGCGACAGGTAGAACGCCATCCAGACCAGGTGCGTCCACCTGTGCTGGCATGGATGCGAGGACACCCTAGGCGTCGGCCAGCGGAAGACTCGGGTAGCTGGAATGGCCCGGGGCGAGGACTGTCGGCAGCGGCGCGGGCGATGGCTGGATCCTGTTCGTCAGACCTTCTTCGACGCGGGTTCCTTGTCGATATAGCGGCTCATCGCCCAGCTCAGTCCGCGCATGGCGAGATTGTAGGAGGGCGGGAAATAGCGCTGCGCGAGATAGCCGACGCGGATATCGGGCGAGGTGAAGACCATGTACCGATCGCGCTCGACCCCTCGCACGACCGATCGGGCGGCCTGCTCCGGAGTGACCGCGTGCCGCATGAACAGCGCGACGCCCTTTTGCACCGCCGCCGCCTGCCGGTCGATGCCCGCGATATCGACGCTGTCCACCATCGGTGTCGCCATCGCACCGGGGCAGACCAGGCTGACGCCGATGCGGTGCTGACGCAGATCGAAGCGCAGCACCTCCGAAACGCCGCGCAAGCCGAACTTGCCCGCGCTGTAGGGGGCATGCCACGGCAGCCCGAAAAGTCCGGCGGCCGAGGCGACATTCACCAGATGCCCACCGCGACCGGCCTCGATCATCGGTGGTACGAACTCCTCGATCACATGGATGGGACCCATCAGATCGATATCGATGGTGCGCCGCCACTGCTTGTGCGTGAGCCGATCGACCGCGCCCCAGGTGGCAATGCCCGCCACATTCATCACAATGTCGACGCTGTCGACCTCGGCATGCGCCTTCGCGGCCAGGGCGACCACCGCGTCGTAATCGCTGACATCGGCGCGTTCGGCAAGATGCACGACGCCACCGGTCGCGCGCACATCGTCGGCAGTACGCTGCAAACCGATGCCATCGATATCGGTCAGGATCACCGACGCGCCCTTGGCGGCCACTGCCAGCGCCGTACTGCGCCCCAGCCCACTTGCCGCGCCGGTGATCAGACAGCTCTTGCCGTCGAACTTCGTCATGGACCAAGACGATAAACAATTATGAACACTGTTGTCTATAGATCCTGAACGCCGTCTCAGACGAACGAATCTTCCCGCCAGATCGCAAAACGTGATTCATACGTGACTAGCTGAACGATAGCTATCGACCATAGACGGCATGCAAGCTGACCGCTGGAGCAGGTCCGGAGTCCATACATCGCCTCGTCGTCCGAGCTGCCGGACCGGTCGTGAGGTGTTGGATTGAGCATTCGCGGAGGCTGGGCCACCCGAGATCCGGTCGTTATCCGTACTTCACGGCAGCGTCCATCGGGTCACGGCGCAACAACTCATCCCGCACCGACGGCTCGATGCGGTAGCCGACCAAACACCATCGCCGCCCGGTGATCCAGGTGCGCCAGGAATGTTCGAGCCGTCATCCCATGTTCCGCATACAGTTACATGTACAGGATCATCGGGAGGACCACATGGGGAACCTGTTCGGACGCACTGCGTCGATCAGCCTAGGGGGGTACCGGCGTGGCTGAAGGACGGGAAACAACAGCGCGCAGTTCGACACTCGCGGTATACCGCGATGCCTCGATCAGCACCACATCGGCGGTGCGGCCGATCATTTCCATCGCGCTGCTGCTGATGAGCGTCGCACTGGTCTACGAGGCCGGCCGCGCCACGCCCGGACAGGACCACGGCTGGTTCATCGCCATCTCCATCGCCGGACTCTTCGTGGTGCGCGGGCTGCATCTGCGCCGCCCGATCACGCTGCCACATTTCACCATCGCGGTCTTCGTCCTCGCGGCCGCCAATGCCGCCTATCGTGCTTCACATCCCGGCATCGGGTTCGTCTTCCTGGCCGCGACCGGATTCATCCTGATGCTGCCGCAGGCGAGTCGGCCGCAGCCCGAGCAGTTGTACCGCGTGGCCGAACTCGTCGGACGGACCGAGCGCGATCCGCTCGCCGCATTCGCGCTGCACTCGTCGAAGTCCTATTACTTCAACACGAATTCGACGGCGGCGATCGGCTATCGGGCCCGCTTCGGTATCGCAGTTGTCGCCGGTGATCCGATCGGTGACCGGGATGCTTTCCCGGGACTGCTCTCGGATTTCTCCGAGTTCGCAGCGAATCACGGATGGCGGATCGCGGTGCTCGGTGCCAGTCCGGATCTGACGGAGCTGTGGCGATATCGGGCGATCGAGCATCGTGGGTTGCGCGCGATACCGGTCGGCCGCGATGTGGTCATCGATGTGGGTACGTTCGCGATGGTCGGGCGGACCTTCCGGAACCTGCGCCAGGCCGTGAGTCGCACCCGCAATTTCGGCGTGACCACCGAGGTCATCAACGAGACCGACCTGACCGAACCGCTGCGGGCCGAAATGCTCGACATTGTCGATTCGTGGAAGAACGGTCGGCAGAGTCGCGGCTTCTCGATGATCCTCGACCACCTGCTCGACGGCCGGAATCCGGGCATGCTCCTGGTGCTCGCCAGGGATGCGGACGGGCGCGTCGCGGGCTTCCAGCGCTACGGCGTCTCCGGGCGCGGGCGCGAACTCAGCCTGGATGTGCCGTGGCGGCGCAAGGACGCCCCGAACGGACTGGACGAGCGGATGGTCATCGATCTCGTCGACCACGCGCGTGCACAGGGGATCGAGCGGATCTCATTGGCCTTCGCGCCGTTTCCCGAGCTGTTCGCCGAGAAGGAGCGCTCACGGATCGGGAAGCTGATCTACGTGCTCGTGCATCTGGGCGATCCGCTGATCCGGCTGGAGTCGCTGTACCGGTTCCTGCGCAAGTTCCGTTCGATGTCGGATCAGCGATTCGTGCTCATCCGCTGGCGTGAGGTGCTGCTGGCGGCCGCGGCACTGCTGACCTTGGAGTTCGTGCCGCACCGCAAGCAGCACTAGTCGCGGACGGTAATGCCGATCGATCGGGCGAATTCGGGTGCCAGATCGAGCAACTGGAGCGGGGTGATGGTCGCGCCGCGCAGCGCGTCCAAACCCTCGGCGATATTGAGGTGGGCGGCGCCGCGCAGGTCGACCTGTTGCAGTCGGGCGCGGTTGACCAGCAGGCCCTCGATGGTGGTGCCGGGGAAGCTCAGCTTGGTCAGTTCGGCTTCACCGAAATCGGTGTGCCGCAGGACGCAATCGACGAATTGCACCTCGCGCAGTTTGGCTCTGCGGAAGTTCACCGAGTCGAATTTGCAGCCCTCGAACCGCACCCGACGCAAGTTTGCACCGCCCGCATCGACGCCGGACAGCGCACCGGCGATCAGTTCGACGTCCTGCCAGGAGGTGTCGGACAGGTCGGTGCCGACCCAGCGCACATTGCGCTGCCAGACATCGGTGAATCGGGCGAAGCGCAGGCTGCCGCGGTTGATCGCGAGCGAGGTGAAGACGGTTTCGTTGAAGCGCCCGTTGCCGGCCTCGACGTCATCCATATCGGCACCGGTGACGTGCACACAGTCGTAGTCACCTTCGGGCTCGAGCGCCCCCTCGAGCGGCGTCAGGAAACGCGCATAGGGCAGATCTTCGAGCTGGTCGGGCACGGGTAACCTCCGGATTCGGCGACGGTTGTCCCTGTCTACCAGTCGCGACCGACTAGGGCCCGATGCGTTCGAGCAGCCAGCGCGGGCCGACGGATTCGGCGCCGAGCGGTTCGAGTCGAGCACGGAGTCCGCGGTCGGCGGTCACCACGGTGATCGGCCGGTCGCTGTCCTCATCGACCGCCGCCGCGACGACCTCGACGATCGCGTCATCTCCCGAACCCTGCGCGAGCACCACACGCAGACCTTCGAACTCCTCCGACGCCGCGGCCTTCGCGGCGCCCTCCAGCACGACGACCACCTCCGCCGGATGCGCCAATGTGCGCAGCCGCACGAGTAAGCGCCGGGCCGCACCGGCGCGATCGCGCCACCAACCATCGGGCCGCGAACCGACGACATTCGCGGCGTCCACCACGATCAGCATCACTCCATCGTTACCCACCCGCGCTCGTCGGGGCGCGGCGGGCCGCACGTGCGTGCAGGTAGCGCTGCTGCGGCAGGATCATGGTCTGTTGTGCGGCAAGCAGATACGCCGCGCGGGCGGCGGTCCGATCCGGTATCCGACATCGAAGGGGCTCAGCCGAATTCGGGTGCCCACTCTTGGATCGGCCGGACATCGGCATAGGCCTTCTCGGCAATATGTGCCGGAGCCGGGCATTTGCTGAGTTCGGCCGCGATTTCGGTGGCGCGGTCGAAGCTCTCACATTCGACGATCCAGTATCCGGCGAGCACCTCCTGCGTTTCGGCGTAGGGCCCGTCGGTCACGAATGGCGCACCGTTCTTGGTGGTGATCCGACGGGTGTGCACCGGCTGAGCCAGACCGCGGGTCTCGACCAGTTCACCGGATTCCTCCAACTTCTTATTGAGGTTGCCCATGAACTCGGCCATCGCGGCGAACTCCTCGGCGCTCCATGCCGGTTTGCCGGTCTCCCTGCCGACCATGCCGTCGTAGTCCTGCTGCGAGCCGTAGCTCAGGATCATGTACTTCATGACAACTCCTCCGCTGTGACGGCACCCCGGTGGCACCGTTCGTCAGATACGTCGCAGCCGCTGACCATTCTCGGACATGGCCGCCGCCGAGCCCAGCAGGCTGATCGCATGGCGGCCGAGATCGAATCCGGTGCGTGTGCCGCCTGCCGCAGCACGAATGGCAGGCCGATCGGGATTGCGCAGGTGAGCAGCGCTCGAGTCCTATCGCCTTGTAGGTATGAGGTCGCTGGACTGTTCGTCAGGGACGTCGAGGCTGCGGTCGGCTGATGGACAGACTGCGAGCGGCAGAGCTGGCATGCTCGTACGGCGGGCGGTGTGCAACCCGTGACATGCTGTGGGGCATGGTGATCGATGGTTTTGTCGCGTCGGGGTTCGAGGCGGTACGTGAGGTGTTCGCGGCGAATTTCGCCGAGCAGGGGGATGTCGGCGCGGCGGTGACCGTTTATCGGGACGGTGAGCCGGTGGTGGATCTGTGGGGTGGGCTGGCCGATCCGGAGGGGGAACGGCCATGGGAGCGCGACACGCTGCAGCTGGTGTATTCGGCGACCAAGGGGGTCACCGCGACCGTCGCGCATCTGCTGGCCCAGCGTGGCGAGCTCGAGCTGGACGCGCCGGTCGCGCGGTATTGGCCCGAATTCGCGGCGGCGGGTAAGGGGGACATTCCGGTGCGCTGGTTGCTGAGCCATCAGGCGGGGCTGGCGGCGCTGGACAAGCCGGTGCCGCTGGCGGATGCGCTGGCCTGGGGGCCGATGGTGGATGCGCTCGCCGCGCAGGCGCCGAACTGGGCGCCCGGTACCGCGCACGGATACCACGGGCGAACGTTCGCGTGGCTTGTCGGTGAAGTGATCCAGCGGGCGACGGGGCGGACCGTCGGGCGGATTCTGGCCGAGGAGATCGCCGCGCCGCTCGGTATCGACTTCTTCATCGGTTTG
Source organism: Nocardia sp. NPDC005998 (assembly GCF_040614395.1). NCBI lineage: Bacteria > Bacillati > Actinomycetota > Actinomycetes > Mycobacteriales > Nocardiaceae > Nocardia > Nocardia sp. NPDC005998. The sequence continues at coordinate 56,909 of NZ_JBEXUI010000030.1, read as the reverse complement.
CCCGAGGCCGAACGGCACCGCGTCAGCCGACTTGTGTTCGCACCCAAGGTCGATGTGGCGTCGGTGCCGGAGGAGTTCATCCCCGAGGAACTGCGGCCGATGGTCGCCGCGATGCGCGATCCGGAGGCGCTGGTCAATCGCGCCTTCCAGGTCACCGATCCGGCCGATATCGATTTCAACGATCCGGCGGTGCATGCCGCGGAGATTCCGTCCAGCAATGGTATCGGCACCGCACGCGGTCTCGCCCGGCTGTACGCCGCGACCATCGGCGAGGTCGACGGCGCCCGGCTGCTGACCCCCGAAACCCGCACTGCCGCAACGCGCGAACAGGCCAGCGGCATCGACCGCGTCATGATGCTAGAGGACCGCTATGCCAGCGGATACATGCTTCCCACTGCGGGTTTTGCCCTCGGCGGCCCCAACTCCTTCGGCCACCCCGGCCGCGGCGGATCCCTCGGCTTCGCCGACCCGGACACTGGCATCGCCTTCGCCTATGTCACCAACTACATCATCGAAGGCGCACCGGATCTGCGCGCCCGCAACCTGGTCGACGCCGTGAATCAGGCACTCGGGTAGGCGGGTTCAGCACAGGGTGCGGATCCAGCGTCGGGTGTCGGCGGGGTCGATCACATCGTCGAGTTCCAGGACAGTGGCGGCGGTGAGGGCCTTGCCGTTGGCGTAGGCGAGTTGGACCAGGTTGTCGAAGGCTTCCTGGCGTTCGGCGGGGTCCTCGATGGCCGCGAGTTCCTTGGCGAAGCCGAGGCGGACCGCACCCTCCAAGCCCATACCGCCGATTTCGCCGGTGGGCCAGGCGATGACGAAGCGCGGGGCGCGGAACGAGCCCGCTGCCATCGCTTGTGCGCCGAGGCCGTACCCCTTGCGGATGATGATGGTGCCGAGCGGGACGGTCAGTGCGGCGGAGTCGATGAACAGCTTGCTGAACTTGGTGACGGTGGCTTCCTTCTCCGCTTCCGGGCCAACCATGAAACCTGGTGTGTCGCATAGCGATACGATCGGCAGGCCATGGGCGTTGCACAGTTGTAGGAAGGCGCTGAGTTTGTCGGCGGCGGGGGCATCGATCGCACCGCCGAGGTGATGGCAGTCATTGGCTATGAGACCGAACGGGCGGCCTTCGACTCGGACGAGCGCGGTGACGACACCGACACCCCAGTCGCGACGCAGTTCGAGCACCGAGTCGACGTCGGCGACCGCTGCGATGACCTCACGGATATCGAAGGCACGCAGTCGGTTCTCCGGGATGGCATGGCGCGCGACACGCCGATCCGGTGCTGCCCAATCCCGCAGCGGCCCCTGGAAATACGACAGATAGCGGCGGGCAGCGGCAACCGCCTCGACCTCGTCGGCGGCGACGATGTGGACGACACCGTTGCGCCGTTGGACATCGATGGGGCCGATGTCCTCGGGTGCATACACACCGAGTCCGCCGCCCTCGATCATCGCGGGCCCACCCATGCCGATATTGGCATCAGGGGTCGCGATGACCACATCGCACATACCGAGTAGAGCGGCGTTACCCGCGAAACACCGCCCGGACACGATGCCTATCAACGGAACTCGACCGGATAACGCACCCATCGCACGGAAGGTGGTCACATCGAGGCCGGAGATGCCCGAGTAATCGGTATCCCCCGGTCGCCCGCCGCCACCCTCGGTGAAGAACACCACGGGCAGCCGCTGTTCGTGCGCCAGTTCCAGCATGCGGTCGGTCTTGGCGTGATTGCGCATGCCCTGGGTGCCCGCCAGCACGGTGTAGTCGTATGACATCACCAGTGCGCGAGCGGCTTCCGCCTCGAATACGTCCGCGTTGATGGTGGCGATGCCGCCGATCAATCCGTCCGCCGGGGTGTTCGCGATCAGATCCTCAGGGCTGCGGCGAAGTCGCTGTGCGGCGACAGCCAGGGCACCGTATTCGAGGAAGCTGTCCGCATCGACAAGGTCGTCGATGTTCTCCCGGGCCGTGCGGCGACCCAACCGGTGCCGCTTCGCAACGGCCGCCGGACGACCCGCATCCAGCCCGATTCGATGCCGCTCCCGAACCTCGGCCAGATCGGCGCGTATCGCATCCAGGTCGATGGCCTCGATATCCACGGCCGGACCATCGTGGTCGGCCTCGACCCAGCTCAGCAATAGTGTGTGTGGATCAACCGTCGCACCCGGCGCCACAAAATGCCGCAACACCCGTAGCGGACGCTCCGCTCGCAGCACATGCTGCATCTTCATCGCCTCGAGCACAACAACTTCCGCCCCCGCCGCGACAACACTGCCCTGCTTCGCAAGACTTACCACCGTCGCACCCATCGGCGACCGCATCCCCTGCTCATCACCGTCCAGCACGGCATCGACCGCCGACTGGTTGCGCGTGGAGTCCGCCGCCCGCTCCTGACCAACGACGACAGGTTCGTAATCGCCTGTCCGACCGACGAGTTCGCCGATACGTTCCTCGAACCACGACGTGGACACGGTGGCACCATCGGCGAGCTGATCCAGCACGGCACGCAACAGACGGGCATTGGTGTCGACGCCTGTGATCATCGTCTCCGCCAGCGCATCCGAACAGCGTCGCACCGCGGCCGAATACGTGGGTCCGTGCGCGACGACCTTTGCCAGCAGCGAGTCGAACCGCGCGCCCTGCCGCATCCCGGTGAACGCCGCGGTATCCACCCGAACCCCGACTCCGGTCGGCGCGGCGAATTCCGTCAACACACCGGTACTCGGCAAAAACTCTCCACCCGCCGTCACCATCTCGGCATTGACCCGCGCCTGCACCGCAAACCCACGGATCCCAGCAAGCCCCACGTTGCCGATTACATTCGGCCCGGCGCTATCCACTAGGTCGTCGGTCTGCGCATGTTGGCCGCGCTGCGCAACGTTCGCGACGCCGTGTTCAGAATCCGACGATCGGGAGCGGCCTGCGCGATCGTGTGCCAAGTATGCGGGCGAAAAGTCCCTGAGCTCAGCAGCTTCCACGAGTTCGCGCGGCTCGGCATCCAGCGCGAGATCATTCAGTCCGGCACCGAGCGCGAGATCGAGTTGTACCGCGACCAGGTCGACGCCGGTCACCGCTTCGGTGACCGTGTGTTCGACCTGCAAACGCGGGTTGACCTCGAGGAACCAGGCGTCGTCGCCGGTGACCAGGAATTCCACGGTGATCACTCCGCGACAGGAGACCGATTCGGCGATCCGGATGGCGTCGCGGTGCAGTCGTTTCCGAAATGCGGCCGACAGATTCGGAGCCGGGGCGATTTCGATCAGTTTCTGGTGGCGGCGCTGGACGCTGCAGTCGCGGTCGCCGAGGGCGATGGCCCGGTCGCCATCTGCGATGACCTGCACTTCGATGTGTCGGGCGGCGGCGGCCAGTGCCTCGGCGTAGACAGTGTCGTCACCGAAACCGGCGCGGGCTTCGGCCCGGCAGCGGTCGAGTGCTTCGGCGAGTGTGTCGGCCGTGCGCACCACGCGCATGCCGCGTCCGCCACCACCGGCCGCGGCCTTCAGCATCACACCGGCGGGGTGGGCGGCGAGGAATGCGGCTATCTCGGCGGGATCCGCGCCGAGTGCCGTCGCGGGCAGTGCCCGAACCCCGGCCTGCCGCGCGGCATCCCGAGCCGACAGTTTGTTGCCGAAGGTGCTTAGCACCTCGGGCGATGGGCCGACGAAAACCAGCCCGGCTGCCGCGCAGTCCGCGGCGAAATCGGCACTCTCGCTGAGGAATCCGTAGCCGGGATGCACCAGCGCACCCGCACCCGCCGACTTGGCGGCGGCGACCACGGCGGTGCTGTCGAGGTAGGCGGCGGCTCCGACGCCGGGTAGTTGGACCGCCTCGTCGGCCAGACGCACCGGAAGGGCCGCGGCCTCGTCGCCGGTATACAACGCCAGGGTTGCGTAATTCCGCTCTCGGGCAGTCCGGAGTACCCGGACCGCCACCTCACCCCTGTTCGCCACCACCACATGCATGCCGACAGTCTGCGTTGACATTGACGTCAATGTCAACGACGATGAGCGCATGACTCAGGCAGCCTGGGCGGTCCGCGCGGCGCGGGAAAGATCGCATACCGACCGCCACCGCGCCCTGCTCGATGCGGCCGCCCACGTCTTCGCCGAGCGCGGCTACGATCGGACCACCGTCGCCGATATCACCACCGCCGCAGGCGTTTCCCGTGCGACCATGTACGTCTACTTCGCCTCCAAGGACGAAATCTTCCTCGCCCTCGCCGCCCAGGTCCGCGATGACTTTCTCGCCGCCCAGGAACCGGATATCGACACCGACGACCCCCGGGAAATGCTGGCCGCCACCATCGATGCCTTTGCCGCCGCGGTCCGCAATGCCGGACCCATGCTGCGCCTGATCGACGAGCGCGGCGCCGTGGACGACCGCGTCGCCGCCCTCGCTCAGGAAATCGCGGAACGCCCCATCCGCCGCTTCACCCGCTACCTCGAACGCCTCCGCACCGCAGGCCGCATCTCCCCCGCCGTCCCGACCCGAATCGTCGCCGAAACCATCGGCTACGCCCTGACCCGCGGCACCCTCACTCGCATGGACGCCACCCCGCGCGCCCGCGCCACCTACCTGGCCCACATACGGACCGTCGCCGAAACCCTTCTGTCCCCGACTTGATGCCGAGTCCGATCGGCCCTGACCCCGATCATCGGATGGGCTGCTAGCCGAAAACCGACTCGATCCGTTCACATCTCTGGCCGAATTGCAGACTGCCGCAGCACATCACGATGATGAGCATTGAGATATCTATCCCGTTGTGCGCAGCGGTATTTCATGGCCTGTGCAAGTGGAGTCAGCCGACTGCCGACGCCGTGACCTGTGGTTGGTGGTCTTCGATGGCAGAACGAGTGCGTGACTTTGCCGGTGCAGGTGGCCCGTTCCGACTTTCCGGCGGATGCGGGCGAACTTGTGTGGGGTCGAGCGCCTGCGGCAGGCCGGTAGGTTCGGAATCATGGAGTGGAGCTTTCTGGCGGCCGAAGAGCTTTCGGCCGCGTTGCGTGCCGGTGAGGTGACCTCGGTAGAACTGACCGAGGAGGCGATCGCTCGTATCGATCGCGACGACAAGGTGATCAACGCGATCTGTGTGCCGGACTTCGACCGCGCGCGGGCCGCCGCACGCAGTGCCGACCAGGCGCGTGCCCGCGGCGAGGACCGGCCGCTGCTCGGTATCCCCGTGACGGTCAAAGAGTCCTACAACATCGCTGGGCTGCCCACGACCTGGGGCATGCCGATGCACCGGAACTATGTGCCGTCTGAGGACGCGGTACAGGTGTCGCGGCTGAAGGCTGCGGGTGCGGTGATTCTCGGCAAGACCAACGTGCCGTTCATGCTGCGAGACTGGCAGAGCTTCAACGAGATCTACGGCACCACCAACAACCCGTGGGATCACGGTCGCACGTCGGGTGGATCCTCCGGCGGATCAGCGGCGGCGCTGGCATCGGGATTCGGCGCGCTGTCCATCGGCTCCGACCTCGCGGGTTCACTGCGCAACCCAGCGCATTTCTGCGGTGTCTACGCACACAAGCCGACATTCGGACTGGTGGCGACCCGCGGGATGGTGCCGCCGCCCGCACCGGCGTTGCCGGTCGACGGCGACCTCGCCGTCTGCGGTCCGATGGCGCGCACGGCCCGCGACCTCACGCTCCTGCTGGACGTGATGGCGGGACCGGATCCGCTGACACTCGGCATCGCCTACCACTTGACGCTGCCGCCCGCACGCCACCAGCGGCTCTCCGACTTCCGGGTCCTGGTCCTCGACGAGCACCCGCTCATCGCGACCGGGTCCGCGGTGCGGGCAGGGGTGAACCGGGTCGCTGACGCGCTCGTCGACGGCGGGGCTCGCGTCGAGCGGCACAGTCCGCTGCTGCCCGATCTGACCGAGGCCGCGAAGCTCTACGCGCAGTTGATGTTTTCGAACGCCGGCGCGCGTATTCCCGCCGAGGCGTATGAGCAGCTGCGGACCCGCGCCGCCGGACTGAGCGCGGGCGACCAGGGGCTCGACGCGGCGCGGCTGCGCGGCATGGTCCTGAGTCACCGCGATTGGATCGAGGCTGACATCCACCGTGAACTGCACCGCCACAGCTGGCGGCGGCTCTTCGCCGAATTCGACGCCGTGGTGTGTCCGATCACGCCAATTCCCGCGTTTCCGCACGACCACAACCCCAATCCAGAGCAACGCCGCCTCGACATCGACGGCGTCGAGTACCCGTACGTCGACCAGCTCGTTTGGGCCGGTCTGGCCACCATGCCCGGGCTGCCCGCCACCGCCATCCCAGCGGGCCGGTCACCCGAAGGCCTGCCGGTGGGAGTTCAGCTCATCGGTCCGATGTTCGAGGACCGCACCCCGCTACGGCTGGCCGAACTGCTCGAGCAGAAGATCGGCGGCTTCCAGGCTCCGCAGTAGGGCGCACCACCCGGCGCGGACGAGGGTGCGGACCGCACCCACTGACCAGCGGCTACGCCATATCCGTTGTTCTTCGCGCGATTGCTATCGGCTCGAGATGCGGGCTTGGATGCCGTCGAGGAGGAAGTCGAGTCCGGTCCGGAAGGTTTGGTTGGCGTCCAGGTGGGCTCCGTCGCGTATGACCGTGGCCAGCGCGGGGAATCGGCCAGTTGCGAAGGTTCGCTCCAGATAGGGCCCGAAGGCGGCCTGCCATTGCTGCTTGTCCATCCCGGTGGCCCGCTCGGCGCGCCGCTCGGTGATCTCCCGGCGCACCGCGCCGATCACGTACGCATTGACCGCGTCGACCACCGGCATGACGGTGTCCACGTCGACACCGGCCATTGCGGCCACCACAGCCTCTCCCCTTGCCAGCGCGTGCGGCCCGAGCTGGGGCCGCCCACCGATCAGGTCGGCGAGCCATTCGTGCTGGTGAGCGGCCTGTCGGGTGGTTTCGGCAAGGGAGCGCAGCACCTCTCGCCAACCGTCTCCGGCCGGCCGGATCTCGGCGTAGACCGCATCGACCATCAGGTCGAGCAACTCCTCCTTGGTGGCGATGTAGCCGTACAGCCGCATCGGCCCGACATCCAGTGCGGCGGCAACCTTGCGCAGCGACACCGCCGGTAGTCCGTCCACGTCGGCCAGCTGGATCGCCGCTTGCACAATCCGTTCCCTGCTCAATGGGCCTGGCACCGGTCGGTCCGGCGGCTCTGGTCTTTCCCACACCAACATGCCCTGACGATACATCGCATACTTCGATACACTGTATCGAGCAAGTCAGTGTATCGGAGGAGTTTCAATGAATCGGCAAACTGTCTCGACAGACGTTTTAATCGCAGGCGGCGGATCCGTAGGGTTGATGCTTGCGGTGCTGCTGCGCCACCACGGCATCAAACCCCTCGTTGTCGAGGCGAAGCCGGAGCTATCGCCGCACCCCAGGGCCAACGGCATCGGGTCGCGGTCGATGGAGATCCTGCGCGAGGTCGGCCTGGAGCGCGCGGTCAACGAGGCCGCGGTCGACCTGCAGGCAGGGAAGATCACGGGGCGCACGCTCGCCGAGGCCGACTTCACCGAAGGCGTCGAATGGAAGGTGAAAACCGCGGCCGAGCTCACCTACACACCGGCCCGGATCCGCGGCACCTGCGCACAGAGCCGACTCGACCGTGTGCTGATCACCAGGGCAGGTGAGGTGGAATTCGGCGTGGCGCTCGACTCGTTCGAGCAGGACCCCGGCGGCATCACCGCGACACTGTCCGACGGGCGCATCGTGCGCACGCACTACCTGGTAGGGGCCGACGGGGTACGCAGCCGCGTCCGGCAAGTCCTGGGTATTGGGGTCACCGGTCCCGGTGCGATGGGTCCGGAGACGACAAGTGTCCTATTCGACGCTGATCTGCATCCGCGACAGCCGTTCGCGATGTGCCACATCGAGCATCCGGACGCGCCCGGCCTGCTGGTGACCGTCGACGGCGAACGCGAATGGGTGTTCCTCACTCCCCTCGACACGGAGCCGACGCCCGACCTCATCCACACCGCGCTCGGCGACCCATCGGTCGAGGTGAACATCCGCAGCGTGCTGAAGTTCCGGGGCCGCGGCCAGGTGGCCGACCAACTCTCCGTCGGACGAGTCTTTCTGGTGGGCGACGCGGCCCACGCGATCCCACCTTCGGGCGCGTTCGGGTTGAACTCCGGCATCGCCGACGCGCACAATCTGGCATGGAAGCTCGCACACGTCCTGCGCGGTGACGCCGGGCAAGAACTGCTGGAGACATATCACACCGAACGCCATCCGGTGGCCTTGATGACCATGGAGCAGGCACACCTGCGGTTCCACAATCCGTCCTTGCACTGGGGCAAGGACATGGCAGAGGCACGCAAGGCAGCAGGGGCGATCAACGCACCGGTGGTCCACATGGGCTACCGGTACGGCAGCACCGAACTCCCCTCCACCGAAGACGTCACCCGCAACCTCGACGGGTCGCCAGGGTCGCGCCTACCGCACATGTGGGTGCGCGACGGAGTATCCACGCTGGACCTCGTCGGATCGCAATGGTGCGTACTCACCGCCGATCCCGCCGTGACGGCCGACGTTCCGGTACACGTTGTGCCCGACTGGCCCTACGGGACACTACTGGTCCGCCCAGACCGCATCGTGAGCCGTTCGTCCGTCTAGCGCGCCGCCTTCGGACAGGTGGCGAGCATGTCGCGGAGGCCCTTCTTCTCCTGCGACGGTGTCCAACACGAAGCCATCCCGTCGCGACTCGAGAGGAGGTCGGCGCAGCAATGCGCGCCCTTACCGACCAAAGTACGAACGACGTCGCTGGGCGTAGAGGTGTTCCGTTGGCCGATCCACCAACGGAACACCACGACGTGGCGATCGCACCAGCGAAGGCATGGCCAGGCCCGCGCGAAAGACGCCTCGAGGGCAGACAGCCGAAACTGCCTCTCGCAGTACGCAAGACGATCCACCGCTGCTACCACGCCCCAGACGACGACGCCAGTCTCGCCGACGAATACAGGGTCGGCCGCTCCAGCATCCACCGCATCATCAGCGGCCCCACACCGCGGACATAGCCCACCCACACCCGAAGTCACTGTCAGTTACCAGATTACGCCGGGCCTGCACACCACTCAGGCGACGGCGCCCCGGTTCTACCGCCACTGACCAGCGGCTTTTCGTCGGATTTCGGCGAATTACTACCGGTACCCGAAAGCGCGCAACTTGCTGTACGAAATCCACTGCAACGCAACGGATCTGCCGAGCACCGAGCACGCGACGATGCACAGGGGACGAGGCCGCAGGTTGGCGAGAAGGCTATCCGTGCCCAGCGGATAAGAAGATCGAAGAACCCCTTCCCCCTTTCAACGTATAGCGCACCCGGGGGCTTGCGGCAAGACCCGGGTCGTGGCCCATCATTGTCGGCCGAAGGCCAGGAACTGCGGAAATGGGAGATTCGCGAAGTGCGTGTGCTGTTGACGACATGGGGATCACGCGGGGATGTCGAACCACTGGTGGGGCTCGCGGTGGCGTTGCGAGGGCTCGGTGCGGAGGCGCGGGTGTGCGCGCCGCCGGACGAGGATTTTGCGGCGCTGCTGGCGCGGGTCGGTTTGCCGCTGGTGCCGCTCGGGCCGACGGTGCGCTCGGTGGTCGCGGGCACGAAGCCGCCGACCGCGGAAGATGCGTTCCGGCTCGCTCCCGAGCTGGTCGCCGCGCGGTTCGACACGTTCACCGCAGCCGCCGAAGGATGTGACGCGCTGCTGGCAACCGGCCTGATGCCAGCTGGCGCACCCGACGTGGCCGAGAAACTGGGCATCCGCTACGTGTACGGGTGCTACCACCTCGCCGGACTGCCGTCGCGGCACTTCTCACCAGGCGCGCGGCCGGGCAAGCAGTCCCCGCAGGACGAGACCGACAGGCGGGTGCTGTGGGAGCAGGACGCCCAGCGGGTGAACACCTTGTACGGTCCGGCGCTCAACAGCCATCGGGCGGCGATCGGCCTGCCGCCGGTGGACAACGTTCGCGACCACGTCTTCACCGACCAGCCGTGGCTGGCAGCGGACGCAACGCTGTGCCCGTCGCACGGCATGACGGACCTCGACATCGTGCAGACCGGGGCGTGGATCCTGCCCGACGACCGTCCGCTCCCGGAAGAGCTGGAGGCGTTCCTCGACGCGGGTGAACCACCGGTGTACGTGGGCTTCGGCAGCATGGCCGCGCACGCCCCGAAGGACATCGCCCGGGTGGCCATCGAAGCGAGTCGCGCGCTCGGCCACCGCGTCCTCCTCGCGCGTGGGTGGGCCGAGCTGGCCCTGATCGACGACGCCGACGACTGTTTCGCCGTCGGGGAGGTCAACCAGCAGGCGCTGTTCGGCCGGGTGGCCGCGGTCGTGCACCACGGCGGCGCGGGTACCACGACGACGGCCGCCCGAGTCGGAGCGCCCCAGGTGGTAGTCCCGCAGATCGCGGACCAGCCGTACTGGGCCGGTCGGGTGGCCGAGCTCGGCATCGGCGCGGCACACGACGGCCGGACGCCGACCCTTGACTCCCTGTCGGCTGCGTTCGATGTCGCCCTGGCCGCCGAGACCCGAGCGCGGGCAAGGGCCGTGGCCGATACGATCCGCACCGACGGGGCGACGGTGGCCGCGAAAATGCTCCTGGACACGACCGAAGGGAACGGGTCCGTGGGCTGATCGCCCGGCGGCCGCGCGGGGCAGGCCCTCCGCCTGTCCGCGCGGCCATCCGGGGACCATCGAGCCCGTTTGAGGGCCCCTTCTTGTGGCGGCGGCCGAACAGACCCTGCGGCGCGCATCAGCCGACAGGGACCGCAATCCAACGCCTGGGCGTATCTGGACGCCGAATGGCAACGGCCGAAAGAGCTTTCACGCGCTGCGGGAGACGACGACGGCCGCGCCCTGGGCGATCAGCTTGCGGGCCTGGCCGGTCAGCTTGCGACCGGGACGGGCGGAGTCTGCCGCACCGTCGAACGTGAGAACCCCGTCCTCCAGCGGCGCCTTGCGCAGTAGCGCGCGATCGCGGAAGTAGTTGTTGACCACCTGCCACGGACCCCGGCTGCCTTGCCGCGGCATCACGCCGTCGCCGCGCTGGATATAGCCGGAGGTCAGCGCGCCGCCCATCACCGATTGCTCGGAGCGGTCGGCGTCCTCGGCGACCGCGACCACCTTCGTGAAGCCGTGCGACTTCATGTGGTTGAGGATTCGGCAGAAGTATTCGGCGGCCAGATCCGCCTTCAGGGTCCAGGATGCGTTCGTGTAGCCGAGCACCAGCATCGCATTGGGGATGCCGTCGAGCAGGGTGCCCTTGTAGACCACCCGCTCGCGGGTCAGCACGGGTTCGCCGTCCACTTCCAGCGTCGCGCCGCCCAGGATCTGCACGGTCAGGCCGGTCGCGCTGATCACGATATCGGCGGGTAGCTCCTCACCGGATGCCAAGCGGATACCGGTTTCGGTGAAGGTGTCGATGTGGTCGGTGGCGATCGATGCCTTGCCGCTGCGCAGCACCTTGAACAGGTCACCGTTGGGGACCACGCAGAGCCGCTGATCCCACGGGTTGTAGGACGGCGTGAAATGCCGCATGTCGATGTCCTTGCCGATCTGCATGCGCACGGCGCCGAGGAACAGCTTCTTGGCCAGTTCGGGATTGGTGCGCGACAGCTGGAAACTGGCCCGCTGCAGGGCGATATTGCGCGCCCGTCCCGCTCGGTAGGCGATCTTCTCCGGCACCCGCGCCAGCTTCATCCCGACCGCGACCGGGTCGTCAGCAGGCAATGCGGTGATATAGGTGGGTGAGCGCTGCAGCATGGTGATGTGCGCGGTGTCGTCGGCCATCGCCGGAATCAAGGTGATCGCGGTGGCGCCGCTGCCGATCACCACGACGCGCTTGCCGCGGTAATCCAGATCCTGCGGCCAGTGCTGCGGGTGCACGATCGGCCCGCGGAAGTTCTCCTCGCCGGGAAATTCCGGGCGGTACCCATTGTCGTAGTCGTAGTAGCCGGTGCAGCCGACCAGGAAGTCACTGGTGAAGATCTCCGTCTCGCCGGTCCGCTCGTCGAGCGCCTCGACGGTCCATTGTCCGGCCTCGCTCGACCAGCTGGCCCTGGTCATCTTGCGCCCGAAGTGAATGTGCTCGGTGACGCCGTACTCCGCGGCGGTGTCCTCGATGTACTGGCGGATATGCGGTCCATCGGCGAGCACCTTGGTGCCGATCCAGGGGCGAAAGCCGAAGCCGAAGGTGTACATATCGGAATCGGAGCGGATGCCCGGGTACCGGAACAGATCCCAGGTACCGCCGATGGCACGGCGGCGCTCCAGGATGGCGTAACTGCGTCCGGTCCGCTCGCGGGTGAGATGGCAGGCCATCCCGATGCCGGACAGACCCGCGCCGATGATCAGTACGTCGACATGCCGCGTCATTGAGGTATCCGTTTCGTCTGGTCTCGCCCGGGCACCCTTGTCCGAGGATCCCCACGAGGATACGTGTTATCGACGGTAACGTCTAATGTCCTGCTTTCCAACCGCCGCAACCAGCTGCGCATCGACGCTTGCCCGAAAATTGCCCCGATGCTGGATTTCGCCGCATGCAATACCGCGCCTGGCGCGCAACCGCACGGCACGCATATTTGCACCGGTGGTTGCCTGTCGATCGCCCACAACCGCCCCGGCGTCAACCTCGTCGACTCCGCCGATCAGAATGGATAGCCGACTCCGTCCCGTCGGCCGGAGCCAGAGCACGCAGTGAGGGAGTTCATGACCAGCGCAACCCGATGGCGCCGCCGCCTGCCCGACTCCGCGACCAGCCAGGAATCCGGGGCGACCCTCGAGCGCAGCCTTGGTCGCATCGATCTCACCGCGATGGGGGTCGGCACCATTGTCGGCGCGGGCATCTTCGTCATCACCGGAGTCGCCGCCGCCGAGAAGGCCGGGCCCTCGATCGTGCTGTCGTTCCTGCTCGCCGGCACAGTCTGCGTGCTGGTCGCACTCTGCTATAGCGAACTCGCGGCCATGGCGCCGGTCTCCGGCAGTGCCTATACCTATACCTACGCCACCCTCGGCGAAGGTCCGGCATTCCTGGTCGGCTGGAATCTGCTGCTCGAATTCGTCATCGCAGGCGCGGCCGTGGCGATCGGCTGGTCCGGCAGCGTGGTATCGGCGCTGGACACTATGTTCGGCATCACCCTGCCCACCGCGATTACTGCGGGTCCGTCCGAGGGCGGCATCGTCAATCTGCCCGCCGTACTGGTCATCGCCGCTATCGTTGCGGTGCTCGTCGGCGAGGTGAGCCTGACAGCCCGGATCACCAAGGCGCTGGTCGCCGTCACGATCGGGGTGCTGGTCCTGGTCGTCGCGATCGGCGCACCACATATCGATATCGGCAATTGGACCCCGTTCACACCCTTCGGATTCGGCGGCATTGTCGGCGGCGCCGCCATCGCGTTCTTCGCCTTCCTCGGATTCGACGTGGTCGCCGCGTCCGCCGAGGAGGCGCGCAATCCGCGCCGCGATATCCCGTTTGCGATCATCGGCACCGTCCTCATCGCGACGCTGCTCTACGCACTGGTGAGCGCGGTGCTCACCGGCATCGCACCGTTCGCGAGCCTGAACAACGCGTCGCCGATCGCGACTGCCTTCGGCAATCTGCACATCGGCTGGATCGGCAATGTCATTGTGATCGCCTCGATCATCGCGCTCACCAAGGGCCTGCTGTTGATCGTCTACGCACAGGTCCGGCTGATGTTCGCGATGTGCCGCGACAGACTGCTGCCGCGCGGACTCGCCCAAACCGGTAAGCGCGCTACCCCGGTCCGGCTGACACTGCTGCTCGGCGTGGTGTGCGCGACCATCGCCGGTCTGCTGCCGATCGATATCGTGGTGGAATTGGTGAATATCGGCGCGCTTTCGGCCTTCGCCGTCGTCTGCGTCGGCGTCCTGGTCCTGCGCAAGCTGGAACCGAATCGGGAACGCCCGTTCCGCACCCCGCTGGTACCGCTGGTGCCGATTCTCGCGCTCATCGGCTGTGTACTGCTGGCAACCACCTTGGACGGGCTGACCTGGGTGCGGTTCGCGGTCTGGGTAATTGTCGGTATCGCGGTCTACCTGGGCTACAGTCGCAAACGCTCCACTTTGGCAACTCCAGCCATAACCGTCTCAACGGTTTCTGCCGACCGGTAGCCGGTGCGAATTTCGCCATTGGGATTCTGCACGAATGCATTCCGAGTCATTGCGTCGCGCAGACGAATTCGGCACGCTCTCTGAGTAAGAGCCACGGCCTATACCCGCGCGGCCGTGCCGGAAAGGACGACGACCCGATATGTCCGATGACGAAAAGCAGATCCGGATCCTGATCGAGCGGTGGGCGGCGGCGGTTCATACCGGTGATCTGGCCGGAGCGCTCACCGATCACGCCGACGATATCGTCATGTTCGACGTGCCCCCGCCGAACGAGGGTGTGCGCGGTATCGACGCGTATCGGGATGTCTGGCCCGGCTTCTTCGAATGGCAGGCATCGGGTGCGACATTCGACATCGTGTCGCTCGAGGTCGTCGCCGGTGCGGATGTGGCCTTCGCGTACGCGCTGCTTTTGTGCGGTACGGCGGAGGATTTCGCGCGCGACCCGGCCAAGCGGCTGCGGATAACGTTCGGCCTGCGCAAAGAGCACGGCCGCTGGGTCGTGGTGCACGAACACCATTCTTTCCCCGACGACAGCGCCGCACCCGAGGTCTGAGACGACCCCGGTTCGCTACGGTGACATCGAGCGCAACGATGCACCGGCCGCCAGTGCCAGCATCGTTGCCGAGAGCGCGGCATCGAGTGCACCGGGAGTTCCACGTGAATCAGCCTGATAACGACGCCTTTTCCAACCATGCGGGCACCCGCCCCGCCGCCTGGTACGAGAACTGGACGGAGGTCCCCGATTCGCCGTGGCGGGATCGGCCCGAGCCGGGCGGCGAACGGGAATACCGCACGCTCACCTACGAACGCGATGGGCGCATAGCGCGCATCACCTTCAACCGTCCGGAGAAGGGCAATACGATCACCCCGGATACCCCGGTCGATCTCGCGCACGCGGTAGAGCGCGCCGACCTGGATCCGCGGGTGCACGTGATCCTGGTATCCGGACGGGGCAAGGGCTTCTGCGGCGGCTATGACCTGGATATGTTCGCCGAACAGGGCAGCCACGGTGTCGATGGTTCGACCGACACCACCGGCACCGTGGCCGATCCGGTGGTGCAGGCGGTCAATCACAATCCCTGGGGCACCTGGGATCCGATGATCGACTACGCCATGATGAGTCGGTTCAACCGCGGATTCGCCAGCCTCATGAATGCCAATAAGCCGACGGTCGCCAAACTGCACGGCTTCGCCATCGCGGGCGGCACCGATATCGCGCTCTACTCCGACCAGATCATCTGCGCCGACGACACCAAGATCGGCTACCCGCCGACCCGGGTCTGGGGCATCCCGGCGGCGGGCATGTGGGCGCATCGCCTCGGCGATCAGCGTGCCAAGCGGCTGCTGTTCACCGGCGACTGCATCAGCGGGAAACAGGCCGAGGAATGGGGTCTCGCGGTCGAATCGTGTTCGGCCGATGAGCTCGACGAGCGCACCGAGGACTTGGTGGCCCGGATCGCGCGAATGCCGGTCAACCAACTGATGATGGCCAAACTCGCGCTGAATTCGGCGCTGCATTCGCAGGGTGTGACGAACTCGGCGATGATCAGCACCGTCTTCGACGGAATCTCCCGGCATACGCGCGAGGGTTACGCCTTCCAACTGCGTTCGGCCACCGTGGGTTTCCGCGAGGCCGTCCGCGAACGCGACGAACCGTTCGGCGACTACAAGCGGGCCCAGTTCCGCTCCGAGGAATAAGGATCGGGCGCTGATGCGCGGTCCGCCCCGGACTCAGCGGGTGTAGCGGTGTTTGACACCGAATGGGAAGTAGTCGGGGTCTCCGGTGGGACGCAGTTCGACGTGTGGGAGTTGACGTTCGGGTGGCACGTAATGTGCGTATTCGCTATTGCGGCGCAGCAGTTCATCGCGGATGGATGCGGCGACGCAGCGGGTGCGTTCGGGGGTGTTCGCCGCATCGGGGACCAGTTCGACGGTGACGCGCAGCATCCGGTCGTGGTCGGCGTTCTCCCACACCTCCAGCACGAATTTGCCCGTCACCCATTCACTGACTTCGGGCTGTTCCAGTCCGATCGTCACTGTCTCTGGAAAGACGTTCGCGCCGAATACCGATACCGCGTGCAGTGTGCGCCCGAATACGTACACGAACGGCAGTTCGGGCCCGGTATCGGTACCGAGATCGAGGCCGTGCGCGGCGCAGAACGCGAGCATATCGGCATGCGAGACCACCCCACCGTCATCGGCGATGTGATACCGGATCAGCGGAACTCCGGAGTCGGCGGTGAAGGCCAGTGTGCCGTCGACGGATTCGAAATATCGATCCGCCGGATCGTATTGCAGCAGCGTCGGCAGCCGCCGCGTGCCGAACAGTTCCACCCCGGCGGGATGCTCGCCCAGAAGTCTGCGGATCCGCACGCTCAACGGCGTCTCATTGCCGAGCACTCCCCCATCAGCGGTCCCATAGAGCGCGGCCACATCCCGTACCGGATCCAGACCCGCCCGCCGCGCCATCAGATCGCGCCACTGCTCGCTGATCACCTCACCGGCCAGCACAAGTTTGACTGCATAGCGCGACCATTCGATGCCAGCGCGCAGGCCGGTATCGATCACGTCCTTGAGAAACGGCGGATAGCCCAGCAGCACAACCTGATCGACATGCCCGCCCAACTCCGGGATCACTCGCAGGATCTCGGCCTTGTTATTACCCGGCGCGACGATCGTCAGCGGCAGATCCCCGGCCAACGCCCGCAGACACGACAGCGTGTACAGCCCGCCGACCCAGGTCCCGAGCGGAAAGCACACCACCGCCAGCGTGCGCGCCTGCGCGGCGCCGAATCCGTCGACGAGTACCTGCTCGAAGCGGCGCACCGATGCCGCCTCATCCGCGGCGGCGCGCGGCCAAAACGTCGGCGTACCAGTCGATCCCGAGGACACCGCGATCAGATCGCAATTGCTCAGATCACCGCCGCGGCATCGCTGCGGTAGCGGATAGCGCTGGTGATAGTTGGCCTTGGTCGTCAACGGCAGCTGCTGGAACGCCGCGGTATCGGTGATCTTCTCCGCATCGATACCGTGTTCATCGAGAAATGCCCGGTACGCGGGCACCGTGGCTGCGGTCCGCGCCACGAGTTCGAGAATTCGCTGATTCGGATCGGCTGTCATGTCCGACCTTTCTCCCCGTTCGCGGCATCCACGCTACCGGTGTCGCTTTCACGACATGCGCCACTGCCGGGATCAATAGTGGGAAGATGGTTTCATCGCCTTCGGCGTACGCCTCGCTGGAGGACAGACGCTGCGTCGGGGCAATCGCGCAGTAACCAGGGGGGTCCCACACCATGCGGTATCGGTATCGGATCTTCCCCGCGCTGGCCGCACTGCTGCTCATCACGACGGGCTGTGCGAGCCTGTTGACCGTGCCCGGCACGCCGGTGGTCGTGCAGCCGCTGCCGACGGTCGAGGCTTATATGGCCCAGCGCATCGACTGGCAGCCGTGCGAGAACGGCGCGGCCGAATGCGGTTCGATCCGAGTACCCGTGGACTATGCCGATCCCGGCGCTATGGCCATCGACATGCCGCTGATCCGACTGCGCGCTACCAATCCGGCGGCACGTCTCGGTGTTCTCACCGCGAATCCCGGCGGGCCCGGCGAATCCGGCTACGAACAGGTGCGTTACGCGCTGAATCCGAAGGATACGGGCCTGCGCAAATTCCGTATCCGCTACGACCTGGTCGGTTTCGATCCGCGCGGCGTCGGCCGCACCGCCGCGGTCAGCTGCCTCAGCGATAAGGAAATGGACGACTACCTCGCCACCGACTTCACCCCGACCGATGCGGCGGGCGTGCGCCAAGTCGCCGACGCGCATAAGCGCTATGCAGCCGCCTGCCTGCGCCATACGGGCAAAGTTCTCGGCTTCCTCGGCACCGAATTCGTTACGCAGGATATGGACATCATGCGTTCGGCCCTCGGCGAGGACAAGCTCAACTACTTCGGCTTTTCCTACGGCACCCGGCTCGGCCAGTACTACGCCGACCGGTTTCCGGCGCATGTCGGGCGCATGATGCTCGATTCGATCGACGATCCGAGCCGAACGACGGATCGCTGGGATTTCACCCCCGATCCCGAACCGCCGGATCCGACCCGGCTCTGGGCACAAGACCGGACCGTGCGCGACATGCTCAACGCCTGTGCCGCACGCCCGGATTGCCCACTTGACCACGATCCCGATATCGCCATGCGCAAGCTGCGCGAGTTGATCGATCGCGTGGACAAGAACCCGATTCCGACCAAGGACGGCCGCAAGCTCGGCTCGAATCTGGCGGTGCTCGGCATCTTCGAGGCTACCTATGACGAAGCAATCTGGCCGGTGTTCGAGCGGGCGTTCGCCGATGCGCTGCAGGGCGATGGCACCGGACTCGCCCGACTCGCCGACGGCTATGTCGGCCGTAGTAACACCGGCCGCTACACCTCCTCGCAACCCGCCTTCTGGGCGGTGCAGTGCGCCAACGATGATCCCAAGAGCTACCGCTCGAAGTCCGAGGAGCAGATTCTGGCCGAACTCCAGCACAATGCCGATCTGGCCGAGGTCACCTCGCCGCTGTTCGGCCGGAACCGGGCCTTCAGCGCACCGCTGTGCCTGTTCTGGCCGGTGCCGCCGACGAGCATGTCGAAGGCCGCGCACGCGATCGGCGCACCGACCATCGTGCTGCTCAACAACACCGGCGATCCGGCTACCCCGCTGACGGAGGCGCAGCATGTCGCCGAGGAACTCGCCGACGCGGTGCTCGTTGTCCGCAAACACGAGGGGCATATCGCCTTCGATAACGGCTCTGCCTGCATCGACGCCATCGCCGTCGGATACTTCTTCGACGGCGTGGTCCCCGACCGCGGCACCCGCTGCGACGACTGATTCCCTCGCGCCACAGAACTAGCGGAAGTGCTTATCGAACCAATTCAGCAGTTGGGCTTCGGTTTTCGGACCGGGAAGCGGATTCTCCGGTAGGAGTGTGCAGAATTGGGCAATCAGGTGTGCGTCGTCGTGCACGGCGACCAGACAGGTCCGGGTACCGAGTTTTGGATCGCTGTCCAGGAAGCAGAACAAGCGGCCGATCGGGTTGCTCGCTGTGCCCCATACGTCGTCGGCGCCGCCGCCGCCACCACAGACGTGTCCACCGAGCAGGCCGACGTCGGCTCGGTACAGGGTCTGGGCCGACTGGGTGTCGGGGAATCCGAAGAAGACGGCGGACGGATAATCGGCCGGCGTACTGCACTCGATGGCGGCGTTCACCGTGCCGCCGGGCGGGGACATGTGTGAACAGTTCGTCGGCCGATAGTCGTTGCCGAGCCGACTGAAGACCGCGCGGTCCTCCGGGGTGAAATAGTCCGGGTCACGGGCGGTTTCGTTGGTCAGGAACTGCGACCCGGTGAACTTGGCCAGGTAATCGCGCAGCGGTTCGTCACTCGGTGTCGGCCAGATGAAGAATGCCAGTGCCAGTTGGGTTTCATCGGTCATCAGCACGGATGGCTTCGGCGCGTTCGGTGTTTCCGCACGGTTGGCGACACAGGCCTTGCGGCCGATCTCCTTGCCATCGAGGATCGAGGGGCCGTCCGATCCGGCGGGGTCACCGGGGCAGTTCTTGGCCTGGAAGGTGCGCACCAGCAGGTTGTAGTAGTCGCGCAAGTCGTCGAGGCGGCGGAAACGCATGTATCGGGCCGCAGGTTCACTGGCCGCGGGGTGCTCGGCGCAGAAGATGACCGCGACGGTGGTGGAGGTGTCGGGCTGCTCGTGCTGGCAGGTGGAACGTTTGCGGCCGGTCTCGGCGACGATCTTCAGTAGGTCGATATCCGCGCCACGCAACGCGCTGGCATCGGCGAGCGCGGTACCTTTGCGATCACCGAGCAATGTCCACACCCCGAATCCGGTTCCGGCGGCGATGATGGCGGCGACGGTCAGGATGAGTGCGACGACGGCACGGCGACGCCGTCCGCGCTTCGGGGCACCTGTTTTCTGGTCGCCGGTGGACCGGGAATCGGTGGGCTGCGTCTCGGGATGGGCATGCTCTGCATCGAGGAGCCCGGCAGCGGGTGAATCACCCATTCCCCCTGTGGCATTCGATGTTCGATCAGCGACGGCATCGTGCACACCGGTGGCCGGTCCAGGCGTTACCGAGGTCTGTGTGCGCCCCTCGTCAAGGGCTGCGACGCTCGTCAGCGCCGCCTGTGCGGCGCTCGCGAGTTCACCGGCGGCGCCGAAACGTTCGCGCACATTTTTGGCCATGCCGCGGGCGACGACGGTATCGAGCGCGGGCGATACATTCGGCCGGATCATGCTCGGTCGCGGCACCGGCTCGAACAGATGCGCGCTGATGATCTGGGCATCGGTGCTACCTGGATAAGGCCTTGCGCCCGTGAGGCATTCGTACAGCACACACGCCAAGGAATAGACATCGACCGCGCGTGTGGTGTGCTCGGCCCGGAATCGCTCCGGCGCCATATAACTGAACGAACCGATCACCGCACCATGGGTCGTCAGCCGATGATCGGCACTCGAATGGGCGATACCGAAATCGACCAGATAGGCGAAGCCATCCGGCGTGAGCAGGATATTGTCCGGTTTGACATCACGGTGGACCAGTCCCTCAGCGTGCGCGGCATCCAATGCGGCGGCGATCTGACGGATCACCGAAACCGCATCCTCCGGCGCCATCGGCCCGTTGGTGCGCAACACCGACACCAGGCTGGCACCGTCCACCAATCGCATATCGATGTAGAGGTGGCCGTCGATCTCGCCGTAATCGTGAATCGGGATGACATGCGGTTCCCGCAGCCGCGCGGCGGCATCGGCCTCGCGCTGGAAGCGTTCGCGGTACCCATGGTCCAGCGCGAGCTTTTCCAGCAGCACCTTGATCGCGACAGTGCGGCGCTTGCGCATGTCGTAGGCCTGGTAGACCTCGCCCATGCCGCCGCGACCGATCAGCCGATCCAACCGGTAGTGCCCGAACAGCGACCCCACCACGAGTGGCTGGCCCTGCTGGCTCGTCATCTCGTCCTCCGCGATACAGACCGGAGCTGTTCGCTCGTCGGTCAACTGTAAATTCGCCCGCCGGTTCCATGAGCGGTTTCGCACCGACTGCGGGAATGTTCCCCTCCATTGATCTTCGCAGCGCCTGCGTTGGTTAACCAGTGGAGCCGCAGCGCCGTCGATCGGGCGCCGACGATAGGGTCCAATTGTGAGCTGGACCGTTGGCTTCGACCTCGATATGACGCTGATCGACTCTCGCCCGGGCGTGAGCAAGGCGATCGACCAGTTGGGTGCGGAGTTCGGGCTGGCGCTGCGTGGGGCCGAGTTCGCCGACCGGCTCGGTCCGCCGCTGGGGATGCTGCTGGCCGATGCCGGTGCGCCCCAGGAGTTGATTGCGCCGCTAGTGGCCCGCTACCGGGAGATCTATCCGTCGATCGTGCCCCACATTCCGGCCATGCCGGGTGCCGACGCCGCCCTTGCGGCGGTACGTGCGCGCGGCGGGCGGGTGCTCATCGTGACCGGTAAGCACGAGCCGCTGGCGCGACTGCACGTCGAAGAACTGGACTGGCGGATCGACGAGGTGGTCGGTGATCTCTGGTCGGACGGCAAGGCGGTCGCATTGCGCGAACACGGAGCCGATCTGTTCGTCGGCGATCACGAGGGCGATATGCGTGGCGCACGGGCAGCCGAGGTCTACGCGCTCGGGGTCACGACGGGTCCCTGCGATGCCGAGCAGTTGCGGGCCGCGGGAGCCGAATGCATTGTGCGCGATCTCAGCGAATTCCCGGACTGGCTGGCCGCGCACGGCCCGCGTTAACGTCCCCGCGCCGCGCCTTCCAGTTCCGCGAAGCGCAACGCCAATCCGTCCAGCAATGCGCGCAGCCCGGTCTCGAATGCGGCGTCATCAATATCGCGCTGGCGCCCCGACAGCAGATGCGCCTCGTCCAGATGCGGGTAGTTCCCGCGATAGACGGCCGCATCCTCGGGGAACCCGCCCGCGAACGATCCGAGCGTGGATCCGGTGACGAAGAACCGCATCAGCGCACCCACCTGGGTCGCATCTCGCCGCGGCCAGCCCGCCGCCACCAAACCTCCGAACACCGCATCGGCCTGCCGCAACGCGTTCGGTCGTCGGCCCATGCCGTGATTCAAGGCGGGCACCAACTTCGGGTGCGCCGCCAGCGCTGCGCGATACGATCTTGCCCAATCTCGCAGCGCAACTTGCCAATCCGAGATATCGGTGAACATCGACAGGTCGATCCGCCCGAGTACGGCGTCGACCATCGCGTCGAGCAGATCGTCCTTGGTGGCCACATGGTTGTAGAGCGAGGGGCCCTGTACGCCGAGTTCGGTGGCGAGTCTGCGGATCGATACCGCTTCCAGGCCTTCGGCATCAACCAGATCCAGCGCGGCCGACACGATGCGGTCGCGGCTGAGCAAGGGTCGACGCGGTCTGCCCAATGAAAACCTCCTGGTAGATCCAATCCAGTGTCGCACGGCGAATACCCGCGACAACAAACTTGCATCGTTAGTTTATCGAGGGTTAGCATGGCAGAAACTTTCACCGTTAGTTTTAGCAGCCGGGAGTCGTGATGAACCTGGAACTCAGCGACGAACAGGCCGCCGCTCAGCAGCTCGCGGCGGATTTCGTCGACCGTGAGATCGCCCCGCACGCCACCGCATGGGACCGGGCCGAATCCGTGGATCCCAAGATCGTGTCCAAACTGGGTGAACTCGGCTTCCTCGGCCTGACCATTCCCGAGGAGTACGGCGGCAGCGGCGGTGACCACCTCACCTACTGTCTGGTCCTGGAGGAACTCGGGCGCGGCGATTCCGCCGTGCGTGGAATCGTCTCGGTCTCTTTGGGTTTGGTCACCAAATCGATCAACCATTACGGCACCGACGAGCAGAAGCGCACATGGCTGCCGCGCCTCACCACGGGCGCCGCACTGGGTTGCTTCGCCCTCACCGAACCCGGAACCGGCTCCGACGCGGCACAGTTGCGCACGCGCGCCGTTCGTGACGGCGACAACTGGGTGTTGTCCGGGACCAAAATGTTCATCACCAACGGCACTTGGGCCGATATCGCTCTCGTCTTCGCCCGCACCGGTGGCGAGGGACACCGCGGCATCACCGCATTCCTGGTCCCGACCGACTCCCCCGGCTTCACCGCCCGCACCATCCACGGAAAGCTCGGACTGCGCGGACAGGCCACCGCCGAACTTGTGCTCGACGGCGTCCGCATCCCTGACAGCGCCCGACTGCACGACGCGGGCAAGGGTTTCACCGTCGCGATGGCGGCGCTGGCCAAGGGGCGGATGTCGGTGGCCGCTGGCTGCGTCGGCATCGCGCAGGCCTGCTTGGACGCCGCCGTCGGATACGCCACCGAGCGCGAACAATTCGGCAAGCCGATCGCGGGCCACCAACTGGTCCAGGAACTGCTCGCCGATATCGCCCTCGATGTGGACGCGGCGCGGCTGCTGGTGTGGCGGGTCGCCGATCTCATCGACCGCGGCGCCGAATTCGCGGTGGAATCGTCGAAGGCCAAATTGTTCGCCAGTGAGGCCGCGGTGCGCGCGGCCGATCGGGCGCTGCAGGTCTTCGGCGGCTACGGATATATCGACGAATTCCCGGTCGGTAAATATCTGCGCGACGCGAAGGTCATGACCCTCTACGAGGGCACCAGCCAGATTCAGAAGCTGTTGATCGGACGTGCGCTCACCGGGGTGAGCGCATTCTGATGACCGCCGTTCACTACTCCCGAGGAGGACGTCAGATGACCAGATTCACCGACCGGGTCGCCGTTGTCACCGGCGCGGCCCAGGGCATCGGCGCGGCCACCGCACAACTGCTGGCCGCACAGGGCGCGCAGGTCGCGGTGCTCGACCGCAATGCACCCGAGGACACCGCGAAGCAGATAATCGCGGCGGGCGGCGCGGCCCGCAGCTACGTCTGCGACGTCACCGAGCGCGCCTCGGTGGAATCGGTATTCGCCGAGATCGCAACCGATCTCGGCGGTCCGCACATTCTGGTCAATAATGCGGGCATCACCCGCGACGATCTGTTCTTCCGATTGTCCGAAGACGACTGGAACGCGGTGCTCTCGGTCAACCTGACCGGTGTCTTCCACTGCACCCAGGCGGCTCAGGAGTACATGGTCGCCCAGCGCTACGGCAAGATCGTCTCGCTGTCGAGTCGCTCGGCGCTCGGCAATCGCGGTCAGGCGAACTATGCCGCCGCCAAGGCGGGCATCCAGGGCCTGACCGCGACGCTCGCCATCGAGCTCGGGCCGTACAACATCAATGTCAATGCCGTCGCACCCGGCTATATCGCCACCGCGATGACGGCCGCGACGGCGAATAGGGTCGGGCTCAGTGCCGAGGCGCATCAGCAGGCCGTGGCCGAGCGGACGCCGCTAGGGCGGGTTGGACAGCCCGAGGAGGTCGCGGCGGTGATCGCATTCCTGGCCAGTGACGAGGCATCCTATGTCAGCGGTCAGACGCTGTACGTCAATGGTGGGGCTCGCTGAAGGCTGTGGTCGAAACCGATCGGTATGGGAAGATGGAGGTGGTTCGCGTACTTGACAGCGGGAATCGACGTATGGCGTCAGGTCACAGGAAATAGCGCATTGGAGATAGCCGCCGACTGAAGGAGCAACCATGCGCGCTAAGTCGAATCAGTTCTTCGCATCCACGCTTGCCGCGGTATTCGGCAGCCTCATGATGGTGTCCGGTCCAGTCGCCATGGCTGAACCTCCGTCTTCGGATCCGACGATGGAGTGCAAGCCCGGAGATTTTGAGGTCCAAGGCCCCTACGACTGCAACTGCGGTCAGGACGGCAAGTGGGTCTGCAACGAACGGGGGCACGGAGGCGTCTAAGGCGTGTTTCGAAAGTGCCGTGTGGGTTTCATCGGCTCCCGAGTGGCTCGAGCCAATGGACATAGTGCAAGGGAGATAGCCGTCGACTGAGGGGAGCGACCATGCGCGCCAAGTCGAATCGGTTCTTCGGATCCGCGCTTGCCGCGGTATTCGGCAGCCTCGTGATGGTGTCCGGTCCGGTCGCCATGGCTCAACCTCCGCCCTCGGGTCCGACGCCGGAGTGTCAGGCCGGAGAATCTCAGAACCAGGGCCCTTACTTCTGCGTCTGCGGCGACGACGGTCAGTGGGTCTGTCAGCTAGCGGACCGCTGAGCCCCGGGCTCGGCGTTCACCAGGGAACGGCGCCGAAACGGTTGAAGAACCCGCCGGTGGGTCCGTCCGGTCCGATCGTCGCCAGGTGCACGATGGCATCGGTGCCCTCGGTAACCGTTTGATGGCCCGAATTCCCGTTCAAATCCGTTGCGGTGTAACCCGGATCGGCGGCGTTGACGCGCATCTGTGGCAGCTCGCGGGAGTACTGCGTGGTGATCATGTTCAGCGCGGTTTTCGAGGAGGGGTAGACCAGCCCGAGGATCTGCGATTCGATCCGGCTCGGATCGGAGGTATTGGTAATCGAACCGATGCCGCTGGACACCATCACGATGCGCGGGTGCGTGGCGGCGCGCAATAGCGGCAGGAAGGCGTGGGTCACCTGCACCGGCCCGAAAACGTTGGTCTCGAAGACATTTCGGAAATCGGCGGCCACGGTGTCGGCGGGCGTGGCGCGGGTGCCGCCGATACCCGCATTGTTGATCAGCACATCCAGGTGCGGTGTCCGGCGCGCGATGGCCTCGACGGCGGCCGCGATCGACGCGGCGGAGGTCACGTCAAGCTGGACGAATTCGACATGTAAGCCCTGTTCGGCGAGATCGACGGCGGCGGCCTTGCCGCGGTCCGCGTCGCGGGCACCGAGGAAGACCTGCCAGCCGAGTTCGGCCAGCCTGCGCACCGTCTCGCGGCCGAGTCCCTTGTTCGCCCCGGTCACCAGCGCTGTAGTCGTGTTGCTCATGGCTCGAGTTTGACCACCACACTGGTGCGGCTCCAGGGCCGAGAACTCCTGGGACCGGCAGTACCACCCCGGCGGCTGGGCACTGCGGCATCATCGAGGCATGGATCGCACCCAACTCGCCGCACTGCTGCGCCAGGCCCGTGCTCGGGTGCGGCCGGGCGATGTCGGACTGCCCAACGGCGCGCGCCGTCAGGTGCCCGGGTTGCGGCGGGAGGAGGTCGCCCAGCTCGCCGGTGTCAGCGTGGACTATGTGGTCCGCCTCGAACAGGGCCGGGGACCACGCCCGTCCGCCGCGGTGCTCGGCGCACTGGCCCGCGCGCTGCGGCTCGAGGACATCGAACGGGATCTGATGTTCCGGCTCGCCGGTTCGGCGCCGCCGCAGGAGGGGCGTATCGCCATGGTGGTGCGGCCGAGCGTGTTGCGGCTGTTGGACCGGATGGCCGATCTGCCCGCGCTGGTGATTTCCGCGAAAGCCGATGTACTGGCCTGGAATTCGATGGCAGCGGCGCTGCTCGGCGACTTCTCCGCGTGGTCGCCCGCGCGGAGGAATATCATCTGGCAGTCGTTTCTCGGCACCGAGCCCTCGCGTGTGGTGTTCACCCCCGAGGAGGCCGAGGCGGCGGCGGAGTCCTGGGTAGCCTCGCTGCGCAGCGCCAAGGCCACGTATCCCAACGATCCGGACCTGGCTCGCATGATCACCGAATTATGTTCGCGCAGTGAGCGATTCGAGTGGCTGTGGCGCGAGGGACGGACCGGGAACTGGCGCAGTGCCACCAAGACCATCGATCATCCCGAGGTCGGACGGATGGTGCTCGATTGCGATGCGCTTTTCGTGCCCGAGACCGACCAAGCGGTTGTCGTCTACTCGGCGGCACCCGGCACTCCGGCTGCTTCGGCGCTGGAACTGCTGCGTATCACGGGGACTCAGCAGCTCAGTGAGCGGCGTTAGGGCTATGCCGAGAATTCATCGGCGAGGGTGTTCCAGAACATGAGTTCGTAGTTCTGGAACAGCCTTGCGTACAAATGCGCCTCCTCCGGCTTCAGCCGCCCGGTGTCGAGTCCGGCTTGGATGGCGGCAAGGACCCGCTGTTCGATCTCGGGGACATCGGCAGCGAAAAAGTCGAAGAACGCGCATGCGGAGTCGTCGAAATCGTAGTGGGTGCGCATTGCCTCGGCGACTGCCTTGCAGTAGCGGCCCCATGCGGTGAAATTCGAGTAGATGCCCGCTGCGGCAGCAGAGGGTTCGGCGTGCAGCGCCAACCAGGCGACGTAGGCCGGATAGGCCTGGCAGCCCGCTCTGGGCAACTCCATGCCCTGGTCGGGTCCCACCGCATCCACCAGCGCGTCCAGCAGATCATGCGCCTGCTGCTCGCCTGGCGGGAGCCCGCCGAAGAAGGCCATGGCGTTCGGTTCGTCCGTCCGCGCCGCCATGGCGTGGAAGCTGCGCAAATCGCTGCTGGTAATGCGCTGTTCCTCCGCCGCGATCGCCGCGAAGACCGCCTGCGGCGCCTGGCCCGTCGTGATCAGCGGGAGCAAGCGGTTATCGCTATCGCGCGGGGCCAGTTCGGCCTGGATTCCGTCGAGTAGTGCACCGGCGGAAAGCGTCATCGGAACCTCCCTATCCGTACGGGTACTTCTATCTATTCAACCGCCCCGCGACGACAATCACGGCGTCATTCGGTTCCGTCGACGCCGTGTTCGACGTCCCAGCGTTGCCGGGCCGAGGTGATGACGTCTCGGTGCTCACGTGACCAGTCGGCGAGCGCACCGATCGCCGCGGCGAGGCTGCGTCCGGTCTCGGTGAGCCGGTACTCCACCTGCGGTGGAATCGTCGGATAGGCGATCCGCTCGACCATGCCGTCACGGCACAGCCGCTTGGTGGTCAGTGTCAGCATCCGCTGCGAGATCCCCGGAATCGCCCGCTCCAATTCGCGGAACCGCCGCACCCCCTTGCTCAACTCCACGATCACCAAGACCGTCCACCGATCGCCGAGCCGGTCGAGCACATCGCGAATGCCGCAGTCGTCATCGCCACAGGGGCCCTCGGGAATAGTGCCCGCCACCTGCGCGGTGACCGCCGTGTTCGTGACCGACATGAAAGTGCCTCCTTATGCCGCGATGCGCGAGCGCCGATGCTGGGACGAGTTTCAGCAACTACAACAATCGGGAGTGTTCCGATGATCCTGGTAACCGGCATCTCCGGATCCCTGGGTGGCCTCGTCTACCGCGGACTGTCCACCCGCGATGACCTGACAGTGGTGGCGGGCAGCCGCTCTGGCGACGACACTGCAACGCGCCGAATAGATTTCGACGATCCGGCCGCGCTGACCGCGGGGCTGCGCGGCGTCGACGTACTGGTCATGATCTCCGCCGGATATGCCGAGGACGATGTCGTGATCGGGCGCCACGGTGCGGTGGTCGATGCGGCCGCCGCGGCCGGGGTCCGGCACGTAATCTATACGAGTCTTGCGGGTTCCGGCGATCTGATGACCATCGCCCTGCCGCATCGCTGGACCGAAAAACGGCTGGCCGCAGCGCCTTTCGAGGTAACCATCCTGCGCAACGGCCTCTACGCCGAGGTGCCCGTTGGTCTCGCCGTCGCGGGTGCCGCCGCATCCGCCGAATCCGGTGTATTCGCAGCGCCGTTCGGCACGGGTCGGATCTCGGTGGTGGCGCGCGAGGATCTTGCCGAGGTAGCCGTGCGGGTGTCCGCGGAGACCGACCGCGATCTCGCTGCGGGGCGGCGTAGCAGGCATGCGGGCAAGGTATACGAGCTCGCGGGTGTCACCGCGATCGGTGGTTCGGATATTGCCGAAATACTGAGCGGATCCATGGGCCGCCCGGTGAACTATCTGCCCATCTCCCTGACCGAAATGCGGAATATGTTGCAGGGCAGCGGATTAGAGCCGTATCAGATCACGCATACGCTGTCCTTGTTCGCCAACCTCGGTGCGGGTCTGCTCGAGTCGTCCGACACCGACCTACCCGAGCTGCTGCCGACCGCACCCCGCGACGTTCGGACGCTCATCACCGATGCGGTGCGCGCTGGCGGGTATCAATCCGTATCGGTCGGCTCGACCCGCTGAAGGCCGTTCACGGGCCTGCTTCATTGCCTGAAGCAGGCCCCTATACGTCAGCAGAGTGCTGAGTTCCGGCGCGCGGTAATTCAGTGGCACGCCGCTCAACGCTGAATTAGGCTCGCGAAGATGCGCTTGCTCGTGCCGTACCACCTCGACGAGTATCGGCCAAAGCTCGATGCTCCCATCAGTCCGGACGCGGTGGTGACGGCCGTGCTGCCGAAGATCGACGATCCGTGGGCTCGGATGGCCGTGCTCTATGACGCTGTGGCGGATCGGGTCGCGGAGTCGGTGCGCGGGGGTGAACGGGCGGTGGTCGCGTCCGGAGATTGCACGACCGCGCTCGCCACCGTGGCCGGGTTGCAACGGGCCGGGTTGGATCCGGCACTCGTCTGGTTCGACGCACACGGTGACGTCCAGACCATGGAGACCTCTACCTCCGGATACCTCGGCGGATTCCCCCTGCGCATGCTCGTCGGGTACGGCCGCCATTTGCTCGCCGACCGAATCGGCTTGCGCGACATCGCCGAAGAGCGCGCCGTCCTGGTCGGCGGCCGCGACCTCGACCCGCCGGAAGCGGAGTACCTGCGCACCGCGCGGATCCGACACCGCCCCGTCGACGACCTCGGCGACCTCCCGGACGGCCCGCTCTACCTACACCTCGACTTCGACGTCATCAACCCCGACGATCTCCCCGGACTCCTCATCCCTGCCCCCGGCGGCCCCACCCTCTCCGTGGTATCGGCCGCAGTGCACACCGTCCTCGCCACCGGCCGAGTAGCCGCCTTCGGCCTCGCCTGCACATGGCGCGATGACGCCGACGCCGCCCACCACGTCCGCCCCCTGATCGATTCGGCCTGACCAGCCTCCCGGACACAACCGGCGTCGGTCCCCTCGCCTACCGCCGCAACTTCAGCTGACTCGCCGCGCATTTCGCCGATGGACATTTGTTGGTGCGCGTCATCGTCCGAGCCGGTCGATCATCGACGCCCGCGGTAGATGCCCTCGGCGACACGGGTGAACGAACGGACCAAGGGGTTGCGGTCGTCGGTCTTCCACGCGATCACCAGGTGGCTAGGCGGCATGTCCAGCAGGGGGACGACCGTCAGCCCGGGCGGCATCGAGTGCCCGAGCGAGGTGAGCCCGACGGTGTCATTCCACAGCACCGCCTGGACGCATTCGTGGATCGTACGAACCACCGGGCCGTCGGAGCCCGCGCCACTCACGGGCATCCAGTACGCGCGCCACGCTGGGTCCGCGTCGTCTGGCAGGCGGAACCAACGCCGGTCGACGAGTTCCCCGAGGCTCAGACTCGGGCGCGCCGAGAGCGGATCGTCCGATCGCAGCACCACTCCGATGGGGTCGGACTGGAGCACCCTCGTCGTCAGGCCGGCCCGGTCGAAAGGCGTCCGGGTCAAGGCGATATCGGCCAGGCCCGATCGCAAACCCGCTGTCGGATCGGCGAAGTCGGCCTCGTGTATTCGGATCTCGACTCCAGGGTGCCGTTGCCGGAACGCGGCGGCCAGCGCGGCGCCGGCCTGCTCGGCGCTGTCGGCGAGCGTGCCCAGCCGTAGGATCGCCGCTCCGGCGGCCGCCGCCGCACGGGCGCGCGCTTGTTCGGCCTGCGCGAGCAGGGCACGCGCATCCTTGTGCAGCGACTCGCCAGCGGGTGTGAGGGCGACGCCGTTCGGAGACCTGCGCAGCAGCTCGCAACCCAGTTCGTTCTCGAGTTGGCGGATGGCGCGGCTCAGCGGGGGCTGGGTCATATGCAGGCGGGCGGCGGCGCGGCGGAAATGCAGTTCCTCCGCCACCACCACGAAATACCGCAGCGTCCTCAGGTCCATTACCGGCGACGATACCTTCTCGGTATCGGGCGAGACCAATCGGCCTTGGACGATCGAGGAGCCAGCGGTCCAGGCTGAAGTCATGTCACCTCTTCCTGAGCCGCCGACCTGGACCGGACCGCTTCCCGAGGCGTCACCGCCATCGGACATGGCCATTTATCAACTGCCGACCGGGACCTACGAGACCAGGGCGGCCTTCGCGTTCAAGGGCGGGTCTTTCCGCGACAAGCGCCGTTTCGCCGCTACGGCGGTCCTGGTGCGACATCCCAAAGGCGACCTGCTGATCGACGCGGGTTTCGGCTCCGACCTCGAGACGCACATCCAGGCCCTGCCTCGGATGCAGCGGGCCCCACACCGGCTGACCAGCACCGTCAGCGAACAACTCAAATCCAGCGGCTATGACCAGGGCTGCCTCGCCGGGGTCCTGGTGACGCACGCTCACTGGGATCACGTCAGCGGTCTCGGCGACCTTCAGGTCCCGATTTGGATCAACGAGGGCGAGCTGCGATACGTGAGACATGCGCGCGACGCGCAAGTGTTCCGCGACGTGTCCGCGGGTCACGAGATTCACGAATACCAGTTCAACGGCCCCTCCTATCTCGGTTTCCCGTCGAGTTTCGACGTGCACGGCGACGGCTCGGTGGTTGTCGCCCTCGCCGGCGGACACACCAACGGCTCGGTGGTCGTCTTCGTCACGCTGCCGACGGGCAAGCGATACGCCTTCATTGGAGACCTGACCTGGCAGCTCGACGGCATCCGCCGCCGCGTCGAGCGGCCATTGTTGATGCGCTCGCTCGCCGACATCGATCCCAAGAGGGTGCGCGAGGGGTTGCTTCACGTGATCGCGCTGGCTGACGCGATGCAGGTGGTGCCGGCGCACGATGTCACCGCCTACGACGGCATCCCGCTGCTTCCGGTTTAGACGAGCGGCTCGACATGCCGCGCTGCCGACCGGTGCAATCGGGTGCGTGCACGTCGCGTTATCGACCAGCCAGTGGGCCGCCGCGCTGTTCGGCCGCGGCGGCCCGGCCCACTGGCGGAGTCGAGCGCCCGCAAATGTCTTGTGGCCCATTGTCCGAACGAGAAGATCGATCCCGCGAAAGGAGCAGCAGCCGTGGCCGATTTGGTGAGGTCCGACCATGACGCGCCCACGATGACCAGCGATCCGGTCGAGGTGGCCTGGCCCCCGGCCATGGGTTCGGCGCCCAAGCGTTCAAGAACGCCGCCGCGCCTTCGCGTGATTCAGAAAAGGCCGTTGGTGTGCGGCAGGGTGGCGGGGATGGGAGCGATCACATCCCAGTGCTCGACGATCTTGCCGTCGGCGACGCGGAACAGGTCCCAGTAGGCAACCGGCTCGCCGAACTCGCCTTCGGACTGCACGAGCACCAGATCGCCCTCCGCAACGACGCGGTGGATGGTCCGGTAGACCAGGTTCTTGCCCTGTTGGGCCCAGGCTGCGGCGGCGGCGCCGAAGCCGTCCAGACCGTCGGCGGCCTCGGGATTGTGCTGGTGGTAGGTCTGGGTGGAGATGTAATCGGTCAGCACCGAGTAATCGGCACCGCGCAGAACCCGCTCGGCAAATTCGGTCACCAGCTTGCGATTGGCCTCGGTCTTGTCCAAGTCCGCGGGAGTGCTCGGGCCGTCGGTCTGGGAACGTCCGCTAGCCGTGTTGTCGACCACGGGGGTCAGGCCGTCCCAGTGTTCAGCCAGCTTGCCGTCGGCGACGCGGAACAGGTCGAAGGCCACCAGTGGGTTCGGTCCCAGACCGTAATACGTGCCGTGCACCGCGACCAGGTCACCATCGGCGATCACCCGAACCGGCTCGTAACGAAAGTCGGCAGGCAGAGACGCCACCAATTCCCGCAGCGCCTCGCGCCCATCGGCGATCAGCGAACTGTGCTGCCGGTAGTCGGGGGCAACCCAACGGTCTACCGCCGTGGGGCCTGCGGCGCCGAACAATTCGCCAATGCCCTGCTGTACCAACACTTTGTTGTCCATCTCGCACTTTCCCTTCTCACGCCGGCAAACCCGGTGTCGGCCGCGCGGAGCAAGCATCGCCCGCATTAGTCGCCGTGAGCGAGGTAGGATCGGGCCACACTATGGTTAAAAGCGGACAGCTCGACACGGCGACGGGGATCGCGGAGTTCGGGTTCAGCAACCCGAACCACCCGCAGGCCGGTATCGAGGTCCTGACTTATACGCAGCTGACCAGCAGGCTTCCGGCTCGGATGCTGAGCGCCGTGCACCGCACGGACTTCCACCAGATCTTCCTGATCACTGCCGGGACCGGCGTCATAATGATTGATTTCGTCGAGCACCCCTGTACGCCAGGCAAGCTGTTCCAGATTTCCCCCGGCCGGGTCCTGCGCCTGCCGCGCACCACAGACCCGAGCAGCGCATTCGAACCCCTGGAGGCACTCGTCGTGCTGTTCACCCCGGCATTCCCACCCGCGATGGAGACCACCGGGCAGCTGTTGAGCCCGTTCGGCCCGGTCGCATGGACTCTCGTCCCACCGGACCGCGACAGCCTCAGCCACACCGCGACCGAGCTGCTGACCGAATACAACCGGGCGATTCACGACCGGCAGGCAGTCGAGGCCACCGGGGCGTTGTTGCGACACCTGCTCGGCGTGCTGCTGCTGCGCCTCGCCCGGCTACCCGCCCCAGATTCCACGCCGTCGGTCCACGGTGTCCGCCGGGAGGTGTTCGAACGATTCCAGTACGAGCTGGAGCGCTCGTTCGCCACCACCCGCAACGCCGCCGAGCACGCCGCTCGACTCGGCTACTCGCTGCGCAGCCTCAACCGGGCCTGCACCGCTGCGACCGGACACACCGCCAAGGCGCTGATCGACGCGCGAGTCGCATTGGAAGCCAAACGCCTGCTTGCCCATACCGACCTGCCAGTCGCCACCATAGGGCGACGCCTCGGCTTCAGCGAACCAACCAACTTCGGCAAGTTCTTCAGCCGCGAAACCGGCTACTCACCCGGCGAATTCCGCGCCCGAGGACGGGCATGAATCCTGGCCCCGGCCAATCGGCCGGCGGCATCCCCACTAGGGACAACCACAGCGGCTCGCAACGGCTGCCAGTCGCGATGCCGATACCGCTTCGTCGAGCGCGGTGGCCGACCGGTCGACGAGCCGGCGTAGTGGCGGTTCTCGATCAATTCGGTGAGTGTGAGAGCAGGTCCTGGTGGGAGCGGTCATGTGCTCCGCTGAACGGTCCCCTGACGGTGGATGGGCACCGAAGGTCAGAACTGGACGCCGGCGTGCATTTCCCAGACCAGGATCTCGGCGGGCTCGCTCGCGGTGACCTGCTGGCCGCCGGTAGCGGTGAAGCGCACCGCGTCGCCGGTATGCAGCGGGCCAGCACCCTCCAGTGTCACCGCGCCGCGGGCCACGAACAGGTGCAGGAACGGCGCGTCGGGCAGGTGCACCGACTCTCCTGGGGCGAGCCGCGCGGCGTACAGGGCCGCGTGCGAGTTCCGAATCCGGATCGCGGCGTGGCCGTCATGTTTGCGCATACCCGAGGCGACCGGCAGCAGACTGCCGGACAGCAGTTCCGCTTCGATCTCCAACTGCTCGTAACCGGGGGTGATACCGGCCTCGTCGGGCACCACCCACATCTGCACGAAGTGCACCGGGTCCTTGTGGGCGTCGCCGCTGAGCCGCCACGAGTCGTTCTTCTCCGAGTGCAGGATGCCGGTGCCGGCGCTCATGCGCTGGGCCAGGCCGGGGTAGATCACGCCGTTGTGGCCGGTGGAGTCCTGGTGGACCAGCGAGCCCTCCAGCACCCACGTGACGATCTCCATGTCGCGGTGTGGATGGGTGTCGAACCCCGTACCGGGATCCACGATGTCGTCGTTGTTGACCAGCAGCAGCCCATGATGAGTGTTGGCCTGGTCGAAATGGTGTCCGAAGGAGAATGAGTGCTTGGAATCCAGCCAGCCGAAGTCGGACTTGAACCGGTCCTCGGCGCGGCGGATATCGACGGTGGGAGTCAAGTCGATGGTGCTCATGAGGTGCCCTCCTTCAAGGTCGGTGCCGGCCCGATCGCCGATCCCGCAATTTGGTTTCCATGGAAACTAACTTGTGCCGGAGCGGAATTATTTCCGCCAGCGATCACGCCGTGATCAGGACGAACTGGTCGATCAGTGGACGCTGGTGGGCAGTGAGCTGGACTTGATGGTGGGGGTCAGAGACTGGCTGAAGGGGTCGGTCGGGGCGACGAAGGCCGCAGGGGATCCCTCGGGGATTTGGAAGACAGGGATACGACGTGCGCAGGGGTCGCCCGGCGCTCCAGGTGCAGAAAGATGCGGTCGAGCAGGGCCAGGCGCTGGGTGCGAGGGTTTCCCGGCCGGTCTTCGTCTTCGTGGTCGATGCTGCGGCCAACACCTCGTGCATGCGCCCGCCCTCCCGGTGGCTGGCGCAGTGCTCGAGGTGGCCGTGGTGTGTCTCAGGCGTTGACGCTGACGACTCCGGCGGCCCCGCCACCGATGTACTGCACGCCGTTGAGGCCCTGAGCCTGGCTGAGGGTGTCGGTGAGGTGCCGGATGGTGACGCCGTCGAGGATGGAGTGGAAGTGACCGTCCTCGGTGAAGTTCACGTTGCCACCCTCGACGAAGGCCAGGAGCACCGTGTCCTCGGTGTTGTCCGCGGGGCATACGAAGGTGTGCACCGAGCCGGCCGGCTCGTAGAGGTAGGAGCCCGCGGTCTGCATCTGGTCCGGGTACTCCAGGTAGTGCCAGCGGCCCGCCAAGGTGTACCCCTGGGCGATGCCGGTGTGGTAGTGCAGTGGCACCGCGGCGCCGGGCTCGAAGATCGCGAGCACGACCCACTGGCCGGTCTCGAGGTCGAGGCGCAGCGGCTTGAAGTGGACGCCGGGACCGAGAGCGTCGCGGATCAGCGGGATGTCGTTGGAATTGACGGTCAGCAGTTCGCCCTGGGGCAGGGCGACCAGCGGCAGCGGCGTACCTGCGCTGGTGGTGGCAGGCTGCGGTGCGGCGGTGAGTGTCATGACGGTTCCTCTCGAGGGGTGACGGCGGCAGGTCGGTCGACGTTGCCGTAGGTGTGCGAAGCTCGTTCTTCTTGAACTTGCCGGTGGCGTTGATGGGGATCGCCAGGACGAACTCGAACTGTTCGGGCACCTGCCACTTGGCGAACTCGGTCTCCAGATGGCGGCGCAGCGAGGGTGCGCCGGCGATGGCGCCGTCGCGCAGTGCGACGACTGCGAGCGGGCGCTCGCCCCAGCGCCTCATCGGGTACGGCGATCACGGCGGCCTGGGCGATCGAGTGGTGGTTCTCCAGGTCGACCGAGGATGGTCAAGGGGTAGTCGTCGGTGGGTCGATCATTGGCTTTCCTTGCAGGGCTCAGGCGAGTGCAGGCGGGTCGCGCCAACCTGGCTGCGCAGGTGCGGCAGGACATGGTGGGCGACGCGGTCAGGCTCTTCGAGCCACACCCAGTGCCCGGCACCGGGGATCTTGTGGATCTGCGCCGACGGAAACGGCTCGCGCTGCCGATCGGCTTGCTCCGTGGGGAGGTAGACATCGGCGGTGCCCCAGACGACCAGGCAGGGGAAGTCGTGGCGACGTAGCGCCGCGGCCAGGGGCGGCATCGAGGAAACCGAGGTGGACCGGTACAGGCGCAGGACGGCCCGCTTGGTCCCCCACGGCCGAAGGTGCGCAGCCAATTTGGCCACCCACCGGCGGTCCAGGCCGGGGTTGTCATGTTGGAGCAGGCTCCTGACCATCCCTGGGGCGGCACCGCGCTGGAACAGCTCACCCACCAGGGGGAGTCGCCATACCCGAGCCAGCCGGTGCCAGCGGTAGTCGAGCAGCACCCCGGTGTTGACCAGGGTGATGCTGGCGACCTGCTCGGGATGGTCAGCGGCCCACGTCAGCGCCCACGGGCCGCCGAAGTCATGCGCCACCAGGTGCACGCGCTCCAAGCCGAAGGCCGTGATGACGCCGTTGAGGTGATGGGCGTAACCAGCGACGGTGTAATCCTGGTCGGCTCGTTTTTCGGCGCGGGCGAAGCCGGGCATGTCGGGGGCGATGACCCGCGCGAACTCGCTGACGGGCGCCATCAGGGAAAGCCAGTCGGCGCCGCCGCCGGGGTTGCCGTGTACGAACACCACCGCCTCGGTGGGCGAGGCGTCGCGCGGACCACCCACCAGCACGGGCGATCTGACATCGCCCACTACGACCTGACGGTTCTCGAACGCGGTGCTCACGACAGGCCGACCAGCCACGGGTCGGTGGCCACCAGCGCCGAGGTGGTCAGTGCGGCAGTGCGGTGCTGGCTGACCTCCTGGTAGCCCGGGTCCATGACCATGTCCAAGAACGCAGACCGCGAGGGGTACTGCACCAGCAGGATCGTGTCCCACCAAGCGTCGCCCTGGTGGCCGATGACGACGCTGCCGGCGTTGCCGACGTACACGATCGAGGCACCCACGCGCTCCAGATGCGGCTGCACGTCACGGGAGTAGCGCAGGTAGCTGTCACGGCCCCCCTCGTCGTTGAACTTCAGCAGGTTCAGCATGATCACGGGGCCAGTGGTCTGCTGGGCCGCCTCGACCAGGGTGCCGACCTGGTGCTCGGTGGGCTCGATATACACGGATGACTCAACGGTCATGGCAGCCTCCTGGGCGATCGTCGGTGGGCCATGTGGCCCTGTGATGCAGGACACTACGAACCGCAGGCAGGTGCCGTCTCGGTCAGCCACGACAGATTTCGGTCGCCTCACTGTGCTGCCGCGACAGCCGGCTCGCCGAGGGCGCTTTCCCAGGTGGAGAAGATGCCGAACGGCCGCGTCCTCGGTGTACTCGCGTTTCTCCCGGCGCCTGCCCGTGCGCGGGCGGCGTCGACATTGCGCCGCCGTACGCAACTCACGGGTGAGGTCAGCTGGAGGGGAGCCGCCGCAGGGCAGGCAGCAGTGCCAGCGCCACGCGGAGATCGAGATCGCCGCCCCCGATCGCGTGACCGAGGATGCTCTCGGCCTGCCGGACTCGGTAGGCGACCGTGTTCGCGTGGATGTGCAGCCGCGCGGCGGCACGGTTGCGACTGTGGTTCTCCTCGAGATAGATCGCCAGCGTCTCGGCTACCCGATAGGTCGCCTCGTCGTCGGCGGCCAGGCCACCCAGCACACCTACGACGTGCGCCCTGGCCTGCTCAGGATCCACCGTGGCCATCGCGACCACCGCGACCTCGTCGTACCGGGTCACCGAGCCGGTCGCGGCACCGATCAGGGTCGCCACACGCCGGGCATGGCCGGCCTGCGTCTGGCTGGCCCGGAAGCCCGTCAGCCCACGGCCCGGGGTGCCCACCGCTAGCAGCGGGGCGAACTCGTGCGTGATCGCCTCAACCGCGATGGCGATCTTGCCGAGGTCGCCGTCGCCGAACGCGCGAGCCCGACTGATCCAGGCGACGCTGCTCTTCGCACCGCGCGGACATACCAACACGGCATCGGCACCGACCAGCTGGCCCAGCTGTTGCAGCAGCCGGTTGAGCGCCGGCTGCGGATCCGAACCTTCCGGTGCCGACTCCATCCACGCGACCACGCCAACGTGATGGCGCCCCAGCTCGTAGCCGAGCCGCGTCGACGCCCGGCGCGTGTCACACTCGCGACCGGACAGGATCGCTTCGACCGCCTCGACCCGGGCCGCCATCGCGCTACGCATCCACTCGTCGCGCTCGGTCTCGTACAGCTGCTCAGCCAGGCTCGATGAGGTATCGACGAAAGCGAACAACCAGGCCGAAAGCAGATCTGCAGCCCTGGCCAGGACGATGGGCTCCGGGGTCCGCTCGGAGATCCGCGCCAGCAGCCACTGCCACACGACCTGGTGGCCCAGCCGGTACGAGCGCAGCATCGGGGTCAGCGCCACCAGCCGGTGCACCCCTGTTGTCGCCACCGCAACCGTGGCCGCTGGCAGGATCACCGCTCGCGGGTCACCGCCGCGCTCGAGCTGCGCCGAGATCGCCCGGAGGGACGCCTCCGCCGAAGCGACCTGCTGGTCGTAAGCCTCGGCGTCGGAGATGAACTCCGGTAACTCCGCACGCATCAGGTCGGCCACCCGGACGGCAAGGTCGGCGGCATGGGCACCGAGGTCGGCGGCGACTCCGGCGACCACGGCGCCCCAGATGCGCTTCGACTCCGGTTCCTGTAACGGTGGCCAACCCGACTCCATGCAGCGCACCTTACTGTCGCGGGACGACAACTGCCCAGGCAAATGCTGGCGTTGTCGCACGAGCGGGTCGGCGGCGCCCACACCTACGGTTCCGTCATGCTTCCTACGAACCACCTCAAGACCAAGGACCTCAGCGGCCGTGCTGTGGTCATCACCGGAGCGGGCAGCGGTATCGGCCGCGAGCTCGCACTGCTGTGCGCGCGCAGGGGCGCCTCACTCGCCCTGTGCGACATCAACCTCGCAGCCGTCGAGGTGACCGCGGAGCAGGCCCGACAGTTGGGCCGCGACGTCCTGACCGCGAAGGTCGACGTCTCCTCCGTCGACGAGATGGAGGCCTTCGCAGATTCGGTACGGGAGCGGTTCGGCGCCCCCGACCTTCTGGTAAACAACGCTGGCGTGGGAGTTTTCGGCGGCTTCCTGGACACCACCATCAAGGACTGGGAGTGGCTCGTCTCGATCAACCTGATGGGTGTCGTGCACGGCTGCACCGCATTCGTGCCGGACATGGTCCAGCGGGGCCAGGGCCACGTCGTCAATGTCGCCTCGGCTGCAGGCCTGCTGGCCAACCCCAGCCTGACGGCATACAGCGCGACCAAGTTCGCGGTGCGCGGGTTCTCCGAGGCGCTGCGCAGTGAGCTCAAGCCTCTCGGCATCGGAGTCACTGCGATCTGCCCCGGCGTCATCAACACCCCCATCACCGCCAACTCCCCGATCCGGGGTGACGGTGGAGACGAGGTGCGCAAGAAGCTCGGCGACCTCTACGCCAAACGTGGGTACACACCCGAACGCGTGGCGGTCAACATCCTCAAGGCCGTCGACCGCAACACCGGCGTCGCCCCCATCGCCGCAGAAGCCCACCTGATGTACGCACTGGCTCGGTTCACGCCTCGCATCGCGGCAGCAGTCTCGGCCAAGCTTGCCGCGGTCGCCAAATAGCCCGACAGCGAACTCACCGATGTCGCCCGCCGATGCGCTGTGCTGCTATGGCCGGTCTGGCGGGCATCGGAGGTTCGCCTGACAAGATCGTGTTACCTGCCGCAAATTGCCTGTGGCAGTAGCTATTTCGGTGTAGCTTGCGCGCCTCTGGTGTGTGAGCTGGACCAGGACGAGCTGATCGACCGGTGGACGCTTGTCGGGGATGAGCCCGAGCTGACCGTTGGCAAGCGCGGTGCGACTCCCCTGGGGGTCGCGATATTGCTGCGGTTGCTACAACGAGTACGGCCACGGACCCGCAGCTCAACAGCCGATTCGATCCAGGTTGCCAGAGCGGGCGGGCCGTAGGCGCAGCAGCGCCGCGACCAGGCGTGCGGTGATCGGCGCTGCGCTAGTGCATCGGAGAACACCGCACGCACCCCAAGCGTCGGCTAGGATCGTTCGCTCGGTATGCGGCATTTGCGCGCGTTCGAGGACAAGACCGTTGCCCAGTGGCGGTGACAGACTGTGCTGATGACTGACTCGATGCGGCGCCGGGGCCGGCCAGCCAGACTGTCCCGCGAGGCGGTTGTCGCGGCCGCAGAACAGATCGTGGAGTCCGAAGGTATCGACGCGTTGACCATGCGCCGCGTCGCGGATCGGCTGTCGAGCTCTCCCACGGCGATCTACCGGCATGTGCGCGACAAGGACGAGATGCTGCTGGCGCTGCTGGACGCCGTTGCGGGTGAGCTCGGGCGGCCCGATCTACCCGAAGACCCGCGGCAGCGACTGGTGGCGTTGTGGCGGCTGCTGTACGACACCCTTGCCGCGCGCCCCTGGGTGGTGGGTGTCCTGGTCGGCGGGGATCTTGCCAGCGAGGCGATCTTGTGGGTGGTCGAGGAGATCTTGCAGGCATTCTTGGCCTGCGGCCTGGACCGCGAGCAGGCGGCGTCCGCATACCGCGCGGTGTGGCAGTTCACGGTCGGCGTCCTCACCATTCGGAGCGGGTCCGATCGAGCCCGCTCCGATCCGAATCAGTCCAGTCAGACGCGCATGATCATGGAAGCCGATTCGGAACTGACCCCCACAATCGCCGCGCTGGCAGCCGACTGGCCGCATCCCTGGGAGAACTACGACTACGGACTCACCGCATTGCTCGATGGTGTGATCGCACGATCTTGACACTCCACATCTATTTGTTAACGTGTTAACAAATAGATGTGGAGGATTCGTGGAAGACGTGGATGTTGTGGTGATCGGTTCGGGCGCAGCGGGTTTGGCTGCCGTGCTCGCGGCCGCGGATGGTGGGGCCGAGGTTCTGGTACTGGAGGCGTCCGCACGGTGGGGCGGCTCGACGGCGGTCTCGGGTGGGCAGATCTGGGCGCCGGCCAACCATCGAATGCGTGAGGCGGGCTGCCCCGACTCCGCCGAGAATGCCCTGACCTATTGCCGCGCCGCGGCCCCCGGGCGTGCGGACGACCTGGTCGAGACGTTCGTGCGGGCGGCGCCGGAGACGGTGCGATTTCTCGAGGAGCGCACCCCGATCGAATTGTCGGTGGTCACGGCATATCCCGACACTTTCGTCGAGCTGCCGGGCGGCCATTCGTCCCGCCACCTCGAGGTTCGCCCGGTGGCTGTCGGCGACCTCGGCGTAATCGACGAACTGGTCTGGCCGGCACCGCTTTTCGCACCGGTACTCACCAATCAAGAGGTGTTCGAACACAGCCTCTTCTCCGGCGGGCGGCCACCGCTGGAACTGATCGCGCAACGCAGCTCGGCCGAGGTGGTGACCCTGGGTGCAGGCTTGATCATCGGGCTGCTGCACGGCTGCCGTGCCATGGGTGTCGGCCTGGTGCGCGGATGCCGGGCGGTCGAATTGCTCCGCGCCGACAACGGCCGGATCGCGGGTGTGCGCGCCGAACAGGAGGGTGCCGCCCGCACAGTGCGTGCCCGGCGCGGTGTCATCCTGGCCACCGGCGGATTCGAACACGACTCCGACCTGCGGTCGCGATTGCTGTCCGGGCCGCTCACACACCCGGTGACCCCGCCGGTGCAAAACGGTGACGGCCTGCGGTTGGCGGGACAGATCGGCGCGGCGATGGCGTACCCGGGTGAGTACTGGTCCTGGCCCGCCTACCAGGTCCCCGGCACGGTCTGGCCCGACTCGGACGCGACACCGCGGGCACAATTGGTGCTGCGGGAACGGTCACTGCCACACGTGCTCTGGGTCAACGCCGCCGGGCACCGGTTCGTCAACGAGTCCAGCCACAACTGCGCTACCGCATTCGCCGAACTCGACCCCAACACCCATCGGCTCAGGAACCTGCCGGCCTGGGCGATCGGCGACGCTCACTTCCGTGCCAAGTACTCGGTCGCAGGGATCCCCGCAGGCTCACAGGCACCGGACTGGCTGATACAGGCAGACAGCATCCGCGACCTCGCCACCCGTCTCGGCATCGACCCAGACGCCTTGGCGAGCACCATCACCCGATTCAACAAGATGGCCGCAACCGGTCACGACGAGGATTTCGGCCGCGGACGCTCCCGCTACGAGCACGCTTTCGGAGACCCGGCCGCGGCGCATCCGAACCTCGGGCCAGTAGCCGAGCCCCCGTTCTTCGCCCTTCCCGTACACCCGGGAGCAGTTGGCACCAAGGGCGGAGCCCGTATCGACCGGCATGCCCGCGTTCTCGATTGGACAGGACACCCGATCCCCGGTCTCTACGCGGCGGGGAATGCGGCCGCGGCTGTCTTCGGGCCCGGCATCATCGCCGGTGGACTCACGATCGCCTCCGCCCTCACCTGGGG
The DNA here is from genome assembly GCF_040614395.1 of Nocardia sp. NPDC005998. Taxonomy (NCBI): domain Bacteria; kingdom Bacillati; phylum Actinomycetota; class Actinomycetes; order Mycobacteriales; family Nocardiaceae; genus Nocardia; species Nocardia sp. NPDC005998. Next base: position 14,040 of record NZ_JBEXUI010000030.1, on the reverse strand, counting down.
CCGCATCGCCGGCCGCGACGCGGCACGAACCCGCTGAACTACTTTCCGACGCACAGGAGTACACACATGTTTCTGATCACGGCAGCAACCGGAAACGTAGGCCGGGCCCTCGTGGATCGGCTCTACGCCGCAGGCGCCGACGTCACAGCCGTCACTCGCAACCCCGCAGCCGCTGGCCTGCCTCCAGGCGTCAAGACGGTATCGGCGCTGGACGGACGGTTCCCGCTCGACGGGGTCGCCACGGTATTCCTCAATGCCGCCGCGGTGCACGGCACCGCTGCACAGTTCCTGTCGCAAGCGGTGGCGCACCGCGTGCGGCGCATCGTGCTGCTGTCCTCCTCATCGGTGCTCGACGACCATCCCGACAATCACACCGGTATCGCACACCGGGAACTCGAACGCCACATCGAACAAACCGGACTGGAATGGGTATTCCTCCGCTCCGGCATGTTCGCCACCAACACCATGTGGTGGGCACCCCTGATTCGTACGCATGGCGTCGTTCGCGCCGCCCATGCCGGGGCTCGTATCGCTCCGATCCATGAGCAAGACCTGGCCGCCGCAGCGGCCGCCGCAATGTTGGGAGACAGTCTCGCCGGGACAGCGCCCGTGCTCACCGGACCGGAACTGATCAGCCAAGCCGGACAAGCGGAGTTGATCGGTGAAGCCCTCGGCCAACCGGTCCGTTTCGAAGAAGTCTCCCCCGCCATCGGTCACCGACTGCTGACTGAGCAGCACATCCCGCCCCACATCGCCGACTCACTGCTGCGGTACTACCACCGCGCCATCCTGCACCCGATCGAGCCGACCCCCATTTCGACGATTCTGCCCTCGGAACAGCCACGCACCTATCGACAGTGGATCCAGGACCACCGCGCGGACTTCGCCGCGCCGTAGCGCATGCCCGCGATCGACTACATCAACGACGCTCATCCGGCTTCGGGATCCGGCCAACGACACGGCGGCCGACGCAACCAACCCGTCGGACCTACCTCACATCGGTCTGAGCGAGCGTTTTACCCCGCCTGCCCGGAGTGTGTCGGGCGTTGAAGGCCCTGGATGGCTCGGAACAAGCGACGCTGAATCACCGCAATGTTCGCGCAATGCCACACAATAGCGAAGCCGCGGGTCGATGACTTGCGGCTTCGCTATTCAGTGGGCCTAACGCTTCACAACGCGAACACCCTGACGGCCGATGGTCCAGAGATTCGGATCAGGCCGTTAGGCGTTCGGCGGGTGAAACCGTGCCGTGTGACTTGCTGATTTCACCGAGTTGTCGGCGATCGGCGCTCCGCTGGTGCATCGAGACCACCGCGCGCACCCAAGCGTCAGCTCGGGCCGTTCGCTCGGTATGCGGCAATAGCGTGCGTCCGGCTGGAGTCGGATGTCCGCAGCCCGTTGATCTTCCGAGGTACCAGGCAGCCGGTCCGGTCCGCGCGGGATGCGGCTGATCAGTACATTCGGGGGACCTCGAGGCATCCATATCTCGTGTCCGTCGTGTTTCAGGACTCTGCGACCTTGACCAGCTGCTTGCCGAGGTTACGACCCTCGAAGACGGCACGCAACGCGCTCGGCGCGGATTCGAGTCCACTGCTGACGGTCTCGGCAATGGTGATCGTTCCCTGGGCCTGCCAGTCACGCAATGCCATGAAGGCTTCCGGAAAACGGTCGAGGTAATCGAGGAAGATGAACCCTTCCATACGCGCCCGGTCCAGCGCCAGCCTCATATAGTTCCGCGGCCCACATGCCGGATCGGCGCCCTGATACCCGGAAGAGATGGCCCCGGCCAGGACGACACGCGCACGACGGGCCAGGTGCGCCAAACCATGCTCGAGGATACGGCCGCCCACACCGTCGAAGAAGACGTCGACGCCGTTGGGGGCAAGACGGGTCAAACAGGCATCGATATCGTCGTGTTTGTAGTCGAGGGCGGCATCCAGACCCGCATGCTCGGTGATCCAGGAGCACTTATCTGGGCCGCCGGCGATACCGATGACCGTGCAGCCCAAAACCTTTGCGATCTGCCCCGCGATGGACCCGGTGACACCGGCCGCCGCCGAAACCAGCACCGTCTGGCCGGGCTCGGGACGGCCGATATCCGTCATACCGAAGTACGCGGTCAAACCCGGCGCTCCGAACAGACTCAGCATCGACGTAGGCGGCACACCGTCGGGCACCACGTTCAACCCGAACAACCCGCCCGCCGACCGGACGACATAGTCCTGCCACCCCACCATTCCCGCGACCCAGCTACCCACTGGACAATCCGGATCGTTCGAGCGCACCACCTGCCCGACACCACTACCACGCATCACCGCGCCGACCGGCACGGCGTCAATATAGTTGTCAGCCTCATTGAGCCAGCCCCGCTGGGTGGGATCGATCCCCAGCCAATGCACCCGAATCAAGGCCTCCCCCGGCCCCGGAACCGGCACCGGCACACTCCTCAACTCGAAATCCTCGTCCCGCAGCACCCCTACCGGCCGCCGCCCCAACACCCACTGCCTGTTCACCACATCCACCACCAGGCGGATACTAGATCGCCTATACCCCACCACTCGACCCATTTACGCCCGCACGAAAACGCACGACATTCGGCAGAAGCGGATGTCCGTGCGCCGCGGTCGGTCTCGCCGTCGGCCGCCCCATTGCTGGCCGAGCCGGTCAGCGCGGCGCGGCAGAATAGGGGATTGTCAATCTGCGCGATGAGAGCTGACGTGGCTGTGGCCGAAGGGATGTCGGCGCCGGTCAGTCAACCGTTATCGGCGACGGCGAACGCCCGGATCGCGGCATGGGAGCTCACTCGGTTCGGTCGTAGTCGGGTCTGCCGGTGTCCCAGGTGAACGGGAATTCGTACATCCATGCCTGAGGGTCGGCTGTGGTCCGGTCGGCGCCTCGGCTGACGAACAGTGGGAAAACGACGTGGTCGCGTAGGAGTCGCCGAAACAGGCCCGGCGCCTTGCCGTCTCCGGCCTTCTTACCCCATGCGACGACCCGTTCGACCCGTTCGCGCCGCTGATGTTCGTAGGCGGCGAACGCGCCCGGGATCGATGGTCGGTCACGCAGGGCCCGGGCCAGCACGACCGCGTCTTCGAATGCCATCGATGCGCCCTGCCCGGCCGACGGTGAGGCGGCGTGCGCGGCGTCGCCCACTATCACCATCGCGTCGCGATGCCAGGTCGGGACGGTCGGGAAGTCGTAGGTTCCGAAGGGTGTGGTCATGTCCGGGCTGTGCGAGACGATGTCGAGCGCCGGTGAGCGATCGTGGGCGAACGTCGCGTTCAGCCGTGCCCGAATGTCCATCGTCGAAAGTTCCGTGGCGGCAGGTTCGTCGGGTGCGGTCAGATTGGCGAACCACCATACGGTGTTGTCCGGATGCACCACATAGCCGAAGAACCCCCGCCTGCCGAAAACGAAGGTCAACACGCCCGGCGCTGCGTCGAGAGACAGGCCGCGAGCGTATCCGCCGGTATTGAGCAGCCCGGTATAGCGTGCGGCCGGCGCCGCCGCGTCGATAACGGTCCTGGTCCGCGATCGCAATCCGTCGGCGCCGATCAGCAGATCACCGTGAGCGTCGGTGCCATCGGCGAAGTGCGCGGTCACTCCCGCGGAACCGGGCTCGGCCTCGACGAGTCGTTTACCGTGCACGATCTCGATACCGGCCTCGAGCGCTTCGCGGCGTAACGCCCCGTACAAGACGGGACGGCTGATGGTGCAGGCGACGACACCGTTCGGTAGCGACGGCCCATAGTCGAAGGCGGCCAATCGTTTTCCTGTTCCGCTGTAGAGCGCCATCCGAGGCGTGTCGAACCCGCCCTCCAGGACGTGGCCGCACCCGAGGGCGTTCAGCGCGTGCTGCCCGTTCACCGCGACGGTGAGAAATCCGCCCACGCCCTCGGCCGACTCGGCGTGGGCCTCGAAGATTGTGGACTCGAGTCCGGCCTTCCGCAACGCCAGTGCGGTGGTGGCGCCGGCGAGGCCACCACCGATGATCAACGCATGTCTCATGCTTACACCATAATATGGTTAGCCATATTATGGCGACCGTTGCATTGGTTTATCGTGCGATGTCGGTAACTCGAACGTGGAGGTGAGAGATGGCGCGCAGTGCCGACCAGCGATCGCCGCTGGCACTCACGGTGCTGGCACTGCTCATCGAAGAGCCGATGCATCCGTACCTGATGCAGCGGTTGATCAAGCAGCGCGGCAAGGACCAGGTCGTGAACGTCGCCCGCAGCGCGAGCGTCTACCAAGCCATCGAGCGTTTGGAACGTGCAGGGTTGATCACGGTCCACGAAATCGCCGCTGCCCCAGGCAAGCCCGACAGGATCATCTACCGGATCACCGAACAGGGACGGAGCACGCTGTATCGCTGGATCGACATCATGCTGTCCGAGCCTCGTCGCGAATATCCGGAATTTCCAGCGGTATTGAGCGTCGTCATGCTGCACGACCCCGCCAGAGTCCGGCGGCTGCTACAGGCCCGTGCGGAAACGTTGACGGCCCAACTCGCCGACCTGGACACCGTCTCCGCCGAGCACGTCCACCTACCCCGCGTAGCACTGATCGAGGATACGTATCGGGCGGCCATGCTCCGAGCGGAACTCGACTGGATCCGGTCGATCGATGCCGACCTCCACTCCGGCACACTGACCTGGACCGAAAACGAAATCATCACCGCCGCACAGCGGTCACGCGATGCCATAGCCGACACCTGAAACCACACCGGCCGAGTCCGCACATCGCCGACCTGCCCAGCTTTCCGGCTCGGCTCCGTCCTCTATGGCCCAGGAATCCTGAAGCTGTCATGAGCCGCAAAGTAGGACGCGCTGGTAACTGTTGATCCGCCTTACGGTTTCGTTTCGTGCAGTTGGAGTGGCCTGGGAACCGCGTGGGATTATCTGCGTCACGACCCTCAGTGGGCGTTCGATCCCGAACGAAACTACGCCTCGAAACGCTTCTGACCGAACTCGAATCCGAAGCTGACAGCAGCCAGTCGGAGCATCTCCCCGCGCGCGACAGCGACTGCGATGAATAGCGGGGCAGTTCTTGTCCGGCAACTCCACGCCCAGAACCCGTCGGGTCCTCCAAACCGGCCTGCCACCGATCATCCGCGAGGCTGTGCGCGACGGCCACGGCGAATTTGGTTGTATTACAGACAAATTCGACAGGCGTGTGTGTCAACGCCGAGGGAAGGTTCGCTCGGCATTGACGGCGCGGTGCCAGCCTTTCACCGGCGGCGACACGCCGACACCCACGATCTCAGGCTGAGTCTAGGCTCCCGGCATGAGCATGGCCCAAACCGAGAAAAGCCGACCAGGGAACCGACGATACCGGTCACGGCTTCGCAGGTACCTTCTGCTCGTCTGCACCATCGTGGCCTGCCTTGGGATACTCGTCTCGGCGAGCAAGCCGGCCAGCGCCGAGCTGATGTCGTTGTCGCCGTTGCTGATCCTCGGGGGAACATTCGTGGTGGTTGTGGTGTGGACCGTGGTCATCGTCTACCCGATCCTGGCAATCCGATCCCGGCGGCTTCAGGTACCTGAGCTCGGCCCCCTGGCTGCTCCCACACTGATAATCGCGCTCACGGCCATTCTATGGAGCGCAGACCTGCCAATGGCTGTGCGCTGGCACTTCTCGGCGCACGCCTTCGACGATGCGGCACAGCAGGTGAGTGCCGGGATCGATCCACGGACGTTCGAAGGTGACCGCCTCGGCCTTTATCGCATTCGCGGTGTGGTGCGCCTCGACGACGGCATCTACTTCAGGACTGGCCCTATGGGGTCCTATTGCTCGATGGGAAGTGGCTTTGCCAATCTTTCTGGCCACCGGCCCGCGACAGGCGCATCCCATCACCTCAGCGGCGACTGGTATTGGTTCTGTTTCAACAGCGCAGGGGTTGTAGTGCCCGACCACCCCATCGGCGGAGTGTACTAGCCGGTGACGAAACCACTAGCCTGAAGCGACGAAGGCCAACAGGCCTGAGACGGTCGGCAGTTGCGCACGAAGGTGATTCGATACGCTAACCTGCCTCCCCAGACCAACACGCCAATCTGACCCGAGCAGGTCCGCATCACCACCTGGTTCCAGGTGTCGAGATAAATCGTGGAGACCGCCAGCACCCGCGGCGACCGGCCCAAGTTGCGCAAGACACTGGCCATGCTCGAGCCCAAGGCCGCAAAGGCGGACGCCCCTCAGCAGTGGACCCGGACACCCCTCGCTGTCGCCATCGCCCGCCGCAAACGCGGCGAGTCGGTCACCGCCATCGCCAAACACCTCGAGATCGGCCGCTCCACCCTCTACCGCGCCCTGGAGTCCCACTTCGCTGACACGCCAACCGCATAACCGACATTCGGCTCACTGGCCATGCGCTACAACAAGCCCCGGCAGGCTTCCCCTGTATCCCGGCTGGTCCCGTTCGACTTCGGCATTACCGAATCCCCCAAATTTGCCACCGCGAATGACACTGTAGATCAACGCAACCGCCGAACACCGCACATCTGCCACCCTCGAACGACCAAAGCGCCGGATCTACTTTGCGGCTTGTAACAGCTTCAGGACCTCTATCGCGCCGTGAACCCGCCGATGCCTGCCGGAGGCGATCGAATTGCGGGGGTCGGCGTGTGCCTGCGGTGCTCGGAAAAGGAAGTGGTGATGGTTACACCGGGCCGATATCCTGTGCATATTGTGGGGAGGCTGACCATGAACGATGCTCTGCACATACCGCATCTGAGAGCCACCGCAGACTTGGAACTCCGCCCGTGGTCGTTGTCTGCGGCAGACCTCGAGCTTGTTCGGGAAGCCTCTGCCGACGACCTGATTCCTATAACCACGGTGCCGGCGACCTTCTCGCGCGAGGCCGCAACGCGGTTTGTCGAACGCCAGTGGCAACTAGCGACCGATCGAATCGGATACCCGATGGTGATCGTCCGGCGACGGGACGACACACCACTGGGAAGTATCGGCCTGTGGTTGAAGGACATTGACGAAGGCCGCGCATCGCTCGGCTACTGGGTGGTCCGCTCTGCCCGCGGCCATGGCGTCGCCGCGCATGCTCTGGCGACAATGGCTACCTGGGCGCTGGAAGAGCTGCATATCCCACGGCTCCAGCTCTATGTGGAACCTTGGAACCGCGCTTCGATCCGCACTGCGGAGAGAGCCGGTTTCGAATGCGAAGGGCTCCTCAGATCGTGGCAGAAGGTCGGCAATCGACGCCGCGACATGTTCATGTACGCGCGCCTGGCAATGGGAACCCTCGCCGAGGCGGATCGGGATTGCACCAGATAGACCTCAATGACCGGTTGCCGGCGGTCGCGGGTGATCGTGAACCGATATCACTGCTGTCACGGTGTTCGATAGGCCCCGGCGGTGCCGGGGTACTCGCCTCGTGGTCGACCTCCACGGCCTTTCTTGTGAAATTAGTTAAAATTAGTCGAGACTATGCTTGATCTGCGTTTGTACGCACAGCCAGTGGATAAATCCGCTCGAAAACATCTGATGAATCGCTCACCCTCTCTATGAGAGGACCGTCCGATGGGTTTTGCAGAGATGCGCCGGTTCCGGCGTGATCCGTTGGGTTTCCTCGAGAATCTGCGCCGGACCAGCCCGGTAGAGGTGTTCTGGCTGCCGTGGGGCGGGTGGTGTGTCGGCGATACGGGTCTGGCGCTGACGGTGTTGAGTGACCGCGCTTTCAATGCGGGGAAGTCCGGGTTCTTCGGTTCTATGCTGCCTTCGCGGTCTGCTCAGGTCGATTTCGGCCGCGCGGTGCGCGCGATTCTGCGGACGTATACGCCCGAGTATCGCGAGTCTCTGGCGGCGGCGGTGAAAGAAATGCCCGCCGTCACCCGCTGGCCCGCAGCGGGGGTCGAGCTGGTGTATCGGTGCACCGCGGACGTGTTGCTGCACCCCGATGGTTCTCCCGAGTTGCGGCAGTTACTGGAGCGAAATGCACGCGTGGGCGCGCTCCGTCCGGCCCGAATGGCGCAGCGGGCGCGGGCGCAGCTGCTGCGCACCAAGCTGTCCACCGCGCTGAACGAGCAGATCCGGGACCGGCGCAGCGCCACCGGCCGCACTGCGGAAGCCGAACCACGGGATCTGCTCGATGCCGTGATCGGTGCCTGTCCCGAGGGCGTCACCGATACAACGGTGGCGCAGCTGTATGTGCTGATGTACCGGTCCATTGTGGGACCGCTGGGCTACTCGCTCGCGTGGTCGGTGCTGCTGGGCAGTCTCCACTCTCCCGGCGCACCATGGCCTTGGCCCGTCGACTGGGTGGTACGTGAGGCCCTGCGGCACCGGCCGGTCTCCTGGATGGTCAGCCGTCCCGTCCCCTATCCCGCCGAGTTCGGGGGGATCGCCTTCCAGACCGGCGACCTGCTGTCCGTCAGCCCATATCTGCTCCATCACGACAACAAACACTGGACCAGACCAGGGGCATTCCAACCCAACCGCTGGATTCGACCGAGCGAACACGGCCCATTTGTGCCCTTCAGTTCGGGGCCCTTCACCTGCGCCGGCGCCGCGGTCGCCCACGATCTGGTCACCGATGCAGCCACCGCCCTCATCGAGAACACCTCTCTGCGCGTCATCGGCGGCGGTGATACCCGCCCGATCGTGACCAATGCCGCGACCCCCAGGCCGTTCACCCTGCGGCGTACCCCACAAGCCCTGTCCACGCCCGACCGAGCCCCAGGAAGGAGGTGACATCATGATCAAGGCATTGCGGTTCATCATCACTAACAAGCCCACCCGTGTCTGGGACCCCGCTCAATACGGATGATTCTGCTACCGGCTGGATGGCTCGACCAACGCCAACCAGCTCTCGGTCATCGGTGGCGCCCCGATGACATCGCGTTTCCACCGGGGTCTTTGGAGAGGATGAAACGTCCCGAGAACGAGCAGCTGAAGCTGGCGCTGGCGAAAGCGACGGTGCCGTTGCGGGTCTCGCAGCACGGCGTCGCCCTGGTGGATCAGGTCCCTTCGCTGACCTCGAAGCCCTGAGAGCGGCAGATCACATCGCCGCGATCGCGCTGCTCGCCGACCCTGTTCTGGCATACAGCCTCACCCCGGAACGCGGCCGCGCGGTGTTGAGTAAACCGCGGAGTGGCCGCTGACCCCGCGAGCGACCACCCTCGAGGACCTAGGCGTTCAACCGGTTGTCGAGTGAGGTTCGGGCCGCGGACCGTCGTGCGCCAGTCGAGCACTATGCCGACGCCCGCAGAGCCCCTGACCGCAACTCCCAGCAAGCGACAGTGATCGTCGCGCATCCGAGTTGCTCCGAGCTGTGGCCGCACGCCTGGGTGGGCGGTCCGGTCGTCGTGTTGTCACCTCGGCCAATATCGTTCGGCGCGCTCGGGCGGGTTGTGCAGACCGCCGTCCGCGCGCGCGAACGAGGTCGGTCGGGTCGGGTCGCCCCCGCGGTAGGCAGTCGCATCGGGGTAGGGATACACCGGCCGCTGGCTACGGATACCCGATGCCGGGTCGCCGAAGAACAACGGGCTGGTGTCGGTCCGGTTGAAGCCCGTCGCCATCATGACGTCGGGGGCACTGCCGTTCTCCACCCAATCGACCACTGCATGGAACAGGCCCTGCCAGAGCATGCCGAATTTGGCTGTTGTGGGGATCTCGGCGTCCGCGGGCCCCAGGAAGTCGAAGCCGTCCGCTGATCCGCGTGTGCCGTGGTGCATTCCCGGAACAATGAAGTAGCGGAAGAAGTCTCGAGTTCTCGCGAGGCCACCTTGCTTTGCCACCACACGCTCGTAGTAGTTGGTGATGGTCGGCTCCGGGCAGACTGTGTCCATGGCGCCGCTCGCCATGATCATCTTTCCGCCGTGGGCTCGGAAAGCGTCGAGTTCGGCCGAATCCGCGTTGAGGTCCCGTGTGAGCTTGCGCAGTGAGTCGACATCGGCGTCGAAGTCGAACGAGCGCCAATCGTGGTCCACGTATTTGAAGCCTAGCCCCCACCGCACCGGGTAGAAGGACGTTACGTCGTAGCCGGGTGCGGCGACATAGTTGAGCCCGAGGGGGTGGTATTCACCGCCGATGGGAAGTCCGCAGAAGATCTGCTCCCCGGTGCGTGGATTGACCGGGCCGCGGTAGACATTCGACAAAGCATTGAGCTGCTCGTCGGTGAACTCGCCGATCGCGCCGACCAGCCGAAGGACCTCCTCGCAGTCCCCCTCGCCCAGGTAGGGGTTGCTCACGAACTCGTCGGAGGGCGCGCCGTCGCCCCGGGTCCGGAAGAACCCCCGGGTGATGCCGGCCAGGCGCTGGACCTCGGCGTCCGAGAACACCGTCGATCCGTCTTCGCGCAGCAGGTTGACGACGTTCCACAGGGTGTAGATATGCAGGTAGGTACGCCCGATCGCCGGCGCCAGGGCCGCGATTCCGTCGAAGTCGCCGGGCGTGTTCTCTGCCGCGGACACTCCTTGCTGCCCACCCGTCGAGCACCCGTAGAAGTATGCGTACTGCGGCTTCGCGCCGTAGACGATCTCCACGATCTGCTTGCCGATGACCGTCATCAGATGCGTTGCGCGCCAGCCGAAGTCGGCCCACACGGCTGGCGTGTCGACTCCGCGGTCGAGGTCTGGGCCAGTTCCGAGGTTCCCGTGGATCGCCGCGTAGTTCTCCTGGGTCGCGGCGATGAGGCCGGGCGGGATGAGCCCCATCGCCGGCCCTCCGTTGCCGATCGTGACGACCCGACCGTTCCAGTCGTCGACCGGCAGCCAGACCTCGAACTCGAAATGAGATCCCGGAGCCGCCTCGACCGTCACGCACACTCGCAGGAACGGCGGGACGTGCCGCATCCACTCCACCCAGTCGAAGGCGGCCATGAACGGGTCGGCCGAGATCTGCTCGACGAAGGAGAAGTCCTCAGCCTTGGAGTGCTCGACCGACGTGATCGTGTGCCCTTCCCAAGGCTGGGCCGCCAGCTTGTGGGCAATATCTGCCAGGTTCACGGTGCTGTCCGCTTCTACGTTGAATGGGTGCTTGAAACGTTGGGCCGTGCCGGGGTCAGTGGGCAGTCCAACCGCCGTCGAGCCGATGGGGGCGCGGGCCATCAGAGTTGCGAACCTCCGCCGTCGACGACGAGTTCGAACCCGGTGCTGTAGGTCGCTTCGAACGCCAGATAGACCACGGCCTTCGCTATCTCCGAGGACTCGCCGACCCGCTGCATCGGGATCTGCGCGATCAGCTCCGCCTTGGCCTGCGCGACCGCTTCCGGCGGCATCGAACGATCAAGAATCCCGGTGTCGACGGGGCCCGGGCTGACGGCGTTGACGCGAATCTGCTTCGGGAGCAGCTCGCGTGCGAAGCTGCGGGCCATCGACCGGATCGCGGCCTTGGACGCCGAGTACGCGCTGATCATCGGGATGCCCAAGGAGTTCGTGACGGACGTGGTCAGTACGACGCCGCTACCGGGACTCAGCAGCGGGACGAACCTCTGCACCGTGAAGTACGTTCCCTTCGCGTTGATCTCGAACAGTTCGTCGTAGATCTCTTCGGGGGTGGCCTCGAACGGCATGTATCGCGTGACGCCGGCGTTCACGAACAGTGCGTCGACTGAGCCGAAGTCCGATCGAACGCGCTCGACGAGGTCGTCGATGTCGGCGAGCGAGCTCGAGTCGCTGCGAACGGCAACGCTGTCGGGGGTGAGCTCCTCGAGTGCGGAGTCCAATGTCGCCTGGGTTCTGCCCGTAATCAGGACCCTTGCGCCCAGCTCGCAAAAGAGCTTGGCCGTCTCCAAGCCGAACCCGCTGCTCCCGCCGGTGATGACAACGTTTTTCCCGGTGTACTGGCCCATGTTGACGTATTGCTCCTTCGATTCGACAGGTGCCCGGACGTCCGTCGGTCGCGGGCAAGGCCCATTGCACAGCCGAAGGCAACGGCCCGTCCAAGACCTGTTCTGCACCCCGCCATGCACCGAGTGCATGGCCCGACCCGCCTTGTTAGGCTCAGCAGGTGTCCATCTCGCGGTTGCCGTCTCCGTGGAGCGGGGATGCGGACCTGGATCTGCGCCTGGTCAGGTACTTCACCGTTGTTGCCGAGCACGGGAACTTCGGTCGCGCGGCCGAGGCACTGCACGTGGCACAGCCCTCGTTGAGCAGGCAGATCCAACGTCTGGAGCGTCAGCTCGGCGCGACGCTGTTCGAGCGAACCCCTCAGGGCAGCTCGCTGTCCCTCGCAGGCGAGACGTTCCTCCCACAGGCGCACCATCTGCTCGATTCGGCCCGTGCGGCCGTGGTCACGACCCAGAAGGCACGTGAGCCGCGCACCCTGACGGTCGGATATGCCGACAACCTGATCGTCACTGCGGCAGTGCGGGCGGTGCGCGAGCAGCACCCGGACGCAAGGGTGCTCACGCGCCACATCGCGTGGCGCGACGCAGAGCTCCTCGCGCAGGGGCACGTCGACGTTCTCGCGGCAAGGCTGCCGCTCGCCTGCCCGGCGGATCAGCTGCGTACGACGGTGCTGTACGAGGAGCCTCGCCTGCTGGTCGTTCCGACGTCGCATCCGCTGGCGGATCGGCCGTCGGTAACGCTGGACGACTTCGCGGCGGAGGCTTTCGTGGGCTGTGCCACGACCGCCGACATGTGGACGGCCTTCTGGCGTGCCGAGCCGCGCCCGGACGGCAGCAATGCCTTCGTGCTCGAACGGGTGGACACCTTCGAGGACAAACTGGAGCTGATCGCCGAAGGTCGGGCCGTAGCGATCATTCCGCTGGGTGCCAGACGTAGGACGCTGCGAGATGACCTGGTCACCGTTCCGGTGATCGACATCGAGCCGTGCAAGGTCGCGGTGGTCACCCGCGCCGACAGCGACAGCGAACTGGTGCAGGACTTCGTCACCGCCGCGAGACGGGAACTGACCCCACCAGCCGCCTGAGAAACGAGCCGACAGCACTCACGGGCCCTGCGAGTTGATCGAGTTCAGCATCACCATCACCTCAAAGGTGTTCTGTGCTGCGGATCCTGCCACCACCAACGACGCAGACTGGACGCGCGTGGTGATGGCAATGAGTGGGCACTCGCTCCTATCAAATCAAACTGAGGTGGAAGCTGACGGAGGCTGGGATGATAGGCGGGTTGGCATCCTTCGAACGAGCATCGACGGGAGAACAACCATGTTCAACAGTTCGCTTCGCTCGGATCTAGCGTTTGTCACTGGAGTAGTCGGCTGCTGCGCAGGAATCTTCGCTGCAACCGCAACCGCCCAGCCAGCCACATCGATCACTGTCGAGCCTGAACTCGGCTACAACGTCAGCGCGTTGACTATCAACGGATCGGCTACTTGTGATGGCGGTGGAACCGCCGGAGTCGATGTTGTGGACGGCTCGCTGGAACAAATGATGCAAGGTGATCTAGGTGGCCCGATCACCGTGCAACTCGACGGACCGGTCATGGTCGACTGCGATAGCGCAGCGCACACCTGGTCGGGCAATCTCGTCGCGCCTGGTCGCACACTGCCCAACGAATCTGGTGGCACGGTCACGGTCACACTCAGCCAAGGCCAGACCGTCATTGCATCCACCGGCCCGCAGTCGGTTCGCATCGCGCGCTGAACAATCGCGTCGCCGGGCATCGGGCTGCGAACCACCATCCGTGGCGGCGCTGAAACCCGATAGTGCGTGTCCGGACGGGGCATCGCGTTGTCCTGCGTCAATCCGTTGGCAGGGTGCGTGGTCAAGTGCGACGAGATGTCCCGTCCCACAGCCATGTTGTGAGCTGTGGATGGCCGGGGAGTTCGGCACGTCCGGTGGCCCACAGCAGGGTGGTCCACGGCTCGATGGAGTCCGGCGCATCGGGAAATAGCCGGGCGAGTGCCCGCGCGCACAGATCGGCAGGCGGGGTTTTTACAGTGTCGCCGTGGACACCGCCCGCGATCTCTTCGTTACCGACAGCGGCAACATTAGGGTGTTGAAGCTGCCCGCCGCGCCTGTTCGCGGTCACTGAATCTGCCGATGTCGGCGTCATCGCTGGACACTCTCGGCGGCGAAGTTTTACATCGTCACGGGTCGATTGGCCTGGACGCGGTCACCCA
>NZ_JBEXUI010000029.1:0-113660 GCF_040614395.1 Nocardia sp. NPDC005998 | reverse complement strand
GGAGATCTTCGGCCCGGTGGTCGCGGTGACCCGGTTCGACACCGTGGACGAGGCAGTCCGGATCGCCAACGACACCCTCTACGGGCTCGGCGCGCCGCACGGCTCGGCGATTCCGCAGCCGCCCGCACCTCAGGATGCGGTGCCGCAGCCGCCGGTGGCGCAGATGTCCCCGGCCGCCGCCAGCAATAACCAGCCGAAGTGACCTCAGCATCGGATCCGGTTCCACCAGTGCCGATGTCATCCCACGCACCGCCGTCCTTCCGATCGGGTGAACTGTCCGATCCGAAACTGACGGCGGCGCTGAAAACGCTGGAATTGACCGTGCGCCGCAGGCTCGACGGTGTGCTGCACGGCGATCATCTCGGACTTATCCCGGGCCCCGGCTCGGAACCGGGCGAGGCCAGGACCTACCAGCCGGGCGACGATGTGCGGCAGATGGATTGGTCGGTCACCGCCCGCACCACCCATCCGCATGTCCGGCAGATGATCGCGGACCGGGAACTGGAGACCTGGATGGTGGTCGACCTGTCGGCCAGCCTCGACTTCGGCACCGCACTGTGCCAGAAGCGCGATCTGGCGATCGCGGCCGCAGCGGCGATCACCCACCTGACCAGTGGCGGTGGCAACCGGATCGGCGCGGTCGTCGCGACCGGTGAGCAGTTGACGCGCATTCCCGCACGCAGCGGCCGGGTGCACGCGCAGTCGATGCTGCGCGAGATCGCGACGACGCCGCATGCCCGCGACGGTGTGCGCGGCGATCTGCGCGAGGCGATCGAATCGCTGCGCCGCCCGCAGCGCAAGCGTGGACTCGCGGTGATCATCAGCGACTTCCTCGGTGACATCAACTGGCAGCGCTCACTGCGCGCCATTTCCGCGCGTCACGATCTGCTCGCGGTGGAGGTGCTCGATCCGCGCGATCTGTCGCTGCCCGATGTGGGTGATGTGGTGCTGCACGATCCGGAGACCGGACGCACCCGGGAATTCAGCGTGACTCCTGCGCTGCGCGCCGATTTCGCGGCCGCCGCCCAGCGCCATCGCGTTCAGGTCGAACAGGCGCTGCGCAGTTGCGGCGCACCGGTGCTCACTCTGCAGACCGATCGGGACTGGATCTCGGATGTGGTCCGGTTCGTGTCCACCCGGCGCCACGCATTCGGCGCCCCGAGCGGACGGGCGCCGCGCCAGTGAGTATTTCGCATTTCACCGCGTTGATCTGGTTGGGCTTCCTCGCCGTCGTTGTGCTGATCGCGCTGGGCTATATCCTCGTACAGCGCAGTCGCCACCGGCACATGCTGCAGTTCAGCAATATGGAACTGCTGGAGAAGGTCGCCCCGTCGCGGCCGAGTCCGATCCGGCATGTGCCGATTGCGCTGATGCTGATCGGTCTGGTCTTCCTCACCATCGCGGCCGCGGGGCCGACCGCGGTCAAGAAGGTACCGCGCAATCGCGCGACAGTCGTTCTGGTAATGGACGTTTCGCTGTCCATGGAAGCCACCGATGTGCCGCCGTCGCGGCTGAAGGTGGCGCAGAAGGCGGGTAAGGAATTCGTCGACGGACTGCCGCCCGGTATCAATCTCGGCTTCGTCACCTTCGCGGGCACCGCCTCGGTCATGGTGCCGCCGACGACGAATCGCGAGGCCGTCAAGGCGGCTATCGACAACATCAAACTCGCCGAGCGCACCGCCACCGGTGAGGGCATTCTCACCGCGCTGCAGTCGATCGACACCATTGCCACGGTGCTCGGCGGTGCGGAAACGCCGCCGCCTGCACGCATCGTGCTGATGTCGGACGGTAAGCAGACCGTGCCCGATGATAAGGATGTCGATAATCCACGGCACGGTTTCACCGCGGCCCGCCTGGCGAAGAACAAAGGCGTTCCGGTGTCGACGATTTCGTTCGGCACCTCATGGGGCACGGTGGAGATCCCGGACCAGGACGGTAAGGGCGCTCAGCGCGTCAAGGTGCCTGTCGACGACGATGCGCTGCGCGAGATCGCCAAACTCTCCGGCGGTGACTTCTATACCGCGTCCAGCCTGACCGAGTTGACCGCTGTCTATGACACCCTCGAAGAGCAGATCGGCTTCGAGATGACCAGGGGCGATGCCAGTCGACCATGGCTTTTGCTGGGCATGTTGGTCGTCGCTGCCGGTGTGGTTACCGGCTTGCTCTATCGTCAACGCCTGCCGTAGTCGTCAATGTCCGCCGTCGCGACGCGCCCGGCGCCGCATAGCGCACTGCATGTGGCCGGGGCGTGGCGCACGAACCCGAACAGATAGGTTGGTCTTCATGTCGAACATCACATCCCGGTCGGTCCTGGTGACCGGCGGTAATCGCGGCATCGGCCTCGCGGTCGCGCAGCGTCTGCTGGCCGATGGGCACAAGGTGGCCGTCACGCATCGCGGGTCGGGGGTTCCGGACGGTCTGTTCGGTGTGAAATGCGATGTGACGGATAGTGACTCGGTCGATGCCGCCTTCACCGAGGTGGAGCAGCATCAGGGGCCGGTCGAGGTGTTGGTCGCCAATGCGGGCATCACCGACGACACCCTGCTGATGCGGATGACCGAGGAGCAGTTCACCAAGGTCATCGATGCGAACCTGACCGGCGCATTCCGCTGCGCCAAGCGCGCGAACCGAGCCATGCTGCGGGCGCGTTGGGGTCGGATGATCTTCCTCGGCTCCGTGGTCGGCCTTGCCGGTCAAGCCGGACAGATCAACTACGCCGCATCCAAGGCCGGTGTTATCGGTCTGGCTCGCTCGGTCACCCGTGAACTCGGTTCGCGCTCGATCACCGCCAATGTCGTCGCGCCCGGCTTCATCGAGACCGATATGACCGCCGAGCTGCCCGACGATCTGCGCGAGATGGCGAAGAAATTCATTCCGTTGCAGCGTCTCGGCGAGCCCGAAGATGTCGCGGCCGTGGTCAGCTTCCTCGCCTCCGAGGATTCGCGCTATGTATCCGGCGCGGTGATCCCGGTCGACGGCGGCATGGGCATGGGCCACTGAGCCGACCCGAAAACGGTGCGCCGCCTCGGCGGTCGCGCAACCCCACGAACTTCGACCACAGGAGAACCGAAAACCCATGGGCGGATTGCTCGAAGGCAAGACCGTGCTGATCACCGGCATCATCACCGATTCCTCGATCGCGTTCCACGCGGCCGCGGTCGCGCAGGAGCAGGGCGCGAAGGTGCTGATCACCGGTATTCCGGAGCGGCTGCGGCTGATCGATCGGATCGCCAAGCGGCTGCCGCAAGAGGTCGGTCCGGCCATCCCGCTCGACGTCACCAGCGAGGACGATCTCGGCGCGCTGGCCGATAAGGTGCGCGAGCTCGCGCCCGAGGGCGTCGATGGCGTGCTGCACTCGATCGCCTTTGCGCCGCGCACGCTGATGGGTCCGGAGGCGCGTCCGTTCCTGGACGGTCCCGGCCCGGATGCGGCCAAGGCCTTCGAGATCTCGGCTTGGAGCTACGCCTCGCTGGCGCGCGCCGTGCTGCCGGTCATGAACGAGGGCGGTTCGATTGTCGGCATGGACTTCGATCCGCGCACCGCGATGCCGTTCTACAACTGGATGGGTGTGGCCAAGGCCGCGCTGGAGTCGGTGAACCGCTATGTGGCGCGCGAGGTCGGTACCGCGAAGCGGATTCGCTCGAATCTGATCGCCGCCGGACCGATCAAGACCCTCGCGGCCAAGGCCATCGCGGGCACCGCGACCGATGATGCGGCCAAGCTGAACCAGCTCAACACCTACTGGGACGGTGCCTCGCCGATCGGCTGGGATGTCGACGACCCGACCGTGGTCGCGAAGTCGATCGTTACGCTGCTCTCGGACTGGCTGCCCGCTACCACCGGTTCGATCATCTACGTCGACGGCGGAGCCAGCCACAACACCTGGTTCCCGGAGAACATGTCGATCAACTGACGTATTTCGAAGGGAGACACCGTGGTTCGGGCCGCCGACGCCCTGCTGCTGCTGTCGTTCGGCGGCCCTGAGCGTCCCGAGGACGTCATGCCGTTCCTGGAGAACGTCACCCGGGGGCGGGGCGTGCCGCGCGAACGCTTGGCAGAGGTCGCGCAGCATTACCTGCATTTCGGGGGTGTCTCACCGATCAATGCGCTCAACCGCGACATCATTGCCGCGGTGCAGCGCGAATTGGTCGGTGCCGGAATCGAATTGCCGGTCTATTTCGGCAACCGCAACTGGAACCCGATGGTCGAGGAGACCGTCGCGCGGATGGCCGCCGACGGTGTGCGGTCGGCATTGGTCTTCCCGACCTCGGCGTGGGGCGGGTACTCCGGCTGTCTGCAGTACGACGAGGACATCAGCAGGGCGCGGGCGGCCATGGGGCCGGATGCGCCGGAACTGGTGAAGTTGCGGCAGTACTTCGACCATCCGCTGTTGATCGAGGCATTCGCCGCCGCCATTCGTGCCGCGGTGGATGCCCTGCCCGTGCAGCGCCGGGACGGCGCTCGACTGGTGTTCACCGCGCACTCGATTCCGGTATCGGCCGATATTTCCGCGGGGCCGCCTGCCGATGGTGGCCGCCTGTACAGCCGCCAGGTTGCCGAGGCCGCCCGATTGTGCTCCGCCGCAACGGGATTCACCGATTATGACCTGGTGTGGCAGTCCCGCTCCGGTCCACCGCAGATCCCGTGGCTCGATCCGGATATCGTCGATCATCTCGAGGAGCTGTCCGGCAAGGGGGTGGATGCGGTCGTGGTCTGCCCGGTCGGGTTCGTCTCCGATCACCTCGAGGTCATCTGGGATCTGGACAACGAAGCCAGGGAAAAGGCCGAGGAACTGGGCATGGCGTTCGCCAGGGCCGCCACCCCCGGCACCGATCCCCGCTTCGCCCGGTTGGTCGTCGAATTGATCAACGAGCACCTGGCCGGTAGTTCGCCGCGCCGCCTCGGCGACATCCCGGGCTATGGCTGCACCGTAAACGGTGCACCCTGTGCGGTCGGCTGCTGCACCCCGCCCCGTCGTCCCGCCACGGCAACCTAGCCCAGGACGTCCTGGGCGTCAGATCGCGCGGCGGGCACCGCGCCGCCGTGGACGCAGCTGGTACAGGCGGTACCAGGCCAGCGCGAGGAAGACGGCCCCCAGCCCGGCGACGACTCCCATGTCGAGCAGCCACGTGCCGATGGTGTGTTTCCACAGCGGGTCGGCCGCGCCCTCATGCGGTGAGAGGGTGTCGAGGTCGACGGTGGCGGCTCCGGCGCCGAACCCCCAACGGGCCGGCGATATGTACGCCAGTTGCTCTAGGACGGGTGTGCCGGGGAGTCGCACCAGCCCGCCGGTGAGTACCAGTTGTGCCATCGACAGCACGATCAGCAGCGGAAGTGTCTTCTCCGAGGTATTCACCGACACCGACACCAGCAAGCCCAATGCCAGTGATGCGATGCCGAGCAGCGCCATCGCCAGGATCAACTCCAGCTCGACCGATGTGAAGAGCCCCTTGGGGGGCATATCCACGCCGATGGTGCCGATCAGCACCAATACCGTCGACTGGAGGGCGGTGATCACGCCCAGGACCAGCAGTTTCGACATCAGGTAGACCCCTGGTGACAGGCCTGCCGCGCGTTCTCTGCGATAGATCGTCTGTTCCTTGACGATCTCGCGAATCGAGTTTCCGGTGCCGACGAAGCATGCGCCAAATGCCAGAATCATGAGCTTGGTCGCGGCATCGATATTGGATCCCGGCGCCCCGGCGAATCCCTGGCCCGACGGCACTGCGGCGATCAAGCCACCGAGCAGTAGGGGCATCACGCCGAGGAGAGCTAAATAGCTTCGGTCCGAGGCGATCACCGCCAGATATCGGCGGCACAGGGTGCTGAGCTGGGCGAGTTTGGACTGTTGCGCGGGCGGCGGCGCCGGTGTGTGCACTTCCGCTGGGCCGATATCGTCGGTCAGTCCGACCGCCACGTAGTTCTCGAAGCGTGGCGACGTCCGGAACTCACCGGCCCAGTCGCGCTCGTGCTCGCGATCGAAGGCCTGGAAAACCTCGGCCCAGCTGCGCTGTGCGAACTCCAGCAGCCCCTCCGTGGGTGGTCCGTAATAGGCCAGTCGACCGCCGGGCACCAAGACCAGCAGACGGTCGCAGGAATCGAGATTCGCCACGCTGTGCGTGACGACGATGACGGTCCGCCCGTCGTGCGCCAGTTCGGCCAGCATTTCCATGACCGTTTTGTCCAGGCCCGGATCGAGGCCGGAGGTCGGTTCGTCGAGAAACAGCAGGGACGGTTTGGTCAGCAACTCCAGTGCGACGCTCACACGTTTGCGCTGCCCGCCCGAGAGCCGATCAATGCGGGTATCGGCGTGCCGCGCCAAGCCGAGCTCGTCGAGGACCTCGTCGACCCGCTGCTCGCGCTCCTCGCTGCGGGTGTCACCGGGGAAGCGCAGTTCGGCCGCGTAGAGCAGCGCACGCCGGGTCGGAAGCTGGTTGTGCAGGATGTCCTCCTGCGGGACCAGCCCGATCCGGTGCCGGAGTTCGTCGTAATCGGTGTACAGGTCGCGTCCGTCGTAGCGGACCGTCCCCTCCGTCGCGGGCCGCAATCCGGTGATCGCGCCGAGCAGCGTCGACTTGCCCGCTCCGCTGGGGCCGATTACCCCCACCAGCGAGCGCTGCGGGATGGGGAAGCTCACCCCGTCGAGGATCACCTTGCCCTCAGGCGTGCGCACGATGAGGTTCTGCACCGAGACAGATACGTCACCGGTGTCGACGAACTCGCGCAGCTCGTCGCCGACGAGCCGGAAGGTGGTGTGCCCCATGCCGATCAAGTCGGATTCGGAGAGGTCCGCGGCGTCGACCCGAGAGCCGTTGACGTAGGTGCCATTGTGGCTGTCGAGGTCGATGATCCGGTACCGGCCGTCGCCGGTCCTTTGCAGTTCGGCGTGATGGCGGGAGAGCAGGAGGTCGGGCACGACTACGTCGTTGTCGGCGGCACGTCCGATCCGAAGCTTGTCGGAGGTGATCCGGACGACCTCGCTGGGGGGCCGCATCATCCGCGACGATCGCGCAGATCGCCGGGGCAGGCTCGACGGGAACTGCGTGACCGTCGCTTCCTCGGCGAGGCTACGGCCGGGGACGATCAGCGTTTCGCCACCGGTATCGCGATCGGACTCGCTGCCCGGCGGCGCCTCCGGCGAGCAGGCCAGCTGTTCACCGTCCACGGAGTGCCCGAGCCGGAATGTCTCGTCGTGGTCGATCACCATCCGGTTGACCCGGCGCCCGCCGAAGAAGGTGCCGTTGCGGCTGCCGACATCCTCGATTTCCCAGCCGTCGGCACCCAGCTCCAGAACTGCGTGGATCGAAGATACGCGCGGATCGTTCACCACAACGTCGGCGGCCGGATCGCGACCGACGTTGTAGACGTCACCAGCGCGTAGCCGGTAGACGCGCTCCCTCGTCTGCACCACTAGAACTGGCGCCACGAGGGATTCCGTGGAAGACGGTTCACCCGCCATGACGTGAGTATACGACTGGGCCGCCGTGTCGCCGCAATGATTCGGCCACCCCGTGATCCTGGTTGCCGGGCACTTGCCAGCGCAGGCACCCGATTGGCGTCCGTGTCGACGACGTACCCGGCGCCGGTCCGGCCGACGGCGCGATGGTCCTTCAGTGCGCCAGCATTGCTCGAACCGATGATCGGCACTCGGCACGGAGCAAACGTTCCTTTCACCCTGAGTCGGTGATCATGTGCGCGCGGCAGCTTCTGGTAACGAGGTCGACCCAGATGCATGGATCGGTCGCCCATAGGTTGTGGGCGACTCCGGGTAGTTCTTCGAATCTGCCGTTCGGGATCAAGGCTGCGAGTTGCCGCAGGGGCCACGACGGGCGGATGTCGTGCTGCGGGGCGATCCGCCGGATAGGACCACGACATCGGGACCGTGTCCCGTGACACCGACGTGCAGCAGGGTTCCGTCATCGGCTGACACCATCGTCGATCGCATTTTCATCCCCCTTGTCGCGACGTTCCGTGCTGGTCAGAAGCTCACAGTGGTGACGTAGGCGTAGACGCCAGGGAACCCTGGGCGGGCGCTGCCCTTGCCCCAGGAAGTGAGGCCGAGCAGGCGGCCCGAGGCGAGAAGTGGGGCGCCGCTGTCGTATTCGGCGGTATCGGCGGCGGTTGATCCGGCGCAGAACATATCGGCGGGGTCGAAGGCGGAGCCGTAGGCGGCGGCGCACGTGGCGTTGGAGACGATGGGGACGGTGGCTGATCGCAGGTGCGTATTCGAGGTGTCGGTCTCGCTGGTTGCACCCCAACCCACGATGGTGCCGGTGTCGCCGTATGCGCGCGGATCATGCTGTGGTGCAGCGATTTCCAGGAAAGGCCCCGGTCTCGGCTCGTCGAGGACGAGGATCGCGAGATCACTGTAGTGCGCGGTCTCGCCGTCGAAATCGCTCTCCCGGAAATCCGGGTGAATGCGAATCTCCTTGACCCCCACAATGACTCCGTCGTGCGAGCGCAGGTCGGTGCGCCCGAAGGTGACGGTGATCGCCTGCGGCAGCAGCCGGGCCAACTCGACGCAGTGCGCGGCTGTCACCACCCGATCCGGCGCGATGAGCGCACCGCCGCAGAACTGTCCGGACGGTCGGGGGAAGAACAACGGGGAGCCGACGGCGGCGAGCCACGGGTAGGCGCTCGCCTCGGTGGTATCGCCGCCCACGATCGCCGTGGCAGGAACGGCTGGCACGCCGAGGCCGATGAGGACTGCGGTGGTCAGAGCCGCGGCAATGCGACGTATGCGGAACATGCCGCCTCCCGGATGATTCAGTCGATCTGTCGGCCTATTCAACCAGAGGACGCCGGTGATCTCGCGGCTTCGGGGACCGGTGGCCGTCTCGTGCGCCGAATGCCGGTGCTTATGAATTGCCTCGGGCCGCGGCATGTACCGCCACCAACCGTGCCGCGCGAATCGCATCCCACAGTGGGCGTAGTAGGTCTTCCTGGGCGCCGATGGCGGTGGCGGAGGTGGGGGACGAGGCCGGTTCGCGTTGGGCGACAGTGAGGATGGCGGCGACGTGGTCGGCGCTGTCGAGGATTCGCCTGGCGCGCAACGGGATCGAATCCGGATAGTCGTGGCGGGAATAGTCCGCGAGTTCGGCCTCGATGAGTTCGCGGGGGTCGGTGTCCGCGGCCGCGCCGACGGCGGTGGTGTGCAGTCGCATCAGGGCGTCGGCGGCATCGCGCACCGCTTCGCGCATGGTGTACTCCGCCTCGCCGAGCGACATATCCGATCCGGGCGTGGCGGGGATCGGCGTGCTGTAGACGGTCCACTGCAGGGTGTCGTCATCGGCCCACTGCGGGATCAGTCCGGTGCCGTCGCTGCCGGGCACGCCGAAGAGCATGCCCTCGCCCGCCTCGATGGCATCGGCGGCGAAGGCTGTTCCGGTCGGCAGACCGCGCACATCGCCGGGCACCGGCAGCACCAGTCGCAGCTGCGCACCGGGATGGGCCATCGCCTCGCGAATCACCTTGAGCAGCGCCATGACTCCGGTGCCGGACAGATTGCCGCGAGAGGACCAGGGCAGGTCGTCGCGACCGCCGGTGATCGGGTCGCCCGCGGCGATCGTGTGCCGCGGCGCCCAGGCGTACAACGCCTCCAGAATGTCATCGGGCGCGCTGCGACCGGCCAGCCATGAGCCAGCCCACACCGTTAGCGTGGCACTAGGAGAGCACATAATTATCGAGCATAAAGGAGGGTTGCGACTCGGGGGCAGCATGCCGGATACCCCGGTGAGCTGCGCGCATCTATCGATCTACTGGTACCGCGAGTACCTGCAATACCGGACCGGCCGCCGCCGCTTCACAGTTACGCCGACCGGGATCGAATTCCGCGTAGTGGGACATGGTTTCAGCGAGTGGACCCGGAATTGATCTTGCCGCTGCGGTTATTCCGGTTCGGTGACGAAGTCGATGAGCCGCTCCACTGCGCCGATCAGGGGGGCTTCCAGATCGCGGAAGGATTCGACGGCGTTGTAGACCCGCCGCCACCCTTCCTGTGGGGTGCCCCAGCCGAGGCGGCGGCAAATGCCGGTCTTCCAGTCCTCACCGCGCGGTACCTGCGGCCATGCCGCGATGCCGACCGCCGCCGGGCGCACGGCCTGCCAGACATCGATATAAGGATGCCCGGTGACCAGCACATACTTACCGAGGCCGGTGGTCAGCTGGGTTTCCTTCGAACCGGTCACCAGATGGTCGACCAGTACACCGACCCGCCGTCCCGGCCCCGGCGCGAATTCGGTCAGCCGCTCGGCCAGATTGTCCAAACCCTCGAGATGTTCGACCACCACGCCCTCGACCCGCAGATCGTGCCCCCAGACCCGCTCCACCAATGCGGCATCGTGCACACCCTCCACCCAGATCCGGCTGGTCTTGGCGACCTGGGCGCGCAGTCCCTCCACTCGCGTCGAGCCCGATGCCGACCGGGTTTGCTTCTTGGGCGCCGCGGCTTTGGGGCGGACCAGTGTCACCGGCTCACCGTCGATCAGGAACGCGGCCTCGCGCAATGCGAACAACCGCACCACACCGTGCGCGTCCTCCAGTTTGACGAACTCGCCGTCGTAGCTGCGATCGAATCCGACAACGGCGCCGCAGAATCCGCTCGCCGCATCCTCCACCACGAGGTCGCGTTCTGCCGACACTGTCGGCACCGCTGGCCTCTTCGCTCGCGAATGTCCGGAGAAGATATCGCCGCCATACATGTCACGCCCGCTCACCCGCCGAAACTAGCACTGCCGCTTCGGTTGATCTCGGTTTGTCACGCCACAGAAGTGCCACGGACAACTACAGTGGGCATGTGGCCGCAATCGTTTGGCTGGTCGCGGGTTTGCTGCTCGCGGCAGCGGAGATGCTCACCGGGGACCTCACACTGCTCATGTTGGGCGTCGCCGCGCTCGGCACGGCGGGCGTGAGTGCGGTGGCGGGTACGGGTCTGGTCGTCGACGCGGTGATCTTCGCGGTGCTGGCGCTGGTTCTGCTGCTCGGGGTGCGCCCAGTTCTGCGGCGCCGCTTCGGAACTCCGCCGCCGATCCCGACGAATGTGGACGCGCTGATGGGCAAACAGGCGCTGGTGCTCGAACAGGTGGCCGAGCACAGCGGCCTGGTCAAAATCGGCGGTGAGGAATGGACCGCCCGGCCGTTCGATACAACGGTCGAGTATCCGAAGGGAACCACGGTGTACGTCATGAAGATCGACGGCGCGACCGCTGTCGTCTGGAAGGGGCCGTAATGGGTGTACTGATCGTTGCCGCCGTCTTGGTGCTGTTGGTCGTGGTGGTGGTCTTCAAGTCGATCGCCCTCGTCCCGCAGGCGGAGGCGGCGGTCATCGAGCGACTAGGTCGATATTCGCGCACCGTCTCCGGTCAGTTGACCTTCCTGGTGCCGTTCGCCGATCGGATCCGGGCCAAGGTGGACCTGCGTGAGCGGGTGGTGTCCTTCCCGCCGCAGCCGGTGATCACCGAGGACAATCTGACCCTGCACATCGACACCGTCGTGTACTTCCAGGTGACCAGCCCGCAGGCGGCGGTGTACGAGATCAGCAACTACATCGCGGCCGTCGAACAGCTCACCGTGACCACGCTGCGCAATGTGGTCGGCGGTATGACCCTGGAGCAGACGCTGACCTCGCGCGATCAGATCAATGGCCAGCTGCGCGGTGTGCTCGACGAGGCCACTGGTCGTTGGGGGCTGCGCGTCGCGCGGGTCGAGCTCAAGAGCATCGATCCGCCGCCATCGATCCAGGAGTCGATGGAGAAGCAGATGAAGGCCGACCGCGAGAAGCGCGCCATGATCCTCACCGCGGAGGGCACCCGGGAGTCGCAGATCAAGACCGCCGAGGGGGCCAAGCAGGCGCAGATTCTCTCCGCCGAGGGTGCCAAGCAGGCCTCGATCCTGGCGGCCGAAGGTGAACGGCAGAGCCGCATTCTGCGCGCCCAGGGTGAACGTGCCGCGTCCTATCTGCAGGCGCAGGGTCAAGCCAAGGCCATCGAAAAGGTGTTCGCCGCAATCAAATCCGGTAAGCCGACGCCGGAACTGCTTGCCTACCAATACATGCAGACCCTGCCGCTGGTCGCACGCGGCGATGCGAACAAGGTCTGGCTGGTGCCGAGCGATTTCGGCAAGGCCCTGGAAGGTTTCGCGCAGAACTTCGCGACCAAGGGCGAGGACGGTGTATTCCGGTACGAGCCCGCTCCGGCCGACGATGTGCAGAGCAAGCCGGAGGACGATTCCGATGTGGCGGGCTGGTTCGATACGGCCCGTGACCCGGCCATCGAACAGGCGGTCCGTGCCGCGGAGGCCGATGCCCGTGCGTCGGTGGAGGGGATGGCCACCCCGGTGACCCGTCAGCCCCAGCCCGCGCCGTACCAACAGGTCGTGCCACCACAGCAGGCGATTCCGCCGCAGCAGGTGCCACCGCAGCAGCAGCCATACCATCCGGACGGGCCCGGACCTCAGGACCGTCCCTGGCAGCCGCCGGCACAGTAGGAGGTCGACACGAAACGCCCCGGATCCCAGAGATCCGGGGCGTTTCGTCGAGGTCCGCGCAGGTCCGGTCGGCGTTAGGGCGCGAGATCGATGGTCAGCGTCGCCAGTTGCAGCGCCACGGCGCAGGGGTCTGGTGTCGTGGTGTGCGCATGGTTTTGTACCCGCCAGACGATGGTGCCGTTATCAGCGGCGGCGACCGCGCAATCGCCGGGGTCGTTCGGATTGCGAATGTAGAAGCCGGTCGCGGTGACCGTGGTGCCGAAGATCTGTCTGGTGATGGTCAGATGTTCGTTCTGGAAGCCGTCGTTCTCGGCCCGCTGCCACGTCTGTTGCAGGGATTCGCGGTCGGTGTAGGTGAAGGTCAGGTCGGATTCGTCGTCGCCGCGCTGCGCCTGCCAGACGCAGACCGGCGGACGATGGTGTGCGGTGAGGGTATCGGCCTGTGCGGTACGGCTGATCTGCTCATCGGTCAGCGGCGTGCAGTTGGCCAGGGAGTTGGCGGCCGGGGCGGCGGTCGGACCCGCATCCGGCGTGCCATGGGCGGAACAGCCGGTCAGCAGTCCGGCGACCGCGAGAACGGCCAGTCCGATGCCGCGCGTGCGGAATGCGGCCACGTCCGCTCCCTTCTCGAATCCAGCCGGGCGAGTATGTGCCAAGGCTACCGGCGCTCGCTTGGGCGGGCAGTCCGGTGGGACCGCACCCCTCTCTGATCATCGACAGGCGTCGACCTTGGACCGGAAAATCATTCGGCACGATACGGCCGCGCTGGAATACTCACGGATCCGAACCGACAGGAGGGAACGCGCGTGGGTGATTCCGGAGTGCTGCCATTGCTGGGCCAGGCTGCTGCCGTGGTATCGGCGGCGATCGGGCGCGTCCGCCCCGAGGTGGCTGGCGCGGATCCGGTGGCGCGACGCTCCGAACGCGCGGACTTCCAGTCGAATGCGGCGCTCGCGGTGGCCAAGCGGGTCGGGATGCGGCCCGCCGAATTCGCCGCGGAGTTGGCCGGGGCATTGGCCGATCCGGGCGGCGGGCTGTTCATGGCAATGGTTTCGGGGACCGGATTCCTCAACATCACGGTGGCAGATCATGTGGTCTGGCAACAGGTTTCGGCACGACTGGGCGATGATCGGCTCGGCGTAGCGGCAGCCGAGGCCGGACGCCGTACCGTGGTCGACTACTCGGCGCCGAATATCGCCAAGGAGATGCATGTCGGCCATCTGCGGACGACGATCATCGGCGACAGCATCGCCAGGGTGCTCGACTTCCTCGGCGGCACGGTAATTCGGCAGAATCACCTGGGGGACTGGGGAACTCAGTTCGGCATGCTCATCCAGTACTTGGACGAGCACCCAGATCTGAGGTGGCGCCACGATGAGCTGAACGGCGATGTCTCGGCGGTATCGGCGCTGGACGGTTTGTACAAGGCGGCTCGCGGGGAATTCGACGGCGATCCGGCATTCGCGGACCGCGCCAGGGCCCGGGTGGTGGCGCTGCAGTCCGGCGATCCGGCCACCTCGCAGCGGTGGCGGGAGATCGTCGCCGAATCGGAGCGTGCGTTCGGTGATATCTACGACCGGCTCGGTGTACTACTCACCCCCGACGACTATGTCGGGGAGTCGTTCTACAACCCACTGCTGGCCGACACCATCGCCGAGTTGGTCGACAAGGGTATCGCCGTCGACAGCGACGGCGCACTCGTGGTGTTCTCCGAGGCGGTGACCGGCCCCGATGACCAGCCGGTCCCGCTGATGGTGCGCAAGCGTGACGGGGGATATGGCTATGACACAACGGATTTGGCGACCATTCGCTACCGTGTGCACACCCTGCGCGCTGAGCGGTTGCTCTATGTCACCGATTCCCGTCAGGCCCTGCACTTCCGGCTCGTCTTCGAGGCCGCACGGCGGGCCGGTTGGTTGACCGATGAGATCGATGCCGAACATATCGCCTACGGTACGGTGCTCGGCCCGGACGGACGGCCGTTCAAGACCCGCGCGGGTGGCACCGTACGGTTGGCCGATCTGCTGGACGAGGCCGTCGCCAAGGCCAGAGCCGTTGTCGCCGAACGGAACCCGGACCTGCCCGCCGCCGAACTCGACGCAATCGCCGAACCCACCGGCATCGGCGCGGTCAAATACGCCGACCTGTCCACCTCCCGGGTCAAGGATTACACCTTCGACCTGGACCGCATGGTCGCGTTGCAGGGCAATACCAGCGTCTACCTCCAATACGCGCATGCGAGAATCCGGTCCATTCTGCGCAAGGCCGAAGACCGCACGTCACGCATCGATGTGAGCGTCGCGCTCGAACCCGCCGAGCGGGCATTGGCACTGGAACTCGACGCCTACGGCACGGTCGTCGCCGAGGTGTCCGCGACCCTGGAACCGCATCGACTGTGCGGCTATCTCTACGACCTCGCCCGCGACTTCACCGGCTTCTACGAGAGCTGCCCGGTGCTCACCGCGGCCGACCCCGTCCGTGGAAACCGCCTCGCACTCTGCGAATTGACCGCAAAAACGCTCGCGCACGGACTCGGCCTCTTGGGCATCGCGGCCCCTGAGCGCATGTGAACCACACCTGCACGGTGCAGACGCGAGTGCGGACGATCAGCTTGGCGCAGCTGCCAAGGATGGGGCGCTCGATTGGCCCGAGCGTGCCTGGACCGGGTCCGCTCGATCGGTCTGGGCGCGCCGTCATGGATTGGGTCCGCTTGATCGGTCTGGGTGTGCCGCCACGGACGGGGTCCACTTGATCGGTCTCGGCGCGCCGCGATGGATGGGGTCCGCTTGATCGGTCCGTGCGCGCCGTCATGGATGGGGTCCGCTCGATCGGCTTGGGTGCGCCGTCATGGACAGCCGCGTTTGATCGGCTTGGGCGGGCTGCGATGGGGACGGGTCCGCTCGATCGGCCGTCGCGCCGACGTGACGCGACGGCTGTCCGAGGTCAGGTGCAGAGTTCGCGCACGCGCGGCACTACCTCCGCGACCCACCGGCGCAACTGGGTCTCATCCGGTGACTCCGGCCAGTACACGAAGGTGTCGAATCCGGTATCGGTGGCGAGATCGGCCAGGATGCGTGACCATCCGGCCGCATCGGTGCGAATCGGCTCCTCGCCGCGCAATGTCACCGAGCCGGGCGCCTCGGTGATATCGCCGACCAGTTGCGCCATCCGCATGATGTCGCCGGGATCGCGTCCGGCATCGAGGGCGCTGGCCGAGATGATCTGTTGCGCGCCTTGCCATTTCTCGTAGGGCAGGTAGTGCGGGATCGGCGCCGCCCAGCCGTCGGCGATCCGCCCGGTCAGCGCATTGGCCTTCGGTCCGACACTGCCGAACCAGATGCCGATCGGATGCACCGGCGCCGGACCGGATTGCACACCGTGCACGGCGTAATGCGCACCCGCCACCGTGGCCTTCGCGCCCGGCACCCACATGGTCCGAATGATCTCGGTGGCCTCGGCCAGCGCCTGCAGCGCTTCGGGATTCGTCCGCGAAGGACCACCCATCGCGCTGATGGCGGGCCAGAAGGCCCCGGCGCCCAGGGCCAGTTCGAACCGTCCGCCGCTCAGCAGATCGAGTGTCGCCGCCTGTTTGCCGAGTAGCGCCGGACCGCGCAGCGGCAGGCTGGCCACATCGGGAAAGACCCGGAGCCGCTCGGTCTCGGCGAGGACGGTCGCGATGACCGCGAAGGTATCGGCGAGCCCACCGGCGTACGGGTGGTCCTGAATCCCGAGCAGATCCAGCCCCTCCCGATCGGCGAGTCGGGCGAGTGCGCGAAGACGCGGGAGTTCGTCGGCGGTCGGCGCCAGCTGAATTCCGAAACGAAGGTTCACAGATCGCATGATGCCAGCACGTCAGCGCGCATCCGGACGCGGCGGCCCGCTGCGCAGTTGGTGGTGGCGGAATGCGAGTCGCACGATATCGGCGATATCGGGATCGGTAATGGTGTAGATGCTGCGTCGACCGAGCTTTCGGACGTGAACCAGACCAGCGAGTTTGAGTTTGCTCAGATGCTGGCTGACCGCGGGCACGGTTTGGCCGATTTCGGCGGCGAGGGTGCCGACATCGCGTTCACTCTGGCTGAGCAGCCACAGGATCTGGAGGCGGGCGGTGGCGGCAAGCATGCCGAAAACCGCTGCCGCGTTTTGTAATCGGTCGGCCGGGATAGGTCCCGGCGGCTCGCCACGCTGAGTCACGTCTGCCTCCACCTGTTGCAAGAGTTGCACGATTGCGCATACTTGCGCAACTGATTGACGGACCGCCGCGGCGGGTTTCTAATGATTGATGGCGCAATTCGTGCGCCGGGATCAACCAACGAAGCGGGGTGCCCCGCCAATGGCGTTCGCCGGTGCATCGTGGCGAGCGCGGCCACTGCACGAACGGACGTATTGGAGCCCGC
Source organism: Nocardia sp. NPDC005998 (assembly GCF_040614395.1). NCBI lineage: Bacteria > Bacillati > Actinomycetota > Actinomycetes > Mycobacteriales > Nocardiaceae > Nocardia > Nocardia sp. NPDC005998. The sequence continues at coordinate 96,780 of NZ_JBEXUI010000029.1, read as the reverse complement.
CATGGCGACGCTGTTCAACAAGGTCGAATCTCCGTACCGCACACCGAATCTCGAGCGACAGGCGATCTGGTTCACCATCGGTCTATATCTGTTCATCAGTGCCGGACTGCTGACGATGCACTATGCGCATCCGCAGCAGCCGGTCGGATCGTCGTCGGTGTCGCCAGCGCATACGTCGTTCGGGCAGTAGCCGATGACGACGACTACCGCCGCTCCGAGCGACCGCTTCGATACCGAAATCCTTCAGCAGCATTGGATTCCGCTCTCGGTGACCGATTCCGACACTGCCGCGGTGCTCCACAACCGTTTGGGCGTGGATTTCGCCACCGCGCGGAATCGGGTCTTCGAGACCGACAAGTTCATCTATCTGCCCGTCGTCCTCAGCTATAAACGCGGCGACACCATCGAACGTGACACCATCGTCTTCGCACTGGGCAGCGATTTCCTGATCACCCTGCAACCGGACGAGCATTTCACCCCGTTCGACAAGGCCGTCGCGAAAATGCGCCGCAATCCGAACCTCACCGGATCGCCGCACGGCGTCATGTACGCGCTGCTCTGGGCGATGAACGAGGCATCGGAACGGGTCATCCACTACGCCAGCGACGCGCTGGAGGCGATGAACGAAGATATCGAGATGGCCACCAACGGCTATGACCACCGTGGCCGCGAAATCGGCGTCGCGGATATGCGCGGCACCATGTCGCGGATGAATGCGGCAGAGGAGATCGTCTCGCGGGTGCAGGAGACCCAACTGCAATTGGCCCGCGCGGCCAGACATCTGATGGCCGATACACCCACGGGCGATCTGGAGGGCCTGATCGCCATCCTGATCGCCGATATCGATGGCGTGAAGCAGCACGCGGGTTTCGAACACGATAAGGTTCGCTATCTGCAACAGTCGGTGATGACCTGGCTCGACGTGAAACAGAACCAGATCGTGAAGGTCTTCACCATCATTACCGCCGTCTTCCTACCGCCGACGCTGATCGCGACCTTCTACGGCATGAACTTCACCTGGATGCCGGAATTGGAGTGGGAGCACGGCTTTCTCGCGACCACACTGATGACCCTGGTGGCGGCGGTGATTCCGCTGGTCTATATCAAACGCAAGGGCTGGTTGCGTTGAGGCGGTGACGGCGGAGCGGAACTGGCTCGGATTCCCTTGCATCCGAGCCGGTTTCGGGTCGGTGATACACGGATCGCTGGGGTGTCCATCGAGCTGTGCGCGCGGAATCGCTCCGGCCAAGCGGAGTTGATGGAATAATCCTCGGCGACTGTCACAAGACACTGTCGGGAGAGCATGGGGACTAGACGAGCACTGCTGCAAGCGGGTTTGGTGCTGCCGTTGGCCGCCTGTGCTCCCCAGTTGCTGTGGGGTGATTCGAGCCTGGTCCGGATCGGAGTGTCCTGGAGCGGGACGGAATTGTCTGCGTTCCGAACGATTTTGGCGCGTTTGCCGTTCGCCGGGTCGGTGGAGGTGATCCCGCTGGGCGACGAAATCGGCACCGCATTCACGGCGGGCGGGAAGTCGGCGCCGGATATCGTCATGCTGCCGCAGGCGGGACAGGTCCGCACCCTCGTCGAAGACGATAAACTGCGCCCGGTCGCCGAGGGGTTCTGGACCGATGAGAACGGGGCACGCTACTCAGAACCGTGGCGGCAGCTGTTGTACCACGGAGGAAAACCGTACGGTGTGCCGTTCAAGGCCGCTGATAAATCGCTGGTCTGGTACGACCGGCAGGCGATCGACCGCTATCGTCTCGGCGATCCGGCCAATTGGACGATCCCGGACTGGATCGACCGGATGGAGGTGCTCGCGAACACGCCGATCCGGCTGCTCGCCCTCGCCGCTGGCGACGGTTGGGTATTGACCGACGTCTTCGAGAATGTGCTGCGCGCCGAATCGCCGCGCACCTACGACGAATTGGCGGGAGCGGGCAAGGATCGAACCTGGGATCGTCCCGCCGTGCGCGCCGCCTTCGGATACCTTGCCCGGCTGTGGGGGCAGCGCCACACCTTCGCAGGCGGTGTCGCGGTGGCCCTGACCAGACAATTCCCGGATGCCATCCGGGATGTGTTCGAACGCGGTCGCGCCACCATGGTGATCGCCCCGGATTTCGCCGAACCCATTGTGCGCGACAGCCTTCGGGCCACCGGACGGCGTTCCGAAGACGTTGTCGGCATCGCACAGTTCCCGTCGGTCGGTCTGGGCGGCGAGCGCCCGAGGATCGTCGGTGGCGATGTCCTGGTCGTGACCAAACACGCCGACCAGCGGGCCGACGAGGTGGTGGCGGCGCTGGCCGCACCCGAGGCGCCGCTGCCGTGGATCGAGGGTGTCGGCGGCTTCATCGCGCCGAATCTGCGGACCTCCGTGCGATATTCGGCATTGCTCGAACCGATCGCGCGATCGCAGACCTCGTGGAGCGCGTTCGACCTGTCCGACCAGCTCGGGGCCGTTGGCGGCCGAAATGGCCTGTGGCGCATCCTGACCAGCTTCCTCACCGCGATCGGCGACGGTGCGAACGAGCATCCAGATGCCGCGATCGATGCCGCGATCACTGCGCTCGACGCCGCCGAGCGGAGCCATCGATGACGGGTGTCTCCGACTTCCGGGCCAATGGTCTGCGCCTGGAACTGGCCACCCGGCGGATGCGCGGGCCGCTCGTCCCCGGTGGCCGCCCACGCCGCTGGTTCGGCTGGGCGGGTCTGCTCGCGGTCGGGCTGATCGTGGTGCTGCTGGTGGCTCCCGCGCTGTGGACCGTCGCGATCGCGGTGCCGGCCCGCCCGCGAATCGTGTTCTCCTGCACCGTCATTGCCGTCGCCGCCGTGGCGTTCACACTGGTATCCCGGCATCGCCGCCGCGGTGGCCTCCGACTGGCGCTGCGGTCGGCTTTCGCGCTGACCGCCGCGCTCGGGCTGTGGTCGCTCGGCGCCGCGCTGACCACGGACGGAGCCTGGGCATATGCGCGCACCCTGCTGTGGGTTGTCTACGGCTTGATGCTCCTGTTCGCCGCGCTGGTGATCGCGTGGTGGTCGCGGAACTCGCGCGCGCTGTGGGTGCCGCTGATCGTCCCCTTCGGCATCTCGGCATTCGTCTCGGGTGTCGCGTTCCGGCTGATCTTCGAATATCTCGCCGACCGGTTCGGCATGCAGAGCGTCGGCGGGTACCGGATGTGGTACGCGGTAATGCTCGGCTCGGCCTTCCTGTGGACCTGGCTCGGCTTCCTCACCGGACTGCTCCGCGCCGATATCCGAGCCATCGAGGCCGACCCGGTGCGCTCGGGCCATCTGCACGGACAGGGGCGGCGATTCCCGTTGCTGCGCCTACTGGAGTTGGTGCGTCCGGTATTGCTGATCCTCGGTCTGGTGGTGGGGGTGGCGGCGGCCCGCGTGTTCGATGTGGTGCTGATCGGGGTGCCGGGGTCGATGCAGTATCAGCTCGATAGCGCGACCGTGCAGTGGTGGCGGCTGGTCACGGACTCCGATCTCGGCGCGGGTGTGGCGGCTGCCTACGCCCTGCCGCTGGCGGTGCTGGTGGGGTTTGTGGCCTGGCTGCTGCAGACCGGCGTGCGCAGATATCGCACCGGATGGACGTCCGCCACGGTGGTGTCCGGGGCGGTGGGCAGGCCCCGGATCGGCCTCGTCCGCGCGACGGGTATCGCGCTGGTGTCGGTGTTCGCATCGATTCCGATCCTGGTGCTGATCGTCGTATGTTTCGACGGCCCTTCCGGATTCGACCTCGCCGCGCTCACGGGCATGTGGCACGACCAGACATTCCGTCATGCCTGGCAGACGACATTCCTGGTGGCCGGGCTGGCCACCGTAGTCGTGGTGGCCGCGGCGCTGCCCGTGGCACATCGACTGGCCGCGGTCGGCCCGGATCGAGCGATGGCACGGATCGCGGTGGTGGCGCTGGTCGTGCTGTCGGTGCTGCCCGCGCAGGGCTATCTCGGTTCGCTCGACGCGTTCATCGACGCATTCGGCCTGTCCGGCACCAGAATTCCGTTGATCTTCGTGCACGCCGCCGCCGGATTGCCGGTCGCGATCTTGATTCTGCGCGGTGCCATGCTGGCTCCGCTGGACGGTCCGGCCGATGATGTGCTGCACGGGCTGGCCAGTCCGGGCACCATCATTCGGCGATTGCTGGACGCCGCGGGTCCGGCCGTGGTCGCGGTTGCGGTGCTGGAATTCATCCAGGTGTGGAACGACTTCTTCATCGGGCTGATGATGAACGGCGCGGGTGCGAGCCCGTGGTCGCTGCTGCTCTGGGGCGAGGCACGGCAATTCAACGAGAATGCCGCACAGCTCGCGGCGGGCTCCCTGCTGTCGGCCGTGCTGCCGGTGCTGCTGTTGCTCTCGACATGGCGGCGCTGGCTGGTGCCCGGACTGACGGGCGGAACGCTGCGATGACCCAGCCACGCGGGCACGAATCGCCACAGCAGACCACACCACGGTCGACTATCTGGGAGGGCGTGCTCGGCACCGCCGAGGTGGTGGCCTGGGCCGTGGTGCTGGAGCTGGCCCGGAATATCGTGGTGAATTCGCTCGGTGACAACGATGCCGTCAAGGTGGTCAGTGGACTGCTGCGTGGACTGACTGTTGTCGGAGTGCTGGCAGTAGGTGCCTACGTCGCCTATCGGCGCATCGAGAAATTTCGCGAAAGAGTGCGCACCGAACGGGAACTCGCCCTGATCGCGGAACTGATCGAACCGGGTGAGCCGGTCCGGTTCGTCGGTGCTACCAGCTGCCCCGATGAACCGGAAGAGCTCACCGAACTGGACCACGATCCGATCCTGGCGGCACTGCGGGACCTGCCGGTCCACGAATTCGAGACGGCCGCACTACTGGCCGTGCTGTCGGCGATTCTCGACGCGCCGACTCGGTTGCCGTCGGATTCGGCCGCGGAGCGACGCACCGCGGCATTGCTGCTCGAGGATCTCGAGGTGCGCGGGATCGTGACATATCTCGGGGCCGATCGGTACTGCCTGCGCAAGAAGCCCCGACTGCCCGCGACGGCGGAGGTCGTCGCCGGGCCACGCTGGCAGGCCGCCTTGCCCGCGCTGCTGCACCACTATGCCGACCGCGCGAGCCGGTGGGCGATCGCCCTGGAAACGGTCCGTTTCGCCAGGGGTGCCCGCCGCTGGTTCGAAGCGCAGGAACCGTATCTGCGCACGTTGTTTCCAGCGCCGACGGTGCCGGTGCCGAGGGCCGCGGTGCACGAGCTCGCGCGGATCGCCGACGCCCTGGACGTGTGGTATGCCCGAAAGGGCCTGCCGGAGAATGCGTCCGGTGTGGCCGAGGCCCTGTGCCGCCTGACCGAATCGGACGAGTTCCCGCTGTCTCGCGATCTGGCCCTGCTGCGCGCCGGGCGCCTGCGCGTGCGGCCGCCGAAGTATCGGCCGCGTGGCCTGTCGACGAGTCTGTCCGCGCGCTGGGCGCATTACAGCGCACTGCATTCGCTCGACACCGCGCCACCGAGCCCGATCGTGCTGAGCGAGGCGGAGAATCAGCTGGAGGTCGCCTGGTGGCTGCTGCCCCGCACGGATGTGCCAGCGGAGGTCTGCGCCCTGATCAATCTGGCGGTCGTCCATCTGCATCAGGGCCGCTTGGATGCCGCCCAGGGCCACCTGGAACTGGCCGAATCCCTCACCCGCGGCGGCCGCGATCCCGCGGGGCGCGCGCATACCCGCGAAACGCTCGGAATCGTCTGGTGGACACGCGGTGAACCCCGGCGCGCGCTGCGGCACTGGCAGCGCGCCCTCACCGCCTATCGTGACCTCGACGACGATCTCGGCACCGGCCGCTGCCTGCAGCATCTCGGTTCCGCCGCGATCGTCGCCCCGGAACACGGCGCCCTCCTGCTCGGCACCGACCCGCCCCTGACCCGAGCAGAGGTCCTGCGCCAGGCCGGTGGCTGGCTGGCCGCGTCGCGCAGACTTCACCCGGGCGCACTGCACGCCGAACACTATGCCCAGCAAGCCGGTTCGACCCTGCACACGGTGGATCGCTGGCCCCTGCCCGCCCCTGATCCATCCTGAACCGGCGCGATGCGCACAGCTGTGACGGCTGTCTCGGTGATGGGTGCCGGACCCGTGATGTGACCAGCAGCAGACCCACGCCGGATCGGTACCGAAACACCGCCCGACGGATTACGGTGCGCCCATGACGACTGCCGACACAGCCGCCCGCCATCTGCGGCCGCGGGCCTGGATCGCCCCGATCGCCGTGGTCACCCTGCTCATGTCGCTACTGGCCACCATGTACCTCGCATACGTGGTCAATCCGACCAAGAATCTGCACGATTTCCGCGTCGCACTGGTCAACCAGGACGACGGCGATACCCTCGGCGGCAAGCCGACCAACGTCGGAAATCAGATCACCGAGGCGCTCGTCGCTGGCATACCCGCCGACAAGATCGACCTGCAGGTCGTCGGATTCGCCGAGGCACAGCGGCAACTGCGCCAGGGCCGGGCCTATGGCGCGATCGTCATCCCCAGTGACTTCACCAAGCGGCTGGCCATTCTCGGCGCGGCGGGGGTGGTACCCGGCAAGGTCGAACAGCCGATCATCACGGTGCACACGAATCCGCGCGCGGGCAGTTTCGCCACCGGGGTGATGCAGCGCATCGCCGAACAAGCGCTGAGTCGCGTGGATGAGACCGTCGGCAGACAACTCACCGATACCGTGCAGGCCCAACTGCGCCCAGCCGGCGGCGGTGCGGCGCCCGAACTGGCCGGAGCCAGCCAATTGATGCTGGCCCACCCGATCCAGGTGGTGGTCGCACCGTATCGGCCGCTGCCCGACGGCACCGGACAGGGCCTGTCCGCGTTCTTCTATACGATCATGGTGCTGCTCGCCGGATTCACCGGCGCGATGATCATCCATTCGATGACCGATTCCGCGCTCGGATTCGCACCGACCGAATACGGCCCGTGGTACGTGCACTATCCGCCCGCACCGATCTCCCGGTTTCGGACCCTGCTGCTGAAGTGGGCGATCCTGATCGTCACCGCGCCCATCGTCTCCGGAATATTTCTCGGCGTCGCAGCGGCGTTGGATGTGCCGCTGGATCATCCGCTCGCGCTGTTCCTCTATTGCGTGCTCGCGATCATCGCGGTCGGGCTGACCGCGCTATCGGTGCTCGCCGCACTCGGCACCGCGGGTCTGCTGGTCAATCTCATCCTGTTCATCGTGCTCGGTTTGCCCTCCTCGGGCGGCAGCGTGCCGATCGAAGCGACGCCGAGCTATTTCGCGTGGCTGGCCACCTTCGAACCGATGCACCAGGTCTATCTCGGTGTGCGCGCCATCCTGTACTTCAATGCGAATGGTGACGCCGGGCTCGCGCGCGGCAGCTGGATGGCGGTGCTCGGTGTGGGTATCGGCCTGGTGCTCGGCGCCGTGGTGACTCTGTACTACGACCGAAAGGGTTTGCAACGCAAGCCCGCCGAGCAGGCAGCTGCGTCGGAGTGAGCGTTCGGGGCATCGGAGTGAGCGCTCGGGCCATTGGAACGCTCACCTCCGGTGCCTAACGTTGTGCTCATGACCTTGGAAATCGGCGTTATCCTCCCGACCTCGACACCCGATCCCGCGCAGCCGATCCTCGGCGATGTGCGGGCCAGCGCCCGGCTCGCCGAACAGCTCGGACTCGAATCGGTCTGGTCCACAGACCATCTCGTGGCGAGTGCGCCGATGTTGGACAGCACCGTGACGCTCGCGACGGCGGCGGCCGTCACCGACCGGATCCGGATCGGCTACAACGTCATGCTGCTCGCGCTGCGCCCGGTGGCCTGGGCGGCCAAGCAGATCAGCACGCTGCAGTACGTATCGGGGAACCGGTTGCTGCTCGGCATCGGCACCGGGAATCCGGCGCACGGCGATATCGGTTGGCGCGCGGCCGGTATGGCCTTCGAGGATCGTGGCCGCCGCACCGATGAGGCGCTGCGCGTGCTGCCCGATCTCGTCACGGGGTCGAGTGCCGCGGTCAACGGTGTGGATGTGACCTTGTCGCCCGGATCGGCAATGCCGCCGATCCTGGTGGCGGGCAACGGCACTCGGGCACGGCGTCGGGCAGCCGAGTACGCCGGGGGTTGGATCACTCTACAGCCCGGCCTCGCACAGCTGGCGACCGAGATCGACGAATTGCATGCGCTTGCAGCACAATTCGATCGTCCGGTGCCCGCGGTCACCGTCGTCGCGCCAGTGTTGCCCGAAGATCACGCCGCCGCCGTCGAACTGCTCGCGGCGCACCGGGATGTGGGAGTCGAACGTGTCATCCTCGCCCCGACCAGCCCGCAATGGCAGCGCGATTATGAGAATGCCGCGAAACTCCGTGCGGCACTGTAGCTGCACTACTCGGGCAGCCGCTGCTTCAGCGCGTCGGTGATCATGGCCCGGGCGGCTTCGCCATAACGCGCCTGCCGGTGCAGCGCCGCCCAGGTCTTCTCGTAATACGCGAGTTCCCGCGGCTGGGTGATGGTCAGACCCGCCGAAATCGTCTCCACCTCGGCGACGCGTTTGTCGAGCAGCACGAAACACGTTGTGGTGTAGAGGAAATCCGCCGTCCGGGGAATGATGCCGAGTCCGAGCCGCGGCAGCGGCATCACATCGATCAGCCGCTCGAGCTGACCGGTCATCACATCGTCGTCGCCGACGGTGGTGTAGAGCGCCTGTTCGGCCAGCAGGATGCAGATGCGATGGGTGCCGCGGTGCAGAATCCGCTGGCGCGCAACGCGTGCCGCCACCGCACGGTCGATATCGTCGATGCCGCCGACGAAGTCGATGCAGCGCTGCAGGACCGCCCTGGCATATGGTTCGGTCTGCAACAGCCCGGGGACGACCGCGTTCTCATAGTTGCGGATCGTGCTGGCGCGCGCTTCCAATTCGATGCGACGGCGCTGCTGCTGGGCATGTCCGGTCGCGGCGATGCGCCGCCACTCCTGCCAGAGCGCCTCGATATTCGCCAGTGCCGCACGCAGATCGGGCAGCAGCAGTTCGGCACCGCACAATCGGCACCATTCGGCCAGGTCGTTATCGCTCGGCGTCTGCTTGCCGTGCTCGATGCGCGACACCTTCGCCGAATGCCAGCCCGCATCGGCGGCCAGCTGCACACCGGTCAGATGTGCGGCTTTGCGCAGTTCACGTAATCGCGCCCCGAAGGCTTGCCGGGACTGTTCGACACCGGTCATCCACTCCGCCCGCCGGGCATATAGTCGTGGTGTGGAATTGCTTTGTTCCACAGCGTATCTCGTACTGTCGTGCATCGTGCGACCAAGACGGGGTCGGTGGTTACCGCGGCACCCGCCAGATCGCCGGACTTGGTAAAGATCGTAAAGGCGACCGTCTCGTCGAGTAGCCACCACTCGTCGTCGGTGTACTCCGAAGGATCCGCGAGATGCCTTGGCAGCCAGCGAATATCCTCGCCGTAGTGCTGGTTTCGGTCGGTAAGTGCGTGTAGGAATCGAACATAGTCGGTGAGCGGTTCCGAGACCACCCGAACGCGCCGGATCGGCACGCCGCGTCCCGAGACCTCGCTGGTCAGCTCCTCCCAGGCCCGCCACGATGGCGGATAGGCCTGCTCTTCGAAGGGCGGTAGCCCGGCCAGTACCCGGCGCATCGGTTCGGTCTCGTCGGCGACCTGGGAGTGATCATCGGACACCTCTAGATGGAAAGCGTCGCTTCGGGTCTCACGAATGAGATCGTTGGTTTCCTCGATGGTGAAGTAGAGCATTGCATTACCATTCCCATGGGCTCTGTCCGACCGGGACCGCGATTGCGGTTTCGTGATCGGGAATCCGCATGTGCGCCAAGGCATCCGGATCGGTTACCGGTTGCCCGGCGAGAGTGAAGGATCCGTGCCCGGAGTCGTGCAGTGGAACGCCGATATAAGTGCCGGGTTGTAGCCAACCCAGCAACATATGGGGTATTTCAACGTGGTTGGCGTGATGGGCCACCCGGTAGCCCTGGACTAGATACAGATGTCGATCCTCATCGATCCACAGCCGCGGTGAGCCGGTGTTGTTGGTGGGTCCGCCGAGCAGTTGTATACGCATCAGAGTGGCCTCGTCTCGCGTGGAGAATTGCGCTGGCTATGACCAATCGTCGCCGGTCAGCGCGATGAGGGTCAACAGATTCCGCAAATCCCCGCAAAACTATGGTGTCGCGGGAGCCCGGTTTCCTACCGTTTCAGCTAGGTGCTGGCAGACAGGGTGTGCAAGATGAGCGGGTCCGAGCCATGGGAGGGTATCGCGGGATTGGGAGGCGAAACGGGGGCATTTGGCAATGGGGTGGCGACGAAACCTTGGGCGATCGGGTTCGTGCGGTGGGACATTTCCGGATCCATGGTGGACCACGACGTGCGGGGCATCCGCAACTGTGCGGCCCGGCTCGGCTACGACCTGGTCCCGATGACGGTTGGTCCGCAGGGTGATCCGGTCGCGCGGTTGCTGGCGGCGATAACGCGCTGTGGTGCGCATGCGGTGCTCGTGCCGAACTGCGAGCACATCTGGGCGTCAAGGCGTGCGGTCACCGAGGTCTGCGACCTAATCGTGGTCTGCGGAGACACGGTGTGGGAGCGCGGCCATCAGTGGCCGCGCTGGTTCGCCAGGTGATTCTTACCTCGCGCGTAATCGACTCCGCGATCGGTGGCGGGCAAGGTTGGGGTATCCGCTTCGGAACTTCGACGGATGAACGAAATACCTTTCAGCAGAGGATGATTCACTATGTCGAACTATGAGGACGCGGTCGGCCGGTACTTCACCGCGTGGAATGCCACCGACGATGACGTGCGCGCGCGGGCGGTGGCCGCGGCCTGGCACGAGTACGGCTTCTACACCGATCCGCTGGCCGATGTCGCCGGGCACGAGCAGTTGAGCGCCGCCATCGGGGGAGTGCATCAGCAGTTCCCCGGCTTCGAGTTCCGTCAGCTCGGCCCGGTGGACGGGCACCACGATACTGCCCGCTTCTCGTGGGAGCTGGTATCGGTGGCCGACGGGAGCGCGCCGGTCGCCGGGACCGATGTGATCACCTTGGCCGAAGACGGCCGTATCCTCGGTGTGCACGGCTTTCTGGATCGGGTGCCAGGGGCGTGAACACCACGACGCCATGACCGCCGCTGCACGAGCGCTTCGCGTGGCACGACTCCGGCCCCGTCGCGCCCCGATGCTCGCACCGAACGTTGGCGCGAGCATTGGGAGCGGGTGTCCGGGGATTTCGTCGATGCCGCCCTGTGCCTACGCATCTCGCCTTCGAGGCGAACAGAATCCCTATTGGTCGAAGGCGATGTGCACGCGGGGGATGCCAGGCTCGGTCGAAGCACACGTCAACTGCATCAAGATGATCAAGCGTCAGATGTTCGGGTGCGCAAAACCGTACCTTCTCGAGAAGCGAATCCTGTTGGGCGACTGCGCAATACGACGTACCGCGCCGCTAACCCCGCGCCGTGTGAGGCCGATCTGTCGAATACCTGAGCAAGTCGAGCGTTTCCTCATGTACGTGGCCGTTGGTGAATACGGCGGCACCAGTGGAGATGCTGCGTCCTCCTCGCAGGTCACTGAACCGTCCGCCTGCTTCCTCTACGATCGGCACGGCTGCGGCGATGTCCCAGGGACCGGCCGTCAAGTGAACAAAGACGTCGACCTGTCCAGCGGCAACGAGCATGGCGCCGCCGCCTGATCACGAAAATGTGCCTGATTGATCCTTATCCGGTCATGATTTCGCTGTGCCTATCTGACCCGTCCAGCAATTCGCCGTCGGCGCCGAAGAGTTCGCGCTGCCATTCGCGCAACAGCGGTTCGGTATCGAGGTCGTCCGGGTGCAAGCCCGGCCGGAGATATTCGTGGACCTCGGCGGCAAGTCCCTGCACCAGCGGACCGCGCAGCAGTACATAGCCCAGTTGGACCAGCTTGTCGTTGAGCATGCGGTGCTCGCTGTCCGTGCATAGCCTCCTAGCCGATAAAGCCCGTCACCCGCTTCTTCGGCACTGGATCGGTGATCTGGCCCGAAACCCGGCGGACCGATCTGATGAACGACGCCTAGCGGGGCGGGCGCCGAGAGTCCGGCGATGAAATGGCTGAAGACCATGTCGCTGTCCGCGAAGTACTTGGACATGGGCTCCGGCTCGCCGAAGCGGAAGGTGAGTCGTCTGGCCTTGGGATATCCGAGGTTCGTGCGGCCCTTTGCCTGCACGGTCTACTCCGTCCTGCGCACCTCATTGGGCTCGGTACCGTAGGTATGCGGTACTACAAGTACGGTACCGTCTCAGACGGTTGGGCAAGACTGTCGTGCGGATTGATACGAAGGCGCTGTTTTCGAACGCGTCGGCAGCGTTCTTCGGCGGCGGATGAATCCGGTTGCGCCTGTGGCGAACACGGTGCACGGGCGGTGGCGGCGGGGCATGCTGGAAAGGGCGCCCTCGAATCGAGTGCGCGCCCGATGAGCAGGATGGTGGTCAGCGTGGACGACGAGTCGGTCCCGTTGTCGGGCCAGGGCGACGCCGCACGACAACACAATCTCGACGAGTCCGCAATGGACGCGTATTCGCGCACCGTCATCGCGGTGGCGGCGTCGGTCACTCCGCATGTGGCGAGCGTGCGGACCCGGCGGGGGAGTGGATCCGCGGTGGTGTTCACCGATGACGGATTTCTATTGACCAATGCGCATGTGGTCGGCTCGGCGGGCAGCGGTGATGTCGTGTTCGCCGACGGTGTGGAATCACGCATCGATATCGTCGGCGTCGACCCACTATCGGATCTCGCGGTGCTGCGGGCACGCGGCGGCGCTCCGGGCGCGGTTGTCCTCGGCGACGCGGACAAGCTCGTGGTCGGGCAGTTGGTGGTCGCGGTCGGGAGTCCGCTGGGGTTGGCGGGCTCGGTGACCGCGGGCGTGGTGAGCGCGCTGGGCCGCGCGGTTCCGGTCGCCTCCCGACGCGCCGGACGGGTGATCGAGGATGTGATCCAAACCGACGCCGCGCTGAACCCCGGCAATTCCGGTGGTGCGCTTGCGGATTCGGCGGGTCGAGTGGTCGGCGTCAATACCGCGGTCGCCGGAGTCGGTCTGGGTCTTGCGATTCCGATCAATGCCACCACCCGGCGCATCATCAGCACGTTGCTCCAGGACGGCCGGGTCCGCCGCGCCTATCTCGGCCTCGTCGGCGTCCCCGCCCCGCTTCCCGCGTCCGTGGCGGACCGCACCGGCCAGCCCGCCGGTGTCCGTATCGTCGAGGTGGTTCGCGGCGGCCCCGCCGACCACGCGGGCCTGCGCCGCGGCGATCTCGTTCTCAGCCTGGCCCGTTCCGAAGTGGCCGATGCCCAGGGGATCCAACGCCAGCTCTTCGGCGACGCCATCGGCGTCTCCATGCCAGTGACCGTCCTGCGCAACGGCGCGATGGTGGACGTATTCGCGATTCCCATCGAACTAACCGTCGACTAGCGCATCGCTGGCGCTCAGGCGAGGGGAGCGCGGTGAGGAGCAGGTGTCGGATGTGGTGTGTCGCGCGCGGGTATTCGATCAGTCGGTGCTCGACGCCGGTGCCGCGGTGGTGGGTTCCTGAGCTGGCTGATGGGTTTGCGACCAGCGCGCATCGACTATCAGCCCGATGATGCCGATGGCGATCAGCGCTCCGGAGACCACCAGCATCCCCGGATGGGTACCGCCGGTGAGGGCGTCACCGAGGATAACGGTGCCGATGGTGCCGGGGAGGATGCCGATGACGGTGGCGATCATGTAGGGCCAGAACCGGATCGAGGAAAGCCCGCAGCTGTAGTTGATGACCGAGAACGGGGCGAAGGCGATCAGGCGCAGCGAGCCGACGGCGAGCCAGCCGCGGCGTTCGAGGCGCTCATCGATGGAGCGCACCGCCGGGTGGGTCAGGTGGGCGGCGACGCGGTCGCGGTCGAGGGCGCGAACGAGCAGGATGGCCAGTGCGGCACTGACGGTCGTCGCGGCGGCGGCCAGGACGATGCCGAGCGCCGGGCCGAACAGGACGCCCGCGCTCACCGTGAGCACCGTTCGCGGTACCGGCGCCACCGTGACCAGCGCGTGGACCACGAAGAACAGCAGCGGGAAGATGGGACCGACCGAGGTGGCCCAGTCCTGCATCTGCTGTGGCGTCGGCAGCGGGGCCAGCATCGCCGCGATGAACAGCGCCGCGCCGCCGACGAGCAGAGCGACGACGCGTGGGTCACGGATCAGCCTTGTCACCCGCGAAAGGTTACCGGTTGGTAGTGGCGGCCACGGTCAACCGGCTGCCGCGCTGCCGCTAGCATCAAAAGAAACGGGACGAATGCTCGTTAACTGATGTGCTCGCTGAGCTGGGCGAATGCAACGGTTTCGGGCGCACGCAAGGCGTGCGTCGAGGAGAAGAGGAACAGCAGCTATGCCGATTGCTTCAGAGCCGGTGGCCGGAGCGGAGCCCGCGGAACGACCGGATGTTCCCGACTATGCCGCATGGCGCAAGGGTGTGGCCGGGGTGCTGGCGAAGGCCAGCCGGGTCGGGGTCGCCGAACTTCCCGAGGAGCCCGAGAAGCTGCTCGAGGAAAAGACCTATGACGGGCTGACCATCGCCCCGCTGTACACCCGCCGGGACGAGCGGGCCGAACTGCCGCTGCCGGGCGAATATCCATTCGTGCGTGGCCGCGACGCCACCCGAGACGTGCATCGCGGCTGGTATGTGAGCGCTTTGGTCAATGCGCGAGATGGCGCCACAGCGAATCGGGAGATCCTCGCGGGTCTGGAGAACGGGATCAGCGCACTGTGGCTTGCCGTCGGCGAGCGGGGTGTTCCGGTCGCCGAACTGCCCGCGGCGCTGTCGGGGCTGCTTTTCGAACTGGCGCCGCTGACCCTCGATGCCGGTACCGTGGCTTCCGACGCGGCCCAACAGGTTTTCGCGGTGCTCGACGGCTACCAGGTGGCCGACCGGTCCAGTATCCAGGTGGCACTCGGTGCGGCCCCGCTGACCAGTCGCTTCGCCGGAACCGCCGATGTCGAGCTGGCCGAGGCGATCGGCTTGGCCGGTGCCGCGGTGGCGCGGTCGGAAACCGTGCGCGCTATCACCGTGGACGGCACCGTCTTTCACAATGCCGGTGCCTCGGACGCACAGGAACTCGGTGCCGCGGTGGCCGCGGGTCTGGCCTATCTCCGCGCGCTCACCGCCGAACACGATATTGCGGATGCCTTCGACCAGTTGGCATTCCGCTTCGCCGCGACCGACGACCAGTTCGCCACCATCGCGAAATTCCGTGCCGCCCGCCAACTCTGGGCCCGTGTCGCGCATGTGTGTGGTGCGCCCACCTTCGGTGACGCACCCCAGCACGCGGTGACCTCCGCGGCCATGATGACTCAGCGCGACCCCTGGGTGAATATGCTGCGCACCACCCTCGCCGCATTCGGCGCCGGCGTCGGCGGCGCGGATACGGTGACCGTGCTGCCCTTCGATTCGGCATTGCCGCCGGGCGAACTCGGTGTCTCGAAGTCGTTTGCGGACCGCATGGCGCGCAATACCCAGCTGCTGTTGCTCGAGGAGTCGCATCTCGGACATGTGCAGGATCCGGGTGCTGGCTCCTGGTACGTGGAGGATCTCACCGCCGCGCTCGCCGCCAAGGCATGGGAGTTCATGCAGGAGATCGAGGCGGCGGGTGGATATGCGCCCGCACTGGATTCCGGCCTGCTCGCCGAGTGCATCGCCGCCACCCGGTCGGCCCGGGATGCCGATGTGGCACACCGCAAGACGGCGGTCACCGGCGTGAACGAATTCCCCAATCTGGCCGAGGTACCGCTGTCGGAAGCCGCGCGGGCGACCGGGCAGGTGGCCCGCTACGGCGCAGCCTTCGAGGCGCTGCGCAACCGCTCGGATGCCTACCTGGCGGCCAAGGGTGCGCGCCCGCGTGCGCTGCTGGTGCCGCTCGGCACGGTGGCCGAGCACAACGTGCGGGTGACGTTCATCGCGAACCTGCTGGCCTCCGGCGGTATCGAAGCGGTGCATCCGGGCCCGTTGGAGGTGGCCGGAATCGGTACGGCCGCAACGGAATCCGGTGCCACGATCGCGGTACTGTGTGGTTCGGACAAGCGCTATGGCGAACAGGCGGGTGCAGCCGTCGAACAGTTGCGCGCCGCCGGAATCGAGACGGTACTGCTGGCCGGTGCGGAAAAGGCCGTTGCCGAGCTGAGCGGTGCACAGCGCCCGGACGGCTATCTCGCGGCCCGCATCGATGCGGTCGCCGCACTGTCCGACCTGCTGGAGAAGGTGGGAGCCTGATGACACTGAGTCATATCGACAACCCAGGGCACATCGACGAACCCGGTGGTATCGAACATCGGATCGGCAGTTTCGCCGAGGTGCCGCTGTCCGAGCGTCCGGCCGAACCCGCCGAGGTGGACGCCGCGCAGGTCGACGCGTACGTGCGCGCCGCCGCCGAGGCGAACAACTACACGCCTGAACAGCTGGTGTGGTCGACGCCCGAGGGCATCGACGTGCCACCGGTTTTCACCAAGGCCGATCGCGATGCTATTGCCACCGAGGGGTATCCGCTCGACAGCGTGCCCGGTATCGCCCCGTTCGTGCGTGGTCCGTACCCGACCATGTACGTCAACCAGCCGTGGACCATTCGCCAGTACGCGGGCTTCTCCACCGCCGCGGACTCGAATGCCTTCTACCGTCGCAACTTGCAGGCGGGCCAGAAGGGTCTTTCGGTCGCCTTCGATCTGGCGACGCACCGCGGCTACGACTCCGATCACCCGCGCGTACAGGGTGATGTCGGCATGGCCGGTGTCGCCATCGATTCCATTCTCGATATGCGTCAGCTCTTCGACCACATCCCGCTGGACCAGGTGAGTGTGTCGATGACCATGAACGGCGCGGTGCTGCCGATTCTCGCGCTCTATGTCGTCGCGGCCGAGGAGCAGGGCGTCGCGCCGGAACAGCTGGCCGGAACCATTCAGAACGACATTCTGAAGGAGTTCATGGTCCGCAATACCTACATCTATCCGCCCAAGCCCTCGATGCGGATCATCTCCGATATCTTCGCCTACACCAGCGCGAAGATGCCGAAGTTCAATTCGATCTCCATCTCCGGCTACCACATTCAAGAGGCCGGAGCTACGGCCGATCTCGAGCTGGCCTACACCCTCGCCGACGGCGTCGAGTACATCCGTGCGGGTATCGACGCTGGTATGGAGGTCGACAAGTTCGCGCCGCGGCTGTCGTTCTTCTGGGCCATCGGCATGAACTTCTTCATGGAGGTCGCCAAACTCCGTGCGGGACGGCTGCTCTGGAGCGAACTGGTCGCGAAGTTCGAACCGAAGAGTGCGAAATCGCTATCGCTGCGCACCCATTCGCAGACCTCCGGGTGGTCGCTGACCGCGCAGGACGCCTACAACAATGTGGCGCGCACCTGCATCGAGGCCATGGCCGCGACCCAGGGCCATACCCAGTCGCTGCACACCAACGCCCTCGATGAGGCGCTGGCCCTGCCCACGGACTTCTCCGCGCGCATCGCGCGCAATACCCAGCTGCTGATCCAGCAGGAGTCCAACACCACGCGGCCGATCGATCCCTGGGGCGGTTCGTATTACGTCGAATGGCTCACCCACCAGCTGGCCAACCGGGCCCGCGCGCACATCGCCGAGGTGGAGGCGCACGGCGGTATGGCGCAGGCGATCGGCGAGGGCATCCCGAAGCTGCGCATCGAGGAGGCCGCCGCGCGCACCCAGGCGCGCATCGATACCGGCCAGCAGCCGGTGATCGGCGTGAACAAGTACCAGGTCGAAGAGGATCAGCAGGTCGAGGTCCTCAAGGTCGAGAATTCGCGGGTGCGGGCCGAGCAGATCGAGAAGCTGAATCGGCTTCGGGCCGAGCGCGATGCGGGTGAGGTCGAGCGGGCGCTGGCCGAATTGACCCGTGCGGCAGCCTCCTCGGAGGGTGGCATGGAGAACAACCTGCTGGCGTTGGCCATCAATGCCGCTCGGGCCAAGGCCACCGTCGGCGAGATCTCCGACGCGCTGGAGCAGGTGTACGGCCGCCATCAGGCCGAGATCCGTACCCTCTCCGGTGTGTACCGCGACGAGGCCGGGAAGGTGACCAATATCAGCAAGGCGATCGAACTCGTCGAGGAGTTCGCCGATGCGGAAGGCCGTCGACCGCGCATCCTGGTCGCGAAGATGGGCCAGGACGGGCACGACCGAGGACAGAAGGTGATCGCGACGGCCTTCGCCGACCTCGGCTTCGATGTCGATGTGGGCCCGCTGTTCCAGACCCCGGAAGAGGTGGCGCAGCAGGCGGCCGATAACGACGTGCACGTCGTCGGTGTGTCCTCGCTGGCGGCTGGCCACCTCACGCTGGTGCCCGCCTTGCGGCAGGCACTGGCCGATGTCGGGCGTCCCGACATCATGGTCATCGTCGGCGGTGTCGTCCCGCCCGGTGATTTCGAAGAGCTGTACGCGGCGGGTGCGGCGGCGATCTTCCCGCCCGGCACCGTGATCGCGGACGCCGCGATCGATCTGCTGAAGAAGTTGGCGGGCGAACTCGGTCACGAGATCGGCGGCGGCAGCGGCAAATGATTGCAGCATCGCGTAGCGATTCGATGAGGGGCGGTGGTCGGGCGGCGGGCGGGCTTGCAGCATCGCGTAGCGATTCGATGGGGGTAGCCGGGTGACGGCCGGGTCGAAGCGCGTCATTGACATCGATGCACTCGCGCAGGCGGTCCGCTCTCAGGAGCGGGCCGCCATTGCCCGGGCCATCACCCTGGTCGAATCGACCAGGGCCGACCATCGGGAGCTCGCACAGCAATTGCTGCTGCAACTAACCCCGCCCACCGATACCGTCACCTCGAATCGTGTTGGTATCACCGGTGTTCCCGGCGTCGGCAAGTCGACCTTCATCGATGCCCTCGGCATGGATCTGATCGGCAAGGGGCATCGGGTCGCGGTGCTGGCCGTCGACCCGTCCTCCACCCGCACCGGGGGTTCCATCCTTGGTGACAAGACCCGCATGGCGCGACTGTCGTTGGAGCGCAATGCCTATATCCGTCCGTCGCCGACCGCGGGCACGCTCGGCGGCGTCGCCAAGGCGACCCGTGAAACGATCGTGCTACTCGAGGCCGCGGGCTATGACGTGATCCTGGTGGAAACCGTCGGTGTCGGCCAGTCCGAGGTGACCGTCGCGAATATGGTCGACGTGTTCTGCTTCCTCACCCTGGCCCGCACCGGAGATCAGTTGCAGGGCATCAAGAAGGGCGTCCTCGAACTCGCCGATCTGGTCGCGGTCAATAAGGCCGATGGCAAACACGAGATCGAGGCCAAGGCCGCCGCCCGCGAACTGGCCGGGGCGCTGCGCCTCATCCATCCGCACGACGCGCTCTGGCGTCCACCGGTGCTCACCATGAGCGGGCTGGAAGGCCATGGGCTGGACAAGTTCTGGGATACGGTGCTCGAACACCGCCGCGTCCTCACCGAGGCGGGCGAATTCGCCGAAAAGCGACGCCGCCAGTTGGTCGATTGGACCTGGACCATGGTGCACGATCAACTCCTGCGCCGTCTCGCCGAGAACCCCAACGTCAAAGCCATTCGCGCGCAAGTGGAGAAGCAGGTGCGTGACGGCACGCTGACCGCCGCATTGGCCGCGGAACAGCTTCTCGACGCCTTCGATAGCTGAGCCTGGCCCCTCGGCAAGATCGGGGCCGTCTTCGGCTAGACGACAGCGAGTTGGGCGGTCAGCGCCCCGGCGAGTTCGGCTGCACCCTCGGCGTGTAGGGCGCTGGGCTGGAACAAGATTCGGTACCACAGCACGCCGAAGGCCTGTTCGACGGCCAATTCGACCGGTGCGGCGGCGGGGATCTCGCCGCGCGATCTGCTCTGTTCGATGACCTCGGTCAGTGCCGTTCGGCGGCGGGCCAGGAATTCACGCAGGGCCTGTTCGAGGTTCGCGTCGTCCTGGGCGGCGATGACCGCGGCGATCAGGGCTTGGCGGTTGCGTTCGGTCTGTGCGGCGGCGAAGGTCTCGCGCAGGAAGATTTCCAGATCGCCGCGCAGGGTGCCGGTATCGGGAATCGCGACGGCCTGTTCGGCCGAGTGGACCAGCGCGTCGAGTAGGACCGCGTCCTTGGACGGCCACCAGCGGTAGATGGTCTGACGGCCGACGCCCGCGTGCGCCGCGATGCGGTCGACCGTGACACCCGAACTCCCGTATTCGGCAAGGAGTTCGGCGGCGGCAGTCAGAATCGCCGCCCGCGCCGCCGCATTGCGGCGGGATCCGGTGTGCACTCGGGTATTCGCGTTTTCGGCCATGCCCAATCCTACCTTGACGAGACTGACAGTCTCGACAACACTCGAATCATGACTTCATCGGCTGACAATTCCTGGCGACTGCGTCTCGACCACGCCTTCCATCGCCGCCTCGCCAACCCGATCACCACGCGCATGCGCGACCAGATCCTGCTGGAAACCACCGGGCGCAAATCCGGTGAACCGCGGCGCACACCGGTCGGCGGGAAGGTGGTGGGGGAGCAGTTCTGGATGGTCTCCAACCACGGCGATCACTCCGACTACGTGCGAAATATCAAGGCGGACCCCGCCGTTCGCGTACGCATCGATGGCCGCTGGCGCAACGGCATCGCCCATCCGCTCCCCGACGACGACGCAATCGCCCGCCTGGCCACCCTCCCGCGGATGAACAGCGCCATGGTCCGCGCCTTCGGCACCAACCTCCTGACCATCCGCATCGACTTGACCGACTGACGAGTTGCCGAACCTATGGCCGCGGTGGCATTCTGCGAGGGTCAGATATCCAAATATCGTCAGCGCCAGGTAGGTCGGTGGAGCGTGCTGGCGTGCTCGTTCGGTTTCGAGCACGGCTGCGCCCACCATTCAGGGGCATAGCTGTACTTCGGGACCGTCGACGTCTCGAAAGGACAGACCATGAACACCGACCGATTCGGCCTCGCCGACGATGATCACGCCCCCGATGCCGATAGCGATTCGGCCGTCGTCGTCGACGCCTTCTTCGATCACCTTGCCACAGCGCTGCCGGATTCCGATGACCTGATCGGCGAGATGCGCACGCGGCTAACGGAATTGGAGGCCGAAAACGCGCACCGCGTTGTCGATGAACCCGCCGCCTACAACCTGCGGATGACCCTCGCACTCGTGGTCGCATATCGAACGCTGCGGCCGCGCCTCGGCCGAGACGTCACGATCGCCCTCGTGCGCGCCGCATTCGTCGAGCCACTCGGCGATGCGGTTGCGGCGAGTACCCGGGCGATGCTCGATTCGGCCGAGGATCCATTCGCGGCCATGGTCGCGCTGTCGAAGATGCAAGAAGTGTCCACGTACGGTGCGGGCTTCACCTTCGAGCGTCCCGTCGATGACGACCGCGGCTACCACCTGAATATCGTGCGCTGCTTCTATCACGAAGTGCTGGCGGCACATTCGGCACCCGAACTCACCCCGGTGATGTGCGAATTCGACGCGAACTGGATCGACGCCATCGATCCGCGGGCACATGGCTTCCGTTTCCAGCGGACTACCACTATCGGCCTCGGCGGTTCACACTGTCCCTTCCACTTCGACCGCATCTAACGAGTCGCAATCGAGACTGAGACAGCTTTTGATTCGCTGTCTCAGTCGCTTTGCTGCGCATCGTGGCCTAGCTCGCGTCGGTGTAGGTGTTGTCGCAGGCCGTACGACCCTGCTTCAGGCCCAGTTGATAGGCCTCGATGCGAGCGAATCCGCTGGGCACCGAAAGGCCGTCGACGTTGCTGGCGACCAGCCCGTCCCGCAGCAGTCCGGTCAGCGCTTCGTCCACATCACCTTGGGACAGTGCGCTTTCCGGCTGCTCGCCCCTGGCCAGGGCATCGGTGTAGACGCCGGTGTAGCACGCGACATGCAGTGCGGTGCTCTGCTCGGAAAGTGATCGGCCGGAAGCCTTTTCGACCGCAAGCAGGACGCGAGAGACAACCAGTGCGTAGGCATCGAAGTCGCCACTGGGCACCAGGCTATCTACCTTGTGCCCGCGTTTCACCAGCCCGGGCAGGTCGATGCCGATGGTGTTGGTGGACGGGCAGTACGAGACCGGTGTGGTTTCGTGTGCATCTGGGCAGCCCCGGATCGCGCCGGTGTATTCCACCTTGGGCTTGTCCTTCAGCTTGAACAGTTGGGTGACGAAATCGATCTGGGCTTGCACCGAGTCCTGGGTGATCTCCTGTTCGCCGGTTTCGGTGGAACTGAAAATGGCGGGCAGATTACCGCGACGTGCCGCAATTTCGGCATCGTCGATCCTGCTGCAGGCGTCCGCGCCGTCGGTGATGCCGAGCTCCAGGGCGCTGGCCCGATCGAATCCACTTCCGTGCTCGGACGGCATCGTTCCGATGTAGTAGCCGTCGCGCAACGACATTGCCGCGACGACCACCCGGTTCAGCCCGTCGGCGGTATTGAGGGTGAAGCGGGCCGACTTGCCCTCGGCGACGGATCTCAGGTAGACCCCGGCGAAGCAGTCGGCCTGCTGTTCACGCACGACGGTCGTGGTGGAATTGTTGACCAGCCTGGCCTGATCCTGGATCGCGTGTCCGTATTCGTGGGCCAGAATGTATGGGACGGTCTCCTCGCCGAGCCGGGCGTACATCGAAATCATGCCGCGGTCCCACGCGATGAGTCTGCCCTGCTTGCAGTCGCCGGTGTAGAAGGCGTTCGGCATACCGGCAACGGATTCGCCGCAGACGCTTGCGGCCGCATCGTCGGAGTCGTAGGAGACGTGGCGGTCGACGGGTATGAACTGGCGGCCGAATATCTTGGGGTACTCGACGCGCCAGTAGTCCTCGACATCGGCGACC
This sequence comes from Nocardia sp. NPDC005998, assembly GCF_040614395.1. Lineage (NCBI taxonomy): Bacteria > Bacillati > Actinomycetota > Actinomycetes > Mycobacteriales > Nocardiaceae > Nocardia > Nocardia sp. NPDC005998. Next base: position 73,963 of record NZ_JBEXUI010000029.1, on the reverse strand, counting down.
GCATTGGCTGCCAGCCGGTCGACCGGCGTGCCGGTGAATCCGTCCACCGTGAGCGGGGGCGGCGGCACATCCTCGCGCAGGCCGCTGGGACCGTCCGCGACCGTCAGACCCGCGACCTTGGTCGCGTCGTAGCCGACGCGCGCGGGTGCGGCGGGGTCGTGGCCGCACCCTGCGACCAGGGCGAGCACGGTGGCCGCAATAAGCGTCCCCAGCAGGCCCCGGCGCAAGGTTCGTGCGTTCATCGGTGTGCACTTCCGGCCTGGACCGTGTTCAGCACGGCGGAATCCACAATCAGCCACCGCCCGCCGATACGCTCGAGCTGGAAGGTCACGCGGTGGGTCACATCGGCCCGCTGAATGGTTACCGTGATACTCGCCGAATCGCCGTTGACGACGGTCCGATCGACGGAGCGGATCGCGAATCCCTGCAGCGCCGTGAAGTTCTCCGCACTGATATCCGCAATCTGTTGTGCGGCAGCGAGATTGCCGCTGCCCGATGCATCGAAAAGATTCTGGACCGTCTGCTGCACATCGGCCTCGTCCGACCGTTGGGTCCGTTTGCGTTCCGCGGCGGGATCGGTGGGCAGCTTGCTGATCCGCCATGCGCCGTCGATCCTGGTCAGTTCGATCCGCGGATGCTCGTCGCCGATATCGGCCCGCTCGCCACCGATCGAGTGGCCGGTCACGGTGACCCGCGCGCGGTCGCCGTCGATCTCGACGTTATCGAACCAATTGACCACGAAGTGGCCGTTCTGGGCCGTCACCTGCTTGACGTAGTCGGCGAATGCGGTCGGCGGTACGTCGAATTCGGCCTTGGCCACGTCGTCGGTGACATCGGCACGGACCTTCGTCAGATCGCCGCGCTGCCAGTCGGCGTAGTAGTTGTCGATGGCGGCGCGCACCCGCACTTCGGCGGTCGGGCCGGACTGCGTCGGGCGGGTGAGCAGGTAGCTTCCGCCTGCCGCGCCGCCCGCGATCGCGACGATAACAAGGCCGCCCAGCGCGATGAGCGCCCAGCGCCGCAATTTGCGTGTGACGGGATTCGCGGGCACATCCGGCATCGGCGACGGCGGCTCCGTGAGCGAGGGAGGAGTCGACATGACGGGTCCTTTCGACATTGCAAGGTCGGTGGGCGGCGGTGCGTCCGCGCCGGGGTGCGGGCTCATCGGCTGATCTCCGCGGAGTCGGACAACTTCCATTCGCCGAAGATCCGCTCCAGGGTCAGCTCCGCGACGTACCGGCCGTCTCGGTCCTTGCCGGTGACCGTGACCGTGGCCGAGTCGCTGCGGATCACCACCTCGTCGACGGATTCGAGCGTGCCCCAGTCGCGCAGGGTGCGCGCGAACTGATCCGGTGGGGTGCCGACGATGGTCTGAGCGACGGGGCCGTCGCTCAATGCGGCAAGCCGCTCACGATCGCGGTCCGCGACCGCGTTGTAGAACTTCGTGACGACGTCACGTACCGCTTGCTCGGCGGCCGCCTGCTCCTGCCTTGCCTTGGTCGCGGGATCGTCTTCCGGCCACTTGCACAGTCTCCAGTCGCCATTGATTCGGGTCAGCGCGAAGCTGGTGTGCTGTGCGCCGATATCGCCGCGATCCATATGCCCGGACACCGTGGCACGTGCGCGATCACCTGAAACCTCGACAGTGTCGAACGCGTCGATCGTGAATCGACCGTTCTTGTTGTTGTCCAATCGAATCAATGCGGCAAACTGTCCGGGCGAGAATTGCGACAGCTCCTCCGAATACTCGGCACAGAATGCGGAGCGCAGCTGACCGATATCGCCGTCCTGCAGTGCGGCCGTGGCGGACCGAACGGCTGCCCGGACATGATCCTCCTCGGTGGGCCGGCCCAGATGCGCCCGAACGGGGAAGTACGTGCCCGCCCCGATGCCAGCGAGCACCAGCAGCGATACGACACCGATCACAACAGCCCTGCGACCACGGCGGCGCGGCGCAGGTCGGCCCACGGGCGCGCCGTGCTGCACTCGACCGGCTGCCGGGATACCGGGGGCTTGCCAATTGTTCTCGGACTCGGACATGCCTTTCCTCTCGATTGTGGCCGTTGCCACTAAATTCTGCGTTTGGAGGTCCGCTGTTAACGGGCAGCGATATGCGAAATCCGCCCGATGGGCCGACCCGGTCAGCAAGCGATCGCGCCTGTTAACGATTCCGACATAGATTGCGAAATTCTAGAAATGTCCGCGTCACGAATCGTTGCGAAATGAATCATCCTTCGGCAATCGCGGATAAACGCCGCTGATTTGCAATTTCCTTGCGGTGGAGTGATTCCGACCGCAAGACGAGTTGGCTCTAGTCGATCCTGGGCGTCAGACCGAATCGCCGTGTGCCTCGAGCAGGGTGCGCAGTGCGGATGCGAGCTGCTTGCGTTGCGCGGGCGTCAGGGGTTCGAGCAGGCGGGCCTCGGTGGCGACGTGGTCGGGCAGTGCCGCATCGATGAGTTCGCGTCCCGCTTCGGTGAGCGTGACGTGTACGCCCCGCCCGTCGTATTCGCTGCGGGCGCGGGCGACGAGGCCGCGTTCCTCCAGGCGGTCGAGGCGCTGGGTGACCCCGCCCGAGGTGATCATGGCCGAGCGCATGAGTTCGGTGGGAGTGAGGCGGTGGGGTGGGTCGCTGCGGCGCAGGGTGGCGAGGACATCGAAGGAGGCGGCGTCGAGTCCGTGCGCGGCGAAGGTCTTGCGCAGCTCGGTTCCGACGACCTGGGACAGTCTGGTCAGTCTGCCGAGCACGGCCATCGGCGAGACGTCCAGGTCGGGACGCTGCGTACGCCATTGGTCGAGCACCCGTTCGACATGATCGGTCACGTCCGCAGCCTAGCGAATACCTCAGCGGTGAGGTATCTCATAAGCCGAAATTACTTAACGCTAAGCTATGTTTCTTAGAGCTAAGCGATCTATGAGCTCTACGAAAGGCGAATCATCATGCGTATCACCGTGTTCGGAGCGGCGGGCGATGTCGGCAGTCGGGTCGTGGCCGAGGCGCTGGACCGCGGGCACGAGGTCACCGCGGTGGTCCGGGACCTTGCGCGGGCCCGTGCGGTGCCCGCCGCGGCGACGTTGCGCACCGGAGACGCCGCGAACCTCGACGATGTCGTATCGCTGAGCGCGGGCCAGGATCTGGTGATCACCGCGACCCGCCCGGCACCCGGTCACGAGCAGGAACTAGCCGCAATCACCTCGGTGCTCCTATCCGGTCTGGCATGCACCGGCGTCCGCCTGCTGGTGGTCGGCGGCGCGGCCACCCTGGTCGTGCCCGGCGCGGATCCGCTGACCCTGCACGAAAGTCCGGAGTTCCCGGTCGAACTGCGTGCCATCGCACAGGCCTGCGCCGACCAATTGGCCATTTGCCGCGCCGAAACCACCACCGACTGGACGTATCTGAGCCCACCCGCCGAACTGGTGCCGGGGGCGCGCACCGGCAGCTACCGGGTCGGCGTGGACGAACTGCTCACCCGCGCCGATGGCGTCTCGACCATCTCCATGGAGGATTTCGCGGTAGCACTGCTCGATGAGGCCGAGCGGCCCGTGCACCGCCGGACCAGATTCACGGTGGCAGGGGCCTAGGTGCTAATGGATTCCGAAGAGCCGGGCGGCATTTCGGTAGCAGACCTGTTGTAGCCAGGCGTCGCCCAGGTCCAGGCGTTCCAGCGAGTAGATCGAATGCCCGTAGGAATACGGGATATTCGGGAAGTCGCTGCCGAACAGAATCCGGTCACCGAAGTGGCGCAACCTGCCGTGTTCCGAGGTGGGGAAGGGGGCATCGGCCTCGGTGAAATCGGTCCATACCATCGTCGTGTCCAGATACACCCCCGGGTATTCCTCTGCCAGATCCAGGAATTCGGAGTATTCGGGTGTGCCCATATGCGCGATGATGAGTCGCAGGCGCGGAAACCGTTGCAACAGACCGGCAATGGGCTCGGGTCCGGTGAATTCGCCAGGTGCCGGACCGGAGCCGCAGTGGATCAGCGCCGGTATCTGCGCATCCTCCAGCATGCCCCATACCGGATTCAGCAGCGGATCACCGGGATGGAAGTCGCCGACCTGCACATGGACCTTGAATATCCGGGCACCGCGTTCAATGGCCGCCTCCACGTAGCTGTCGGCGTAATGTTCGGGATAGAACGTCGCGGTGTGCAGGCAATCCGGGGTGCGTTCGGCGAATTCGGCGGTCCATTCGTTGAGCCAGGCTGCCATATCGGGTTTGTGGGGATACACCAGTGAGGTGAATGCGCGAACACCGAAGCCGCGCAATGTCTTCAATCGGACCTGTTCATCGTCGCGGTAGGCGATGGGCCACTCCCGGCCGACCAGCGGACCGGCCGAATCGAAGTACGCCCACACCTTGGCCATCACCTGCTCCGGCATGAAATGCGTATGGACATCGATGATTCCGGGCAGGTCGAGTCGGGTGCGGAACTCGGCGAGATAGGTATTGTCGTCGCCTGTCATTGCGCCCCTTCCGGATAGATCGCGCGAGCGAAGTCGCCGACCCTGGTGATCAATCGCTCGAAGAACACATCGGGCTCGGTGCCGATGACGATGTCGGCGTTGGGTTCCCGGCCCCACATGCCAGCCCAGTCCGCCACCGTCGTCGCGCGCGTAAGGGTGCCGACGAGTTCCACATCGACCGTGGCCGGTCGAGTGCTGGCGAGTGCGGGATCCAGCGCGACGGCCGCCGCGAACGGATCGTGCATATGCGCGAGATAGCCCTGGTCGTAGAGCTTGTGGAAGTCGAAATAGAACCGGACCGCATCGGTGAAGTGGCGCACGATGGGATTGCTCGTCGCCGACCTGGCCTCCGGCGGATCGGTCTCCGAAACCACCTCGACGGGCAGGCTGCCCGCGCGCTCGGCGAGCTGGGCCACATGTTTGGGCCGCATCTCGATGGTCTCGGTGATATCGAGCGCGCACACAATGGGCCGTCGATCGGCAGGGGCGGCGGAGAAGGCGTCGAAGACCTCCTTGGCCGCCTCCGGGTCCACGTGCACATTCCATTCGTTGGTCGGGGTGGTATTGCCGGGATGGTTGAAGGCCCCGCCCATGATCACCAGCCGCCGCAGCAGCAGTGGCAATCGTGGTTCGAGCCGAAGGGCGAGTGCGAGATTGGTCAGTGGTCCGGTGCAGAGCCCGATGATCTCGCCGGGTGCCGCACGCACCAGATCGACCCACATCTGCGCCGCGGACCGAGGCGAGAGCGATCGAGCGGACTTTGGCAGTTCCGCATAGCCGACGCCCTGCGGCCCGTGGGTGTCCTCGGTGGTGCGCAACGGGATCGCGAGCGGTGTCGCGGCACCGAGCGCGACCTCGATATCGGGTGCCCGGCACACATCGAGCCAGGCGAGATTGTTCGCCGCCACCTGCGGCGCGGGCACATTGCCCGCGGTGGCGGCGATTCCCACGATCTCGGCCTCCGGGGAGGCGAGCAGGTACAGCAGCGCGAGTGAATCATCGATACCGGTATCGACGTCCATAATGATCTTTTGCCGCACCCGTCGAGCCTAGCGAGTCGATGCCGTCGCTCAGCCGTGAGGCTCAGTAGGAGGGCAGCACGTAGTCGTCGGTGTCGGTCATCATCTTCATCATCACCGGCCGGAGCAGTCGCGAGGTCATGAGGCGCATGCTCACCCGCGCCATGCGCGTGCCGATGCGCGAGGTCGGCAGCATCATCTTGATGCCACCGCCGGGCAGTTCCTTGGCATTGTCCAGGAACGGCGTGACGATCTCCGCATAGCGGGTCAGCGCCTTTGCGAGATCGTCAGGGGCGGAGGCGATTTCACCGGCCAGGACGTATGCGCCGACAATCGCCATCGCGGTACCCATGCCGGTCATCGGGGAACCGCAGAAGCCGGAATCGCCGAGCAGGGTGACCCGGCCGTTGGACAGTGACGGCATATCGACGCGGGCCAGCATGTCGAAGTAGAAGTCCGGGGTGGTGCTCATCGCGTCCAGTACGGCGGGCGTCTGCCATCCCGCTTCGGCCAGCGCGTCGTGGATGAACCGCTGCTGCGCGGCCACATCGCGGCGCAGCGCCGGATCGGCTTCGGTGCGCACGGTGATGATCGCCTTCGAGGTCGCCGGATCGGCATCCGGTCGAATCGCGACCGCGGCGCTGGGCACCGTATGCATCTTGAACCAGCCGGGCTCGGTTCCGGCGGGCGTCGGGATGGTGAAGAAGGACATGTACCCGCCGAGGTAGGTGACGAACTGTTCCTCCGGGCCGAAGGCGAGCTGCCGGGTCGCCGAATGCACCCCGTCGGCCCCGACGACCAGATCGAAGCGCTCGGTGCGACCCGATGCGAAGGTGACATCTACCCCGGTGTCGTCCTGCCGCAGTGCCTCGATCCATTCGCCGTAGCGGTAGTCGAGTTCACCTGCCGTGCTGGTGAGTTCGGTGAGTAGCACCTGATTCAGATCGCCCCGGGTGATCTCGATCTCGGCGACCGGCCCCTTGCCGTCGAACATCTCCGCGGGCATCCTGGCGAACTCCCGGCCGTGTTCGTCGACGTAGGCCATACCGCGCTCGTCGAGCTGGTATTTGCGGATGCCCGGCATGATTCCCATCCGCTCGGCGACCTCGCGGCTCGGCCCGCGCAGGTCGACGGCCTGACCGCCGGGGCGCGGCTTGGGGGAGCGCTCGACGACGGTGGTGCGGATGCCCGCGCGCAGCAACTGCAGCGCGAGCGCGTTGCCAGCGATGCCTCCGCCGCTGATGAGGATGTGCAGGGTGTTGGTGGTGCTCATGACCGCGCCAATCTGTCGGACGAATGTGTCAGACAAATGTTTAACACAGCGGTGGCACGAACGTCTAGTACAAATGTCTGAGCCAAGTGTAGGCTGAGATCATGGGAAATCGGGAAGACCTGTTGGCGGGAGCGCGTAAGGCCATTATCGAACGTGGTGTGGCAAAGACGACCGCCCGTGATATCGCCGCGGCGGCGGGTGTGAGCCTGGCCGCGATCGGCTACCACTTCGGCTCCAAGGATCGGCTGATCACCGAGGCGCTGGCCCAGGCGCTCGGCACCGATATCGGTGACCGGATGGAGGCGCTGATCCACGACGGCGCCGGTCAGCCGCCGCTGGCGGCTTTCATCCGGTTGTGGGACGGAATGCCGCAGGTTTTCGAGGACAACCGCGAGGGTATGCTGGCCAGTCTGGAGAATCTGGTGCGGGTCGCGCGGACACCGGAATCGAAGACCTATATGGACGACAGCCTGACCGGTGCCTACACCGACCTCGGTCGGGCTCTACGGGAATCTCGCCCGGATCTGGATCAGGACACCGCAGAGGCGATCGCCGAACTGTATTTCGTACTGACCCAGGGCCTCGGCATCCTGTGGACCATCACCAGTGGCAGCACCCTCCCCGACGGCGCGCGACTGGCCAAGGCCATCGCGGCCCTGGCCCGCGAGTCCTGACCGGTCAGGACTGATTCGAGAACGCTCCGGCGGGGATGCGCCGCAGCCGCGGCACCGCGATCACCGAAAGTGCCAGTGCGGCAAGGCCAGCAATGGTCGCGGTGACGTGCACGCCGTCCAGGAATGCCGTGCGCGCCGCGAGCAGAACCGCGTCGCCGAGCCGTTCGGGCAGCATCGCCGCCACTTGCTGTTTCATCGGCCACCGCCGATCGACCGCAAACGAATCTTCCGCGGCCCGGAGCAGGTCCGCGCAGGTGCTACCGCGTTGGCAAGGGCCAAGCGGGCCGGTCCGCACCGTATCGCGGTGCGGGCCAGGCGTAGTCCGGATATTCGGCGAGCACCGGCGCCGCGGTGATGATATTGCCGTGCGTGACCGCCGCCATCGGATTCGGCGCCGTGGCCTGCGGATGCCGCGGGGTCCGGCCGGAGGCGTCGAGGAGCCAGGACGCGGTGCGCGCCAACGCGACTCGGACGTCGCGTCCGATGCCGTCATGGGCGCGGGCGACGAGCGCATCGATCACACCGGCGGCGAGTAGATAGCCGGAGGCGTGGTCGAGTGCCTGCGCGGGCAGCGCCCCGGGCACCGCGGGTGCGCCTTCGATGATCGAGATACCGGCCGCGGCCTGCACAATGCTGTCGAAACCGCGGCGTTGACCCCAGGGACCGGATTCACCCCACGCCGATATCCGGCCGTGCACCAGGCCGGGACGACGGGCGGCGGTCAGCCCGGCATGTTCCAGCGCGCCGGGCCGGTATCCGGTGATCAGCACATCGGCGGCGGCGAGCAGATCATCGACCACCGGTAGCTGCGCACGCAGATCGAGCAGCGTCGAGCGTTTCCCCTGGCAGGTGTCGTGGTACTGCCAGGGGATTTCGGGTAGTCGCGGCGGGTCGATCCGCAGCACATCGGCACCGAGCAGCGCCAGTGTTCTAGTCGCCACCGGTCCGGCGACGACGCGGGTCAGATCGAGCACCCGGACGCCACGCAATGGCTGCAACGGCGATGCGCCGATCGGCAAGCCGATCTCGCCACGATCGATCCGGGTGTCGATCGCCACCAGCGGACCCGATGCGGCAGCCTGCCCCTGTGGACTGGCCGCCCACTCCGCTTCGGTGCGCACCTGTACCGCGATCGCGCCGTGCGCGGCGGCGAGTTCCTCCACATCGCTGGCGCGGCTCATCGCCATCTGCGCGACCGCCAGATCGACGGGCGCGTCATCGGGGAGTCCGAGCGCGGCGAGCAGTCGCGCGCGATGATGCGGGTAGTTGGCGTGGGTGCGGACCCAGCCGTCGAAGGTCGGGAAGAATCCGGATAGGTCGGCGAATGCCGACGCGGGCGCACCGCCCATGCGCAGCAGCCGCTCACTGGAGAAGGCGGCGGTGATCCGGTCCGGATCGAGCCGGTGCGCCACCGGATTTAGGTGGTGTACGTCGCGTATGCGGTTGGCCGCCGCCGTCACCGCGGCCACCGAACCGGCGGCCAGCGCCCAAACCGGCAGCGTCGCAGCCAAACAGCCGCCCGGATCGGCGGAGGGGGTGGTGTCGGAGGCTGGGACACCGATTCCGGCTTCGTAGTCACGGACCAGCTGTTCGTGCGCAATCACCAGACCGAGAGTAGTTGTTGTGCGGCAGTAGTAGGGTCGGGGCCATGACGCCGCTGCAGCGTTACATAGCCGAAGAGATTGCCACCGATCACGCCGACGGATTGATCGGCCGCCGCGAGGCACTGCGCCGACTGGGAATGCTCGGGGTCGGCGCCACCGCGGCGGCCGCCCTGCTCGCCGCCTGCTCGAGCAGTGGTGATCAGGCGAACTCCGCATCGACGGGCTCGACGCCCGCGGCGTCGGCGGCCCCGCCGGGGGTGAACGACGCGGTCGCGGTCACCGCGATCACCTTTCCCGGCCCCGGCGGTCGTCAGCTACAGGCCGCGTGGGCGGCCGCCGCGCAGCCGCGCGGAAGTGTGCTGGTCATCCACGAGAACAAGGGACTCACCGACCATATCCGTTCGGTGGCAGGACGTTTCGCGGGTGCCGGATACTCCGCACTGGCCGTGGACCTGCTCTCCGAGCTGGGCGGCACCGCCGCCTTCAAAGATCCGGCGGCGGCCACCGCCGAACTCGGCAAGATCGCGCCGGAGCAGTTCACCGCCGATTTGCAGGCCGGAATCGCCGAACTGGAGCGCCGGGTGCCCGGAAAGAAGGTCGGCGCCACCGGGTTCTGCTTCGGCGGCGGTCTGGTATGGCTGCTACTGGCCGCGGGCACCCCGACACTTGCCGCGGCGACTCCGTTTTACGGCCCCTTCCCGGAGAATGGGGACCTGACCGGCTCGAAGGCCGCGGTGCTCGGCATCTACGCCGCCAAGGACGAACGGGTGATCGCCTCGCGACCCACCGCGGAAGCGGCGCTCGACCGCGCTGGCCTCACCCACGAGATCTACGTCGCCCCGAACGCGGACCACGCCTTCTTCAACGACACCGGCCCCCGCTACAACCCGACCGCCGCGGCCGAGGCCTGGCGACGGGTCCTGGATTGGTACGGAACATATCTCGGCTGAAACATCGCGGTTGGCAGACCGATATCGCGGTCGGGGCAATGTGAGGAATCTTTCAACGGAGAAGGAGATCGACGTGGGCAGAGCCATGGTCGCGACGGACTGGCTGCGGGTGCTGCGAGCGCATCCCGCGCCGCGCCACCAACTGCTGTGCCTCCCGCCGGGCGGTGGTTCGGTTACCGCATATCGCGCACTGGCCGAACGGCTCGACGACGGCATCGCCGTCGTGGCCGTGCAGTACCCGGGTCGGCAGGACCGGCTCGGTGAGCCCGCCATCGACGATTTGGACACCCTCGTCGACCGGATCGTGGAGGAGGTGCTGAATCAGGGCCCGGTGCAGCAACTTTCGCTGTTCGGTCACAGCATGGGCGCGACCGTTGCCTTCGAAGCCGCGCGCCGCCTCGAGCGCAAGGGACAACCGTTGACGACGCTGTTCGTATCCGGCCGCCCCGCCCCGACTTTCATCGAGCGGGGTCGCCTGCACCTCGGCTCGAATGACGATCTGATCGGCGATCTGGAGCGCCTGGCAACCGATCCGGCGTCGGTCCGGATCCTGCGCGAGGAACCGAGCCTGGCGGAACTGGTGCTACCCGCCGTGCGCAGCGACTACCAGGCCATCGAGACCTACCGCTACCGCGACGGCGCCCCACTGTCCTGCGATGTCTCGGCCCTGGTCAGTACCGACGATCCGACCATGACACCGGAGCAGGCCCAGGACTGGCGCGAGCACACCCGCGGCTCCTTCGCGCACAACGTCTTCCCCGGCGGACACTTCTACTTGGACGACAAGGTCTCCGAGGTCGCTGACCTCATCGCCCGCACCCTCCGGACGTAGCCGACCCAGGACACCACCACGCACACCGCGACCAACCCGCGCACCAACCCCAACGCGCTTTCCGGATAGATCACCCCGGTCAGATAGTGGTCGATGAACCCGCTCGGCGGCAGCCCGGCCACACCGGCCCGATGCCGCGCCCAATTCTCCAAATTCGTGAGCGGACAGACGAATCCGAACAGAACCGTGCTGAACCCCCACCCGAACGCGAGCAGATGCAGCCAGATGGTGCGGGGCCAGCGCCACGCCATGAACCCACCGACCACCACATACGCCACGAACACGAAATGCACCGCGGCGGTGGCATCGGCCAGCAGCCGATAAAGCATATGCCCAGCGTAGTCCCGTAATCCGTGCGATATGACGGTTCGAGTGTCCGCTGGGTCGATCGTCTGCCGAGGATCTGATCACCAGGGCGAGGGTTGATAGTCCTTGAGGAAGCAGCCGTACAGATCGTTGCCGGTCTCGCCCTGGACGATCGGGTCGTAGACGCGGGCCGCGCCGTCGACCAGGTCGAGGGGAGCGTGGAAGCCCTCTTCGGCGAGGCGGATCTTGGTGTAGTGCGGGCGTTCGTCGGTGATCCAGCCGGTATCCACGGCGGTCATGAGGATGGCGTCCTCTTCGAACATCTCCCGGGCGCTGGTGCGGGTCAGCATATTCAGCGCGGCCTTGGCCATATTGGTGTGCGGGTGGCCCGCACCCTTGTACGCGCGGGAGAACTGGCCCTCCATGGCCGAGACGTTCACCACATACTTGCGGCGGGCCGCGGCGGCCGCCATGGCCGGGCGCAGCCGGGAGACCAGGATGAACGGTGCCACCGAATTGCACAGCTGGACCTCGAGCAGTTCGGTCGGATTCACCTCGCCGACGGTCTGCACCCAGCTGTTGGTATGCGCCAGATCCGGCACCAGACCACCGGCGTCGATCGCGATGCCGCGGGAAATGCGTTCCGGCGTGGCCGATCCGGCGACCAGCGCCAGTTCGGCGACATCGGCGGAGGACAGCGTCGGCGTCAGGGAGGCGGTGAGAGCGGTGGGGTGCGCCTGCATGGTCTTGCCGAAGGTGACCACATCCGGCAGCGCGCCAGCGGGCAGCGGACCGGATTCGGCATCGACCAGTGCGCTGTAGGCGCCGGGGGAGCGGCGCACGGTCTGGGCGGCATTATTGATCAGAATGTCCAGCGGCCCCTGCGCTGCGACATCGTCGGCGAGCGCGACGACCTGGGCCGGATCCCGGAGATCGATGCCGACGATGCGCAGTCGGTGCAGCCAGTCGGCGCTGTCGTCCATGGCGGCGAAGCGGCGGATGGCGTCATTGGGGAAACGGGTGGTGATGGTGGTGTGCGCACCGTCGCGCAGTAGCCGCAGCGCGATGTACATGCCGATCTTGGCGCGACCGCCGGTCAGCAGGGCGCGCCGCCCGGTGAGATCGGTACGGGCGTCCCGTTTTGCGTGGCTGCTCGCCGCGCAGTCCGGGCACAGTTGGTGGTAGAACGCGTCGACCCGGGTGTAGCGCTGTTTGCAGATATAGCAGGGCCGCGGCCGGATAAGGGTGCCCGCACTCGCGCCCGCCGCATTCGAGGTCAGCAGAATGCCCGCGGTCTCGTCATCGATCCGGTTCGGGGAGCCGGTCGCCGTCGCGGCGACCACTGCGCGGTCCGCCTCGGCGACCGCATCCCTGGCCTCGGTCCGGCGGCGCTGCTTGAGCTTCTTGAACATATGGCCGACGGCGCGTTGCACCGCGATCGAATCCGGATCGTCCTTGTCCAACTGCCCGGCCTGTTCCAGCACCCGAAGGCAGATCGCCAGCTCATCGGGGGCGATGGCAGTGCCGCTCGGCGCTGGTTGGGTAGACGTCGACGCGGTGTACTCGGCCATCGGAATGCGGATTTGTCCTTCGTGAACATGGGGGTTGACCCACTCATTGTCGCATTCGCGGTTTCGACCGGTCGGCACGGCGGTCCCGCACCGACCGGCCGCCGGCTATTTGCGCAGCTTGCTCATTGTCGAGTTCGCCGTCTTCTTCAGCAGTTCGGTGACCTCGGCGGTACTGAGGATCTTGCCCGAGGACTTCGAAGTGCTCGACGAATACTGCGACCAGCTGATGTGGTAGGTGGTCCAGCCGTCGCGCACGGCCACGGAGACATCGGCGGTCGGATCGTCGGACTTGTGCTTGCCGGTTATCACATACGCCTCGTCGCCGAGCCCGGAGATCTTCTCGACCTTCGAGTCCTTGCCGTATTCGCTCTGCGTCCAGGTCTCGTACGATGCGGTGAATTCCGGCCCCGGGTTGGACTGCTTGTGCACTTGCGCGCTGGTATAGATCGCGGCGTAGTCGTATTTCTCACTCGATCCGGACGGGGTGAAGCGAACATCGCAGCCCATTGAATCGACCGCCGCGTGCTTGGAGCCGTCGTGCTTCGGGTAGGTCTCGCCCGAGGAATCGGACTTCGACAGGGTGAAGCCGGCGCTGGTGTACGGCGAGGTATCGGTGATATCGCAGAGATTCTCGATGTACTTGTAGCCGCGCAGGTCGGCGTCCTTGCTGATATCGGCCTTGCCCGCGTCGAAGGCGCCGATCGCGAACATGGCGACCGCCCAGACCGCGGAGGTGAGCACGATCGCGCCGAGCGCCCAAAGCCAGCCTTTACCACCGGATTTGGGTGGCTGTGGGTATCCGGGCGCCTGCTGCGGGAATCCCGGCGCGGGCTGGAATCCGGCGCCGGGCTGTTGGAATCCCGGTGCGGCCTGCGGGAATCCGGGCGCGGGCTGCTCGAATCCTGGTGCCCCCTGCGGGAATCCGGGCGTCGGCTGCTGGAAACCCGGTGCGGCCTGCGGGAATCCGGGCGTGCTCGGCGCCTGCTGGAATCCCGGCTGCGGATATCCGGGTGTGGACTGGTGGTATCCGGGCTGCTGATAGCCCGTGCCCGATTGATATCCGGCGGGCACGGCCCCTGGCTGGTCGAACGGCTGCCGCAGCAGTGTCGGATCAGCGGGCCGCTGCTCGGCGCCGCCGGCCGGTTGCCCCGCCGCTGGCGCCACGGGCTGCGGTGGCACTTGCAAACCGGGCTGCCCGACCATCGTCGGATCCGATTGTGAATACTGCGGCGCCTGCGGTGGCTGCTCCTGTGCCCACCAGGCGTCGTTGGGCTGATTCTGCTGTTCCCCCGGTCCGGTCATGCGCGCAAAGTACCATCTCGTTCATTTGCCCGGCGATCCCGACCGACCGCCACTGGTGGGTGTGCTGGCTGCGTCGAGCACGAAGATTGCGCTCCGCTCATGGATTTCGGTGTCACTGGTGCGGAATGCTGGTATTCGCGGCGCGCAGATCCTCGACGAAATTGGCGATGGCCTCGGCCACGAGCAGCGGCTCGGTCACCGGCAGCCAGTGATCGGCCGGAATCGGACAGCGCCACAGCCGGTCCACCCAGCGCGCACTGCCGTAGTAGAGGAACGGTGGTACGAGTACATCGGTGGTGTCGACGACCAGTTGCACCGGCACCGCGGTGGTCCGCTCGCGCGGCCACAGCAAACGGTGTGCGAGATTGGCCGCGGCGATCCACGCGCCTGCCGCCAGATCCGCGCGCCAGGTCGGGGCGAGGGGCGCGTACGCGCGGGCGATGCCGCCGAGCTGGTCGATCAGCCAGGTGCGCACCCGGGGCGGATAGGCGATCCGCTGCGCCGCGGTCCGGGCCGATCCGGCCCCGTGTCGTCGGAACTTCGGGTCGGCGATCAGTCGCAGCGCGCGCCCCGGCTGCGCCGCCAACTCGCGCAGTGTCAGGCCGACGTGATCGAGATTCGGACCGGCGACCGCCGTGAACGAGGCAATGCGGGTATTGGCGCGCGGATCGCAGACCGCCTCCCAGGCCTGCACCGCACCCCAGCCGTGTCCGCAGACGTGCACCGCCCGCTTCGGGCTGACCGCATCGATCAGCGCGAAGAAGTCCTCGGCCAGCGAGTCGAGTCGATAGTCCTGCGGCGCACCGGGTTTCGCCGATCGACCGTGCCCGCGCACGTCATAGGCGATGACCCGGAATCCGTCGGCGAGCAGCGCCGCCACCGCCGACCACACCATGTGTGTGTCGGACAGGCCGTGCACCAGTACCAGAGGTTCGGCGTCGACCACGCCCCATTCGAAGACGGCAAGTGCACCGTGTGCGCCGTCAACGGTCGACTGTCGGTGCGGCTGCCGGGCGCCGGTCGGGTCGGCTGAGTCGAGCTGTTCGGTCATCTTGTTGCCTCGATCGATGCGCTGGGTGCTGCTGTGTACCACCGGTACGTGAGCCGATACTGACAGTACGAATGCACCTGAGGCAATGGGTTGAAACCTGCGTCGACTATGAAGTCGGTCACCCATATCGCGCTGTCGACCAGGGATTTGCGCGGCTCAAAAGCGTGTACCGCCGGTACGTGTATGCTCCGCACCATGGCCCGTTCGGATAGATCCGTGCCGCGGACGATCACCCGCGAGGAGATCGTCGACGCGGCCATTCGGGTGATCGACCGCGACGGCCCGCACCCGAGCATGGACGACATCGCCCGCGAGGCCAGGATTACCAAGCCGCGCCTGTACCGCCAGTTCGCCGATAAGGCCGACCTCTACACCGAGATCGGCAACCGGATGGCGAAATCGGCTGGGGCCGCCGCGGGCAATGATCTGACACTGATGCTGCAACCGCCGCGGGTCGCGCTGCGTCGTGTGCTCACCGGCTATGCCGACAGTATCCTCCAGCACCCCAACGTCTTTCGGTTTCTTGGCCAGGCGCATGTCACCCAGCACGCGGACGGTTCGGTAGTGCAATTCGATCTCGGTCGCGCGGCCGCGGGCCGATTCGCCGGGCAGGCGCGCGAAGTCGCCGAGTCCATCCCGATCGATGCCACCGGCATCGACTATCTCGCTCGCGCGGTCGTCGGTGTGGTCGTCGCGGTCACCGACCTGTGGCTCGGCGAAGCCGATTCCGAGCGTCCTGGAGGTACGGCCGAATTCGTCGAGCAGGCCACCGAATTCGTCTGGGGCCTGATCGACGGATTCCTGCGTCGGCAGGGCATTTCGGCCGATCCCGATACCCCGATCTTCACCTCGCTCGCGGCCGTCAACCAGGCGCAGCGCCCGACCGGCTGATCCGCATTCCATCCTCGTACACCCGCCCGTACCTGTCGCGCGCCCGCTTTGTTGACATCATGCCAATAGTGCGCGAATCTGATGGCGAGACGCGGGCGAGCAGGCCTGCGCGCATGAGCAAAGGATTTATGCGATGGCACGCGCCGCATGGAGTGACGACGAGGTCGAGGCGGTCCGGGAACTAGCGAGAACCTTCTTCGAGAGGGAGGTCGTCCCGCATGAGGAGAAGTTCGTCGCGCAGGGACATCCAGACCGCGCGCTGTACAACCGGGCCGGTGAACTCGGCCTGCTGTGCACCGCCATCCCGGCCGAATACGGCGGTGGCGGTGGCACTTTCGCGCACGAGGCCGCCATCATCGAGGAACAGGCATTCGCGGGTGACGGTGCGCTCGGCATGCCGGTGCACAGCTCGATCATCGCGCCCTATATCCACCGCTTCGGCACCGCGGACCTCAAGCAGCGGGTGCTGCCCAAGGCCGCGACCGGTGAGATGGTGCTGTCCATCGGCATGACTGAACCGGGCACCGGCTCGGATCTGCAGAACATCAAGACCCGCGCGGTTCGCGAGGGCGATGAATACGTCATCACCGGCTCGAAGATCTTCATTACCAACGGCTGGCTCTGCGATGGCATCATCATCGCCGCCAAGACCGACCCCACCAAGGGCGCGGCGGGCGTATCCCTGATCTTCGCCGAGGTCGGCGATGACACCCCGGGCTTCAAGCGCGGCCGCATCCTCAACAAGATCGGCGGCAAGGCCCAGGACACCGCCGAACTGTTCTTCGACGGCTTGCGCGTGCCCGTCTCGAACCTCCTCGGCGAGGCCGAAGGCCAGGGCTTTTATCAGATGATGCAGCTGCTGGCCCAGGAGCGACTGGTGACCGGCATCATCGCGGTCGCCATGATGGAGCAGGCCGTGCGGCTGACCGTCGACTACACCAAGGGACGTGAGGCCTTCGGCAAGCCGCTGTTCGCGATGCAGAACACCAAATTCGAGATGGCCGAATGCGCGACCATCGCCAAGGTGAGCCGGATCTTCCTGGACGACTGCATCGTGCAGCATCTGCGCGGCGAACTCGATATTCCCACTGCTGCGATGTCGAAGTATTGGCTCACCGATCAACTCGGTATTGTGGTCGATCGCTGCCTGCAACTGTTCGGCGGCTACGGCTACATGACGGAGTATCCGATTTCCCAGCTCTACACCGGTGCCCGCGTACTGCGCATCCTCGCCGGCAGCAACGAGGTGATGAAGGATCTCATTGCCAGGTCACTCTGAGATCGCCGCAGGCGATCGCTTGCGGATCACTCGAAACAACACCGAGGCGCAGCCGCGCAGACGCAGGCTGGAGCCGGACGAACGCCGCGCGCAGATCCTCGAATGCGCGATCGACATGTTCGGCGAACGGCCGTATGCGGCGGTGTCCACCGCGGAACTCGCACAACGCGCCGGGGTCGCGCGCGGTCTGATCAACCATTACTTCGGCAATAAGCGCGACCTATATCTCGCGGTGGTGCGGCGGATGGTCACCCTGCCGCGCCTCGACGATATGGTCGCGCCGACCGGCACCGATCGCGAGCGCGTCGACGCGAGTGTGCACTGGCTGCTGGATGTGATCTCCGAACACGGCAGCACCTGGGTCAAGGTGACCAGCCATGAGGGGGTCGGCGACGATCCGGAGGTGCAGCACATCCTGGATCAGGCCGATGACGCGGCCGCCGAGCGGATGCTGCTGATGGTCGGGCGCGCGGAATCGGCGCACAGTGCCGAATTGCGGGCCATGGTCCGCGCATTCGGTGGTCTGGTGAAGGTCGCGGGCCGGGAATGGATCACCCGCGGCACGCTCACCCGCGAACAGGTACACGTCTTACTGGCGGACATGCTGATGACGCTGATGACCGAAACAATGCCGAAGGTGGACGGCGGGCGCTGAGCCGCGATCAGCCTTCGGCATCGGGTGTGGTCTCGAATGACCCCGCGAGCGGTCGCTACTGCCGACTCGTCAACTCGGACTTGGTTTCACCCGCCGAGATCCTGCGCTCGGTGCCGCTGTAGCGCAGCGGCCGCACATGTCCCGGCGCGTGCCCGCGCCGTCCGTACTTCAACTCGATGACTTGCTCCCGGTGATGTTCCACCAGTAACGCGCCGATGCCCGTGATCCACAAACTCGCCGTCGCTATCGCGCCGATCTGCGTCCATCCGGTGAAGCCGTAACCGGCCGCGGTGAGGGTGCACGCCATGGCGACGACGCCCAGGGCACAAAGAATGATGCCGGGAACGTTGTAGTCGTCACCGAGTAGATCGCCCGCGTGGGAATGCCACGGCCGGGTTCGGTCTCCGGTCGAATCCGTTTCACCGCGCATGGATCCTCCTGAAGTGGAATTCACAGCATGTCGCTCGCCGTGTAACCAGGATCCACCTCATTTCGCTATTCGCGAGTGGTGTTTGCCGGTTTGTTACTCCGGCTGACGGGCGGGCCATGTCGAATCCGACCTCCCGGATGGGAGTACGGTCCGGTTTGACATGGCGGCATTCGCGATTACGGTTTGATGACGATTGATGGGCCGTTTCGGATGATGCTGCGGCCAATGGCCCCTATCCTTTGTCGGTATCGGGGCGGGTCCGGGCAGTTCGTGGTTCCTGCGCGGTTTGGTGGTGTGGAAGAGGGACCTGGATGGCACGGACGGATAACCGTGAGCGCGAGCGCTGGCCGGAGGCACAGCCGGAGGAGTACGAGCAGGAGATGGGACCGGGCGGCCGGTGGCCGGACCCGGACCCCACCGAGCGCTGGCCCGAGACCGAGCCGGCGAACCGGAGCCGCCGGGCCGGTCGGCTACGGGTCGAGGTTCCGCCCATCGTCAATCCGTACGCGGTCGTCGCGTTGGTTGCCGCCCTGCTCGGCCTGTTCCCGGTCGCGATCGTCTTCGGATTCATCGCCTTCAGCCATCCGCGCGGCAAGACCATGGCGGTGTGCGCGCTGCTGCTGGGTGTGATCGAGGTGGTCGGCATCGCGGGATATGTCGTGCTGTCCGGCGGCAACTTCTCCGATGCGCTGTCCGGGGCGAACCGTACGCCTACCGTGTCGAGTGTCGCGCTGCCCTCGACCATCGCCCAGACCGCCGTCCCGCAGCCCACGGTGGCGCCGACCGTGGTCGCGCCCCCGGTCACGACGACCGCCCCGTCGACGGCGACTCCGAAGAAGGGCACGGTGTGCACCGAGCCGGGCCGCATCGGCACCGGCGCGGACGGCTCCACCCTGCTATGCCTGGCCAGCGGCGGTGTCTACCAGTGGAACGGTCCGTACACCATCGGGGGCACCGTCGCGGAGGCCGGAACGAAATGCGATGGATCAACGAAGAGTGCCCGCACGGCGGACGGGCGCGCACTCACCTGTGAGAGCAAGGTGTGGGTGCTCTGGACCGAATAGCCCTTCGGTAACTAGCCTTCCGGGTCGACCTTCTTGGCCCGGCTGGGCTGCACCCGCGGCGGCTCGTTGGGCATCTTCGGATATTGCGGCGGCCATGGCGCGTCCATGAGCCCTGAGGCCATATCCCGCTCCGACATTTTCAGCAGCGGCTCGATGGATTGCGCCGGGCGGTCCGCCCACGGGTCACCGAATTCGGCCAGCCGCGCAGGCACCGTGGCGATGGTCAATTCCTCGGGGACGACGGTATCCAGATCGGACCAGGAGATCGGGGTGGACACCTGCGCACCGACCTTCGGCCGCACACACCAGGCCCCGAAAACCGTTTTGTGCGGGGCATTCTGGTTGAAGTCGATGAAGACGCGGGTGCCGCGCTCCTCCTTCCACCACTGCGCGGTGATCCGGTCCGGATGCCGCCGCTCCAGTTCCCTGGCCAGCGCGACCGCCGCGGCGCGCACCTGATAGCCGTCCCATTTCGGTTCCAGCGCAACGTAAATATGCAGTCCACGCGAGCCGGAGGTTTTGATCCGGGAATCGATGCCGAGTTCGGTGAACAGCTCACGGGTCAGCACCGCGGCGTATTTGAGATCGTCGAAGGTGATGCCGGGGGAGGGATCCAGATCGATGCGCAGTTCGTCGGCGATATTCAGATCGCCGATGTGATTGGGCCAGACGTGGAAACCGAGGCAACCCTGATTGACCGCCCACAGAATATGTGCGAGATCGTGTGCCACCAGGGCATCGCTGGTGGTGCCATTGGGCGTGGCGACTTCGACCGTGTGCAGCCAATCCGGCGCGGATTTCGGCACGCGCTTCTGAAACCACGACTTACCCGAGGCCCCGTCGGGATACCGCTCGAGCAGTAACGGCCGATCGCGGACCACTTTCAGAAACGGCTCGGCGACGGCCTGGTAGTACCGGACGAGATCGAGTTTCGTCTCACCGCGTTTGGTGAAATAGACCTTGCCGGGATTGCTGATGGCGACGGATCTGCCATCCACCTCGATATCGATCGATTCACCCATCACTGCCCCCGGGCTGCGCTGAAAATGGCACTCAACTCGGCCGGTGCGACCTCGTCGAGCTGGGCGTAGGTACACGATTCAGGGGTGCGGTCGGCGCGGAAGCGAACGAGCCTGCCGCCGTGGCGCAATCGGCCCGACTGCACATGTTCGTAGCGAACCTCGGCGACCAGTTCCGGGCGCAGTGCTTCCCAGGACAGATCCTTGCCGCCGGTCCACCGGCTCACCCCGCCGGGCATCTTGCCGTCGGCCTTGGCCTGCGCCGCCGCATCCGCCCATTCGCGCCACGGGTGGTTCGCCAATGCGTTGTCCCGCAACGGTTTCAGCTCGTCCACCAGTGACTTGCGCTTGGCCGCCGTGAAACTGCTCGCCACCCCGACGTGGTGCAGATTGCCCTCATCGTCGAACAGTCCCAGCAGCAGCGATCCGATGCCTTCGCCATCCTTGTGCCAGCGGAAACCGGCCACCACACAGTCCGCGGTGCGCTCGTGCTTGACCTTGAGCATCACCCGCTTGTCCTGCAGATACGCCAGATCGTCGGCCTTGACCATGACGCCGTCGAATCCGGCGCCCTCGAAGCGGGTGAACCAGTCCTCAGCGATATCGGGATCCTGGGTGATCGGGGTCAGATGCACCCGGGCGAGTTCGGTGTCGAGAATGGTCTCGAGCAACCGCCGGCGTTCGACGAACGGTTCGCCGGTCAGATCCTTATCGCCGAGGGCGAGCAGATCGAAGGCGACAAAGCTGGCCGGTGTTTCCTTGGCCAGCTTGTTGACGCGCGAGGCCGCCGGATGCAGCCGGTTCTGCAGGGTATCGAAATCGAGTCCCTGGTCGGTGACCACCACGATTTCCCCGTCCACCACGCATTTATCCGGCAGCGCCGCCTTCAGGAGTTCGGCGACCTCCGGAAAATAGCGGGTCAGTGGCCGGTCATTGCGTGAACCGAGTTCCACCTCATCGCCGTCACGGAACACGACGCAGCGAAAACCATCCCATTTCGGTTCATAACTCAGGCCCGGCTCTCGTGGCACCGACGGCGCCGTTTTCGCCAGCATCGGCCGCACAGGTGGCATGACCGGTAGGTCCACGCGATCCTCCTCGGTTCGGTCCCCACCCCTATCGACGTCGCGGGCGACGCGGATTCATCGGTGCGGGTCGAGCTCGATCGTAAGTCGCCGGTCCGACAAGGTCGTGAACTTCGCGGTGCGCCGAGGAAGGTGGCGTCCGATGCGGGCTACCAGCCCCTGCGGACCGCCGAGCCGGGCGAGCATACGGCGGGGCGGCCGCCGTGTCCGCTGTGCGGGGAGCCGCTGTCGGCGCGTAGGCATAGCGATCACCGACCCCTTGCAATCTCTGCCCTCGTGTGATTAGCATCCCAGAACCAGGGTAAGAATGGAGACCTCCTGTTGGAGGCTTCAGTCTGCCCTTTTTGCGGTATAGCCTGCGACAGAACGGTCTCCCGGCAGAGAGGCCGGGCATCGTGTCCAACAAAGTACTTCGTGGCGTTCACGACGTCGTGTCCTATATCGACGAACAACCTCGGATCGCGGGCCGCGCAGGCGTCATCTGGTGGCTGGCCCTCGGCGGGCTGTTCCTCGACGCGTTCGCCAACTCGGCGCTGAGCGCGGGACTCGGCCCCATGACGCGGGACATGCACCTCGGCGCCACCCAGGTAGCGGTTCTGACGTCATTCGCATCGTGGGTTGCTGTCGCCTTCAATCCGCTCGGTGGCTGGATGGCGGATCGGTCGGGCCGAGTGCGGCCGCTGATCCTGGCGAAGTTCCTGTCGGTCGTCGGCGCGGCCTGTTGCGCCTTTGCACCCAGCTTCGAGGTTGTGCTCATAGGGCGGTTCTTCGTCGGCGCCGCCTATGGGATCGACTTCGCGATTGCGATGGCGCTGCTGGCCGAATTCACCCCGGCACGCTTCAAGAGTCGGTTGAACACGTGGCAGGGCATCTGGTACACCGCGGTCTGCAGCAACCTGATTCTGACGATCGGGTTCTACAATCTCGGTGTCGGTGACGCGATCTGGCGGTACGCGGTCGGCTCGGCGGGTGTGGTGGCGCTGGCGCTGCTGGTAGCGCAGGCGCGGTACATGGTCGAGAGCCCCATGTGGGCTGCCCGCAAGGGACGCCTGGAGCAGGCGGCCGAGTCGATGACCAAGATCTACGGCGAGGAATTCACGGCGGCGCCGGCGCACGATCGGACCCCGATTCGCAACCGGGCCGATCGGGGATTGGCGAACGTGGCCCTGATATTCCGGGGGATCTACCTGCGCCGCACGATCTTGGCGGGCACCGTGCAGATGGGGCAGTCCATTCAGTATTTTGCCGTCGGATGGTACTTGCCGATTATCGGCCTTGCGCTCTTCGGGCAGAGCTTTACCGTGGCGACCATCGGTGCGCTCGTCTTCAATGTGTTCGGAATTGTCGGCGGTTTCCTGTCCCCGAAGATCGGCGAGCGGCTCGGGTTGCGTCGAGCGTCCGCGCTCGGGTTCGGCGCAGTATTCGTCATGCTGGTGGTCTTGGGTATCTGGCATGCGCATCTACCGCTGGTGCTCGGCTTCCTCATCCCGTCGTTGTTCATCCTGTTCCACTCAGCCGGCCCCGGGGCCAATGGCAAGACACTGTCCTCACTCTCGTTCCGCTCCGAACTGCGCGCCGGTGCCAACGGAGTGATCGGCGCGATCGGAAGTGCCAGCGCCGCACTCGGACTGCTGATCTTCCCGATCCTGCGCTCACACCTGGGGCTCGGACCGACGTTCCTGATCCTCTCCGTGGCTCCGCTGCTCGCGTGCATCGTGTGCTGCGTGATCACGTGGGATCCGACCCGAGCCGCAGTCAGCCCTGACGAAGAGCAGGACGCACCCAGGTTCGCCCGATCCGAGGACTACGAGCCGGGCGCCGACGGTACGGCCGTGCAGAACGGGGTTCGAGTATGAGTTCGACCGCCATTCTCGCAATCGACGAGGGGACAACGGGAACCCGCGCGGCCTGGGTCACCGCCGACGGTATCGTGCACGATCTGGAATACCGTCGGCTCGCAGTATCGACACCGCGATTCGGTGTGGTCGAACAAGACGCCGGCGAGATTCTGGAAAAGACATTCGAGGTATGCAGAGCTGCTGCCGCCCGCGCAGCGGCGGCCGGTGTGCGTATCGCAGCGGTCGCGCTGGCCACCCAGCGCGCGACGGCTGTGCTGTGGGACACCGCTACCGGGCGGGCTCTGGCTCCCGCGATGGTCTGGCAGGACTGCCGACACGCGGACGAACTCGCGGCCCTTGGCCCGGAGTGGGACCGCGCGTTGATGGCCGAGGTGGGCCGCCCGACCGGCGTGCGGTCGCCCTACCTGTGGGCCGCGCACAAGGTGCGCGAAGACCCCGGGGTGGCACAAGCCCATCGGGCGGGTCGGCTCGGATTCGGAACCATCGAGACCTGGCTGCTGTGGAATCTCGCGGTCGAGCGCACCTACGCGGCCACCGCCACCAACGTCACCTCGGCCGGGGGATACGTGCTGGCCGAGCACGCCTACCACCGGGACTGGATCGCCGCGCTCGGATTCCCGCTCGAGCTCTTGCCGGAGCTGCGGCAAGACGCGGACTTCCTGGGGCACACCGACCCGGCGAAAATCGGGGTCTCGGCCCCGATCCTCGCGGCCATGGGCGACCAGCACGCCGGTGCGGTCGGCCTCGGCTGTCTGGAGCAGGGGCAGGCGATGTGCGTGCACGGCACGGGCAGCTTCGTGGACCTGATCACCGGAACCGAGCCGCCCGTCCGGTCCGTGCTCCGTCCCGGGACGCTCACGGTGACCGGGTGGCGCAGAAAACAGGAGACCGTCTATGCGGTCGAGACGTTCACCGCCACCTCGGGTTCCGCCCTCGACTGGGTGTGCAACACGCTGGGCTGGTTCGATTCCGCGCAGTCGATCAGCAAGCTCGCGGCCTCGACCACCACGTCGAATGGGATCGTGTTTGTTCCGGCGTTGGCGGGGATTCGGACACCGATGGTGGAATCACGGGTCAAGGCGTCGCTGACCGGGTTCTCCATGTCGAGCACGCGCGCGGAGGTGGCGTACGCGGTTCTGGAAGGTATCGCGCAATCCGTGGCTGACTCCGCGGAGGCCAACGCGGAGGTCGCGGGGCTCGACGTGACGCACATCGTGGTCGGCGGCGGCTTGTCGTCGAGCGATCCGCTCATCCAGATGCAGGCCGACCTGACCGGGATTGCGATGCGACGGCTGCCGGACTCCGGCGTGGCCAGTCTTCGGGGGGCCGCGTTCATGGCCGGTGCCGACGGACTGCTGTGGAATTCGCTGGCCGAGGCGGCGTCCACGCTCGGTGTCGCGGAGGTCTTCGAACCGAGGGTCGCCGACGACTGTCGACGCAGCCGACGGGCCGCATGGAAGGCGCGGATAGCCGCAGAACTCGAGCTCGTCGAATCCGGGGGCGCACCGCCGCAATCTGCCAACGACCCTGTTCACAAACAACTTTCGGAGGGATGAACACCATGGTTTCGCTACGCTCGGTAGCTATGCCCGCGCGCCGGCCGGCGTCGGCGCGAGCGCGGATGGTCTCGGATTCGCCGTTGCGGCTCGATCGCGCCGAACAGCTTGCCCGCCTCGATGGCGGGGACTTCGACATCATCGTCGTCGGTGGCGGGGTCACCGGCGCCTACACGGCGATGGATGCGGCGTTGCGTGGATTTCGGGTGGCGCTGCTGGAGAAGGACGACTTCGCCTCGGGCACGTCATCGAAGTCCTCCAAGATGATCCACGGCGGACTGCGCTACATCGAGCAGGGCAACCTGTCGTTGGTGCGGCATTCACTGCTCGAGCGGCAGCGCCTGCGGAAGAACGCGCGACACTTGGTGCAGCGACTGCCGTTCCTGTTCCCGGTGCTCTCGCACAACGGGGTGTTCGACCGCCGCCTCGCAGCGGGTTTCGAGAGCCTGTTGTGGACCTACGACCTGGCCGGTGGCTGGCGCGAGGGGATCTTGCACCAGAAACTGACCAAGAACGAAGTGCTGTCGCACTGCCCAACTTTCAAGGCCGAGCACCTCGACAGCGGCTTTCTGTACTACGACGCGCGCGCCGATGACGCGCGGCTGACGCTGGCCCTGGCCCGCACCGCGGCGTTCCATGGCGCCACCGTGCTCAATGGAGCCCGGGTCGCCGAGGTGACCCGCCGCGGCGGCAAGGTCGGCGGCGTCGTGGCCGAGGTGGGCAGCAGACAGGTCCGGGCCCGCGCCGGCGTCGTCGTGCTCGCGACCGGCGTGTGGCTGCGTGATTGGAGCGGGGCGGGCGCGGACGTCGAGGTCCCCAACATTCGCCCGGCCAAGGGGGTGCACATCGCGGTGCCCTGGTCGAAGATCCGCAACGACTGCACCGTGACCATCCCGGTCCCGGGCCGCAGCCGTCGCGCCACCATCACCCGTTGGGGCAACACGGCTTACCTCGGGACCACGGACGAGGACTACCGCGGTGACCTCGACGACGTCAACTGCACCCGCGAGGAACGCGACTTCCTGCTCGACGGCGCGCGGACCGCCCTCAATATCGACATCGAGCCGGAGGACGTGCTGGGCAGTATCGCCGGGTGCCGGCCGCTGGTGGCGCCGCCGGGCGGAAAGACGGTGGAACTCAAGCGAAACCACGAGATCCGCACCGATTCCGACGGCCTGGTCACGGTGGTGGGCGGGAAGCTGACCACCGCTCGCCACATGGCGGAGCAGGCCGTCGACGCGGCACAGGCCGTACTCGGGCGAAACAGCCGCTGCCGCACCAAGTCGGCGTACCTGCTCGGCGCCGCCGGTTACGATCCGGAGGCGATCGTCGCGTCCGGGGGGATCGCCTCCCACCTGGGGGAACGCTATGGCACCGAGGCCCGTTTCGTCACCGACATTCTTGCCGAGGACCCCGGCCTCGGCCGCCCGATTGTCGACGGCCTCCCGTATCTGGAGGCCGAGGTCGTCTACGCGGCACGGCATGAGCTGGCCCGCAGCGTCGACGACATCCTCTCGCGTCGGACGCGGGCGCGGATCATGGCCCGCGATGCCTCGGCCGCCTCGGCTGAGCGGGTCGGCGAGCTGCTGATGAAGGAGCTCGACCTCCCACGCTCGGAGGTGGCCGACCAGGTCGCCCATTACCGACTGCAAACCGCACACGAACGCGCAATTCTGATGGGAGACAAGTAGACATGATCAGCAAGGAAGCGCTGAAGCGCGGATACAACCGGGGCAATTACACGGTGGGCGCACCTTCTCAGCCGCACTTCGCGCAGCACGTTGGCCCGGTCGACGGGGAACCCTGCTTCGCCGATGACCCGGTGTCGGTTCCAGCGACCGTCATCGAGGCCCTTACCGAAGTCGCCGACCGAGTCGATACCGAGCCGGCGGCGGTGCGGGAGGGCACCCGGGACTGGTGGGCCGGCACAATGATCGCCGAGACCGGCGGCCGCCCAGCCACACCGCCGGCGGTAATAGCGCATGTGTCGAGCGCCGAACAGGTGCAGCGGGTGATCCGGATAGCCGCTGCCGCAACGATTCCCGTGACGGTCTCGGCCGGCCGCAGCAATGTCACCGGCGCGGCCCTCCCTGTCCGCGGCGGCATCGTATTGGATGTGTGCGGACTGAACCGGTTCCTCGGCTTCGACGAGCAGAGCCAGATCGTCGAGGTCGAGCCCGGCATGTTCGGCGATCTCTTCGAGGAGAAGATCCAATCCGAATACGGGATGACGATGGGGCACTGGCCCTCCTCGTACGCGATCAGCACCGTTGGCGGATGGGTGGCCTGTCGCGGCGCCGGCCAGCTCTCGACCCGGTACGGGAAGATCGAGGACATGGTCTACGGGCTGGATGTGGTCCTGCCGAACGGGGAGCTCGTCAGCGTCGGCGACAGCGCCCGTGCCGCGGTCGGTCCAGACCTGTTGCAGCTGTTCATCGGCTCTGAGGGAACCCTCGGTGTGATCACCAAGATCCGACTCGAGGTGCACCGGCTGCCGGACTACGCGTCGGCGCACGCCTACGGTTTCCAGAGTTTCGCCGAGGGGCTCGAGGCCTGTCGCCAGATCGTCCAGCAGGGTGCGACCCCGGCCGCGCTGCGCCTTTACGACACCCTCGAGAGCGGGGTGCAGTTCGGCCTGCCCGACACCAATGTGCTGCTGATCGCTGACGAGGGCAGCCGGGAGTTGGTCGACGCCACAATGCAGATCAGCCGTCGGGTCTGCGCCGAGACCGGGACCGAACTCGACGGAGACGCGATCTACGAGCGTTGGCTCGACACCAGGTATCTGACCGGCAAGAGCGCCGAGGGCTTCACCCGCAGCGCCGGGTTCGTCGCCGACACCCTGGAGATGATCGGCAAGTGGAAGGACCTGCCGGCGATCTACGACGAGGTCGTCGCCGCGATTGCCGCCGTGCCCGGCACGCTGGCCGGCTCGGCGCACCAGTCCCACGCCTACGTCGACGGCGCGTGCCTCTATTTCTCGCTGCGCGGCAGCGTAGAGGTCGCGGATCGAGCGGCCTGGTACCGATCTGCATGGGATGCGGCCAACGAGGTGATCCTCCGGCATGGAGCCACGCTCAGTCATCACCACGGCGTCGGACTGCTGCGCTCGCCGTACCTGGAGCGGTCGCTGGGCGCCGGGTTCGAGGTGCTCCGGGCGGTCAAGTCCGCGCTCGACCCCGAGAATTTGCTCAACCCGGGCAAACTGGGTCTCTAGGTACCGTCAGTTGAGCCGAATGGTTCGCAGGAAAGGATGTCGAAGCCGATGCCCCCACTACCCGGCGAACTCGACCTGTGGCTGACCCGGAATCCTGTGATCGCCGCGGTGTTCGGCGCCGAGTCGGTCCCGGCGTTCCTGCGGTCCGAGTGCCGGGTGAACATCCTCGCGCACGTGGCTCTGCACGAGTTGGCGGGCCTGGTCCGGGCGCTATCGGAGGCTGGTCGGTTCACCTTCGTCAACGCCGATGCCTGCTCCGGGCTCGGGCAGGACCGCGGTGCCGTGGAGTATCTGCAGTCGATCGGTGCGCCCGGCGTCGTCAGTACCAAGGGCGCGCTGATCCAGCGCACGACGGCAGCGGGGATGGTGACCATGCAGAAGGTCTTCGTCACGGATCGGTCCAACCTGCCGCGCGCCATCAACTCCGTGCGGCAGAACCGACCGCACCTGGTGCAGGCGATGCCCTGGCCGGTGCTCTCCCATCTCAGGCCGCCGGAGATCGAAGGACTCAGCCCGTTCGTCGCCGCCGGGTTCGTGCGCAGCGCCGCCGATGTGTCGGCTGCGCTGCGCGAGGGTGCGCGCGCCGTCTCGACCAGTGCGGCGTCGTTGTGGGATGCGGCGGGCCGCTGATGCTGACGCCGGGGCGGCGCCGCCGGCCCGGCACAACCACCACATTTCATCAAGGAGCAGCATGACCGCGAAGTACTTCCAGGTGATCGCGCACTACCGGGCGCAGCCGGAGTCCGTCGACGCCGTGATCCAGCACTTGCACGAGCTGGCCGCAGCCACCCGCAACGAGGCGGCCAACCTCTCCTACGAATTCTTCCAGGAGGTAGACGACCCCGCACACATCGTGATCCTCGAGCGGTACACCGACGCCGCCGGATTCGCGGCGCATCGCGACCAGGAGCATTTCCAGCGCATCGGGCTGGGACAGATCATCCCCCGGCTCGACAGCCGCACCGTCGACACCTTCGTAAGCGCAGAGCCGTAAGCGGGCTGGACCTACGGCCGCCGGGGTGCACGTCGTGCTTCCCTATCTGCCGCAATGGTATTGGGAACGGATCGAGTCCCCGGACCGATCTCGCTGTGGAACTGCGCCGTCGGGGCAAAGACCAGATCGCCGATCCGGTGGAGGCGGAAGAACTCGGCTCGATGTTCCTCGGCGCCGTCGGCTTCCTCGCGGAGGTGGCCGACGGCGCGTCCGAGTTCGTCCCAGTCATCGAGGCGGTGGGCGACCCACGGGCGGCCGGGATGTTCGCCGCGCTCACCGCAGGTGGGAGGCGGAGGAGTGGAGCTCAGTCGAGCCAACCGTGCTGATCGGCGAAGGCGGTGAGACGGTCGCGGATGGTGAGGATCTCACCGGCGGTGAGGGCGGGGCTCGCATCCAGTAGCAGTTCGGTGATCAGGCGTTTGTGTTCGGTGGCGGTGAGCTGGCTGGATCCGGATCTGTCTTTTTTGTGCCGAGTAGCGGGTGCGATCGGCTGGCCCCCGACCACGGCGAGATTGATCGCCTTGGGCCCACGATCGCCCTCGGTCACATCGAATTCGAACACCCGCCCCTGGCGCAGCTCGTCCTCGTCCAGTCCGATGTCGTTCACGTGTACGAACACATCCGGGCCACCATCATCGGGCCGAATGAACCCGAATCCCCGCGAACTGTCGAACGACACCAATTTCCCGATGGACACCAACACCCGCTCCTCGCGCCGTCTCTACCCGGCCACTTTAACGCGCATTATCCTCGTCGTTGGATGAAAGCGCTTTTTGTAACGAGTTGAATACAGTGAGGCCCTGACCCACCATTCCGTTGACCAATTCGCCGACACCGTCCGGTCCGTTCAGCACCGTCAAGTTGGCGTTTGCCAGCCCGTTGGATGCCTGCTTGACGATTTCGGGCAGCTGCTCGATCAACAACTGGTCCAAGGCGATCCGGTTGTTGGAGGCCGCCGCCTCGGCCTGGATCCGGGTCCGGGCCGCCTCGGCCTCGGCCAGGATGCGCACCCGTTCCGCTTCGGCCAGTGCGGGTTTCACGACTTCGGCCTGCAGTTGCTGCTCGCGCAGTTCGGCTTCCTTGCGGGCCTGTTCGGCCTGTGCGGTGAGCACTTCTTGCAACGCCATGGCCTCGGCGAGCGGCCCGGCCTGCGCCGCCTCGGCATTGGCCTTGTCGATATCCTGCTGATATTGGGCCCGCAGAATGGCGGTCTCGCGCTGATATTCGGCCTGTCGGCGCAGCGATTCCTGTTCGGCCTCCGCGGCGTGCTGCGCGGCCTGCGATTGCGCGATCTGCGCATCGCGCTGCACCGCCGCGTTGTGCGGTGCGGCGAGTGCGGTGATGTACCCGAGATTGCCGTCATCGATGGACTGGATTTGGAACGAATCAACCCACAGGCCGATATTGCTCATCTCCACCTTGGAGGCGACCAGCACCTCATCGGCCAGCCGCTGGCGCTCGCGGATGATCTCCTCGACCGTCATCGAGCCGACGATCGAGCGCAGATGTCCGGAGAAGATGCGTCCGGTCAGCACCGACATCTCCCGCTCCTGTTCGGACAGGAAGCGTTGGGCCGCATTGACAATCGACTGGGTGTCATTGGCCACCTTGAATGCGATCACCGCGCGCACCTCGAGCTGGATGGCCTGTTTGGTGACGCACCGCTCCTTGATCTCGGCCTCGAACATCGCCAGCGACAGATAGCTCACCTTGCGGAAGAACGGCATCACCCATTTGCCGCGCCCGATGACCACGCCGAATGGCGCGTTGTCCTTGCTCGTGCCGCCGCTGACCAGCATTGCCTCGTCAGGATCCGGAACGTGATAACCCAGCACTGCGCCTCCCAGTTTCGTACTTCGTAGATCG
The DNA here is from genome assembly GCF_040614395.1 of Nocardia sp. NPDC005998. Classification (NCBI taxonomy): domain Bacteria; kingdom Bacillati; phylum Actinomycetota; class Actinomycetes; order Mycobacteriales; family Nocardiaceae; genus Nocardia; species Nocardia sp. NPDC005998. The sequence continues at coordinate 42,999 of NZ_JBEXUI010000029.1, read as the reverse complement.
CGGTCGCGATGTCACATTTGCTCGGTCTGCACGGGCTCCAGCGGAATCCAGGGCACCACGTCGACGATGCGGCCCGGATGTACCGCGATGATCAGGACAGATTCCCCTGCCGAGATGGGCTCGGCCGCCCGCGCGATATATATCTCCGTGCCCCCACGAATCGCAACCAATACTTCGCCGAGCATTCCGGTGTCCCGGATCGGCGAGATGAGCGTACCCGTCAAACCTTGCACGGGGTCGGTCATCGCGGTGAACTCCTCGCACTCGGTGCCAGAGTTGTCAGCGTACGCGCGATCGGGGATTCCCTTGGTTACGAGAGGGACTCGGCGACGATGCGCCCGACCGATTTCTTGGTCAGATAGTGCGCGGCATCGTGCGGACTCGCACCATTGTCGAGTTCGGGATGTGTTGTCGGCACCACGTCCCGACCGGGAGCGGGTGGAAAATACGGTGCGAGGTCCAGATGCGCCGCGACGATATCGTCGCGATCGGCCAAATTCTCCCAGCGGGTGAGCGCGGCGGGGACGGTGGGCGGCTGTGGTCGCAATAGCGGATAGATGATGGACTGCAGCGCCAGTGGCGAGCCGAGGGTGATCAGCGCGACGGGCTGCTGGGTGCGATGCAGCGCCTCGTAGGCGACGACCGAACCGAGCGAATGCCCGATGACCAATCGGGTCTGCGGACCGATCAGATCGAGTACCTGCCGCTGCGCGTGCTCACGCGCCACCTCTTCGGACAGATACCGGCTGACTTGGGCCAACGACCGATTGACGAATTTGCCCGCCATGCCGAAACCGAAGGGCGCGAACCACTTCAGCTTGGTCAGCGCATTCGCCGCGGGCCTGGCCTTGCGGCCGATGCCCTGCGCACCCTCGGCGCCGAGCGCCGAATTGTCCAGGTAGCGCTGCGCTTCGAGCCGATCACGCTGATCGGCCGCCTGTCCGGCCGCCGTCGCCAACCAGGCCTCGGCGATCCGCTCGGTGAATTCGCCGTCCTCATCGTCGACCGGCCCGCTACCGCCTTGTGCGCCGGGAGCCAGAAAAGCATTACCGTAGAACGCCATTCGAACCTCGAGTGCGCCCGGCCGCGATGCCCGCCACAGCTGGTCCGCCAGTTCGCCGTATCCGGCCGCGCGGACACCCGCTGCCAGCGCCGGAAGCCACTGCGCCTCCAAGAGATCCGCGCCGTACTGCTCTTGTGCGATCCCGTGCACCAACACTATCGCTGCCATCTTCGCGCCCCCGTGTCGCTCGCCACGATGTGGTGTTCGGATACTTTCCTACCACGCGCCGCCGAACCTTTCGAGTGACCGGACGCAATGACCCATACCGCCTCCCACCCCATCTGACACCGAGTGCACTGCTGCACACACCCGGGCGAGTCCAAAACGGGTGTGGAGGAACATCTTTGAGAAATCCGGCGCTGGCGATCTATTTGTCGCTCCTGCTCGGTGCCGCGAACGGCACCATGTCGAGACCGTGACCACCACTCGTTGCCCCATCCGACCTTCAGCTACCTGCCACATGAGTCGTCCACCGGTGCACCGGCGAATCGGTCGGCCAGCCAGTCCACTGCGCCGCGCGCGCCGATCCGGTCGGCGAACCCGTGGTTCAGCAGCGGCATCGGCCGCCACGTGACGGGAATGCCGCGGGCACAGTAGTCGTGGTAAAGCTGCTCGGTGCGCTGGACAGGGACGACCTCGTCCAGCGTGCCGATGTAGATCATGATCGGCGCGCCTGGTGTGTTCCGTCCGAGCACGTCCTGGTCCAGCCGGGCCCGCCAGCGTGGGGTGTCCAGCAGGTCGCCGACGGTGGTGAAGTCGTCGAGCCGGCGGAACGAGTACCCCAGCTCCAAATCCAGCAGGCATAAGGAACTCAGCCCGGCGGCCATACTTCTGCCCGCGTTGTTGAGGACTCCGTCGAGGTCCAGGTCGGGGTAGGCGCTGCCGTGCCCGACCAGGATGGCCAGTTCAATGCCGGAGGCCAGCCCACCGTCCAATGTCTTGGCCATTCCGCCGACATCGGCCATCACCCCACCGCTGCTCGCGCCGCGCACATCCAGCTCGGGGGCGTAGGAGGGCTGGAGCTCGGCCGCCCACGCGCTGGCCTGCCCGCCCTGAGAGTAGCCAGCGATCCCCAGCGGCGCGTCCGGGCGCAGCCCGGCGTCGCTGAGCCGCTGTGCGGCCCTGGCGGCGTCCAGCACCGCGTGCGCCTCGGAAGGCCCCACGCCGAGTGTGTGTGGCCCAGGGGTGCCAAGCCGCTCATAGTCGGTCGCCACCACCGCCCACCCCTTGGCCAGCGCCAGCTTGATGATGTCCAGCTGGTCGTCGGTGCCGGTGCGCATCTTGTACGAGGGCGCGCAGTGCGGGGCGAAGCCGTGCCCACCGAAGGCGAAGGTCACCAGGGGGCGCGGCCCCGCCGTCCACGGGGTCGTGGGCACCAGCACCGTCCCCGACACCGCGATGGGCTGCCCCAGCGCCGAGGTGGAGCGATACAGCACCTGCCAAGCGCGTGCCAGCAGCGGAGTCAGGAAATCCAGGTCGGTGACCATCCGCGAGCGGATGACCGCGCCCGGTTCCGCAGGCAGTGCTGCGGGCGGGGCGTAGAAGGGATCCTGCTCTGGGGTTGGGATCCCGGCTGGGGCTGCGACGGCCGGCGCGGTGGCCAGTGTCCCAGCGAGCATGGCCGCGAGCAGAACGGTTGCCATCCGGCGGATTCTGCGTTTGTCGGGCATAGGGTCTCCCTCGAGATCAGCGCACACTCTTGATGGGGACGATCGCCACAGCGCCGAGGACGGCCAGCACGATGGCGGAGGCGTACAGCACTGGGTAGCCGCCGCAGAAGGCAATGACCAGCGAAGCGGCCAGCGGGGCCAGCACCTGCGCGCCGTTGTTCGCGATATTGAGCAGGCCGAGATCCCGGCCGGAGTCCTCGGCCCTCGGCAGTACCTGGGTCATCAGCGCCTGGTCGACCCCGGCGTAGCCGCCGATTCCCAACCCCGCGATGGCCAGCGACACGTACAGCCCGTTGAGGGTCGGCCAAACCAGAGGGATAGCCGCGCTGCCGGCGATGACCAGCGAGGCCACCACGACAAAAACCTTCCGTCGGCCCATCCTGTCGGAGAGGATCGCAACCGGGAGCAGGCCGGCCAGTACCGCGATCGTCACCACCGCCGCCAGTGTGGGCATGGCCGCGTTCGCCTCCGACACGGACAGTCCGATGTAGTCGCTCAGGATGTAGCGCAGGTAGGACAGCAGCGCCTGGTAGCCCAGCACGATGAGAAACCGTGCCAGGAACGCCCACGCGAAGTCGGGGTGGTCCGCCACATGAGGCAGTCTCCATTGCAGCCCCGCGCCTGCCGACCGCGTGCCGGGCCGCTCACCAGCCAGCGCGGCGCATAACGCGCAGCCGACCGCTAGCAGTCCGCCGAGCGTGAGGTAGCCGGTCGGCAGCCGCTCGCCGAAGGCCGCGGCGACCGCCACGCCGGCCAGCGCGCCGACGAACATCCCGATGCCGCCCAATGCGGAGACCAAGCCCCGCTTCTCGACCGGCGCGCCGTCCGGGACGACCGCGCTCAACGGCGCGGTCATCGCGCCGACGCAGAGCTGCATCAGGCCCCAGCAGACCGCGATCCACAGCACGGTGGTTGCGCTGCCCAGTACGGCCAGGGCCACCAGCCCGCCCGCCGCCCCGCCGACCAGCCACGGCATTCGGCGGCCGAATCGCGTCGCCGTCCGGTCGGACAGTGCGCCGGAGACGGGCTGAGCGATCATGTTGGCCACCGCGCCGACGCCGGTCACCAGGCCGAACACGGCGACCTTGTGTTCTCCGGCGACCTCCGCGATCTGGTTGGGCAGCATCACCTGCATGGCCCCGGTGACGCAGACCGCCAGCACGAGCTGCGCGCCGGAGTACGCGGCCATCAGCCGGCCCAGGCGAGGCATGCTGGACGGCACCGCCGCCGTGTCTTGGACCACGCGGGTCACCGGACGCCGTCCCAGAGCTCACGCTCGGCTCCGGCGAGGTCGTCGACCGGCTCGCTCACGGTGTCGAACCGCATCGTGGCGCGGCGCGCTGTGTCGTACTCGGGCCAGCCCGGATTCCCGTGCGTGGCAAAGGAAACCCAGGCGCGGTGCATCGCGGTGGCCAGCTGCCTCGGCGGATCCTCCCCGAGAGTCCGCCGGGCTTCCGGGGCGACCGCGACGAATACGTCCAGGGCGTCCCGGACGAAGGGAATTTCCAACGCGTGAGTCGCGCCGAAGCCATCCGGCAGGGCCGGGCTGGCCCAGTCGAACTGGTAGCAGAAACGCCGGCCGCGATGGGCTTCGAGCAACCGCAGGGTGGAGATCCGGAAGGCCCAGTCGGTCCAGGCCGCCTGCACCAGTTCACCGAACCCGGCACCCGGTCGCGACGTGGCGCGGTACACCTCCAGCGCACTGTAGGTGACGCCGAACTCGGTCACCGCCATGGCCGCCCATCGCTCGTCGACGCGGTCGAGCATGCCGAGCGCCCGCAGGAAGTCCGCTGTCTCATCGCGGTTGGTACCGGTCAGCAGGTCGACTTCGGAGCTACCGCCGGCGGCGACCGAGGACAGCACCGCCTCCGGCATCGTGTCGCCGTCGATCACCGGCCGGAACGGGCTGACCATGAAAGACCGCGCGCCCCAGCGGACCGGGTTGTTGAAGTCCAGCACTAATGGCGTCAACGCGGGGAGAGTCTGGGCCGGGCTCAGGCCGGCGAACCCGTCGCGGGTGGGTGGCACGCCAAGGATCGCCGCTAATCGCCGGGTTACCTCCAGCGCGTCAGCCGGGGCCACCGCCGCCATCGGACAGCCGCTCTGGGCGATGGCCCGGCGGAACAGGCCACTGGCGGCGGGCATAGCAAGCAGGGTTTGCACGCTGACCGCCCCAGCGGACTGGCCGAAAACGGTTACGTTGGCAGGGTCACCGCCAAAGGCGGCGATGTTGTCCTGTACCCAGCGCAACGCCGCCACTTGGTCCAGCAGACCGAGATTGGCCGGCTCCCCCTGAAGGTAGAGGAAGCCCTCGACATTCAGCCGGTAGTTGACCGACACGTGCACCACACCGCTGCGGGCGAAGGTGGCGCCGTCGTGAGCGAGCGCCGATCCAGCGCCGGTGAGGTAGCCGCCACCGTGGATCCACACCATGACCGGCAACCCGGAACCGCCCACGTCGGGCGTCCAGACCTGCAGGCTGAGGCAGTCCTCTCCTTGGGTGTCCGGGCTGAAGTACCGGTGCATCGGGTCGCGCGGGTCCACAGGCTGGGGGCAGCCGGGGCCATGCGCAGTGGCGTCCCGCATGCCGTGCCATCGCGGCGCCGGCTGCGGGGGGCGGAACCGGAGTTCCCCGAACGGCGCCGCTGCGAACGGGATTCCGCGGAAGACAGCCACCCCATCCACGACCTCGCCCCGCAGCGCACCCGAGCTGACTCGCGCCTTCATTAGACCTCCACGGTTATGGCTAACGAGAATTAACTTCTCGCAGCGGACGCCGTTTGTCAACATCCGGGCTCCGGTATGTTGTCCGGCTACCGCGGGGCGGCCAGCAGCCGCTGGCCCAGTTGGATAAGGTCGCCGCCCAGCGACGGACGGGCGCGCAGGTGGCCAACCCGCACCACGCTGTTGACCAGGCCGAACACGCCGTGCACCGCTATTGCCGCGGTTGGGCGACTGAGTTCTGGCCGCACTGAGGCCAGCAGGTGCACCCACTCGGCGACATAGTCGTGCTGCGCCTGGCGGATGGCGTGCCGCTGCTCTGCCGGCAGGTGGTCCACTTCGGTAACCAGCGCCCCTACCAGGTCGGGGTGCTGCACGGACAGGTCCACATAGGAGCGCAGCACATTGACCAGCGCCGCCGCTGGCGAACTGGAGTTGGCGACGGCGCGACCCAAGCCGAACTGCAGTACCTCGGCCCCCCGGTTCAGCGCGGTGTAGAGCAGCTCATGCTTGCTGGCGAAGTGCTTGTACACGCTGGGCCCGGCGATCCCTGCCGCCAGGCCGATGTCGTCGATACCAACCTCCAGGTACCCGCGCCGGTTGAACAACTCAGTGGCCGCGCTGACCAGGTGCTCCCGGCGCGATGCCCGGGAGACCCGCGCGCCACCGCCGACATCGGCCGGCTCTCCGGCAGTGACAGTCGCGGAAAGTACCGCGTGCCCCATCGCATGCAGCAGGTCAGCCATCCGGTTGGCCGGCATGGCGACCCGGTGGCTGGCGGGGCTGGCCAGCACCCCGGACACCGACCAGACCAGCAGGTCGGCGGTGGCCTGATCCAGCGTCGGACGCTCGATCCGCAGTATGCCGGTCATCCGGGCATTCAGCCGGCGCAGCCGATCGCGGGTCTGCGCCCGAGCCGCCTCGGGCAGATGCCTGGCTTCCCGCTGCCACAACGCGCCGATGTCGCGCCGCTGCGCCACCAACTCCGCCAAGCTTCGCAGCGCGCCGTCGGTGTCCACGTCAGCCGGCACCGCTGCCTCCAACGCCGCGAAGGCGTCCGCGACCACTTGCGTCAGCAGATCACGCTTGTCACGGAAATGCCGGTACAGCGCCGGAGCGGAGATCCCCACCGCGCCGGCGACCTGGCCCATGCTGACTTCGTGGAATCCGTTGCGCGCGAACAACTCGGCGGCGGCGGTAACGATCAGCTCCCGCCGGTTGCCTGGCCGTGTCCGCCCGGCTGGCACCGACCACTCCTCTCATCAGGTCCGGCGTCCCCGGTCGCCCGGTACCGTTCGCGCAGCTCACGCTCGAGCACCTTGCCGGCAGCCGACAACGGCAGCTTGTCGACGAACGCGCCGCTGCGGGGCACCTTGTAACCGGCGATCCGTCCCCGGCAGAACTCGGTCAGCTCCTGCTCGGCCACCTCTTGGCCGGCGGCGGGCACCACGCCCGCATGCACTCGCTCGCCCCAGGTCGGGTCGGGCACCCCGATCACCGCGCAGGCGGCCACAGCAGGGTGCTGGGCAAGCGCATTCTCCACCTCGGCAGAGTACACATTCTCACCGCCACTGATGATCATGTCCTTGATCCGGTCTACGACGAACAGTCGGGTGTTCAGCGGCACGACGACGCCGTCCGCCCAGGGCACCGCGAGCAGGCACTCCAGATACCGGTCGGAATTCGCGGCACCCGGCCGCCGGCCGTGACGCCCAGCGAATGCAGCCCGCCGGCCAGCCGCGCGATCCGGGCCGCGGACTCGGCCACCGTGCGAGTCCGCTCGCCGTCGACGGTCAGCACGCGCTCCGGGTTCTGCTGCACCGCCCGGTGCAGGGTCTGCGTAAGGTGCATCCGATGGCTCCTGTCTCCGTTGGCTAACATGCATTCACTTCATGCAACTGACCCCGGCGCGATCCGTTCAGACATGGCCGTCGTCACCACCGCACCGTCCCTGCGCCTGTGATCGTGCCGCCCCCCGCCTTATGGACAGTGACTTCTCCCCGCGTGGCCAATTGCCCGGACCCGTCTGGGCGCACCGTCAGCACACGGCTGCTGAAGTAGGCTCCGCCGCCGATGTTGAGCGCTCCACTGCTGGTCGGCTCTACACCGAGCAACCGAAGGTACGCCAGCAGTGGCTGAGAGTGGCAGTGCATGTTCGCTATCGGGTACGCCTGCATCGCTACTCCGAGGGACCGCGCCACCCAGGTCCGGCCCGCGCGGGGGAGTTCTGGCACCAGGTAGCTGTCTGGACCCGACAAGGTGCCCTCCCAGATGTCCGGGTACGCCGCCGTGTGCGCGGACAGCGTCATCCGGTGCCACTCGTCCCAGGCGAGTTCTGGGGCGTGGCGGGCGGCGGCCCAGACCAAGGTCATGTTGACCGAGTACCAGATCGAGCCACGCATGAAGAGATCGTCAGCGGAGCCCTGGGGCAGCGCTGGCCATCTAATCCGGGCCCCGAGCGGCGAGCCCTCGCGCGTCGCGTCGATCGTGGCCAGCAGTTGCTCGGTCTGCTCGGCGCTCGCGGCGCCGCACAGGATCGCCCACGGCTGGACCTCCAGCCACAGATCATGCTCGCCGATCGGCTCGGCCCCCGGGGCATGCGCACGGCGGAACCAGCGGCCGTTCCACTCCTGGGCCACCGCGGCGCGTAGCTGCTCGGCGAGCGCGCGGGCGGCCGAGGCCGTACTCCCCTGGCCGAGCCGGTCGGCCAGGCTCGCGTACACAGGCAGCACCCACGCCGCCATCGCCGAGTTGAGCACCGACTCGCCCTGCTCGGCCATTACCTCCCGGTCGACGGAGCTCTCGTCCAACGCCCCGTCGTTCCAATCTGCGTTGAGTATCCGGATGTGGCCGCGCGGCCCCCGCCCGACCTCATGCGCGAAGTAGTCGAATTGCCGACGCAGATGCTCGCCGAGCGGGACCGGCTCGGCATTGTGTTCGGGGTGGTATCCAAGGGACTCGTCGAAGCAGGCGAGATCACCGGTTGCGGCGGCGTACTCGGCCGCCAACCACAACGCCCACAGGTTCTGGTCAGATGGACGGAACAGGTCGGTCCACGGCCGCTTTCGCCCATCCAGCGCATAAGGGAGGTCACCGTTCGGGCTACCCCATGAGCACGTGTTGCGCAGCACCGACAGGGCGAGGTCGGGTTGGACATAGACCAGCGGCAGGGCATGCTGCAGGGGATCCCTTGCGGCGGCATTGACTCCGACCCCGAATGCGTAAACCGATCCCTGATCCAGGGTATGCCCGCCGAGCACGCCGTCCGCGCACACACCACCGGCAAGCAGCGCCGCATGCCACGCGATCTCACGGGCCACCTCGGTCCGATCCGCCGCAGACGCCTCGGGCATCTGGTCACCGACTGCTTGCAGGGAGCGGGCATACAGGTCGGCAGGCTCCGAAACTGGCTCGCCGTCGGCCAGCCCGAACCGGAAGAACAACGTCTGCTCCGCACCGGCGGCGAGCTCTACATCGACCGCCAAGGCCAGCCGGGGAACCCCTGCCGCGCCAGGATGCTCAACCCGCACGGGCCCCGAGCCCAGCCGATCGAGCGCGATGAACGAGCCGGAACACGGCACACCCACGGGCAACGGCCCGACCCGGACGCCTTGGTCGGTAGGCGAGGCCGTTGCCGGGTCGAGCTTCACCGGCGAACGGCCAGGAGTACGAACGTCCACCGTCGCCGGCCGCACCAGCCACTCCTCGATCACCGTGAGCCGTTGCCGCCTGGGCAACGTGTTACCCACCACCACCCTGACGAGCACCCACGGTACTTCCCCTGCCGGGCACAGCACGGTGCGCTCCAAGTGGACGCCACTGTCCTCGGCGCTGACCCGCGAGAAGACCGGACCGGTCCAGCGTCGCGGCGCAGGACGCGCACCGCGCTCGTGGTACGACGTCGATACCACGACGTCATCGGCCACAACGACCCGGCTCACACCAGTGCCGCTTGGCTGCGGCTCGGTGATCCACAGATAGCCCTCGAAAGCGTCCCACAGACCGCATAACCCCTCGTTATCCGCGACCAACGTGATCCGGCGATTACCAACATGCGTCCAATGCCGCGTCGTCGACGGCGCCAGCACCGGATCCCATCTCGCGGGGGCATAGCGATCCTGGTCGACCGTGTACTCGAACGCCGGCAGTGACTCGACAACACCCCAATGGCCAAACCCCATCTCATCCCTCCATCGACCCACAGTGGGCGCAGACGGTCACGAGACCTTTCGTCGGCGACACGACCACCACGAGCGTGTCCTCGGCCCATGGTGTATCGGGACCGGCGCAGCCGCCCCACACGTCCACCACTGGTCGGCCGTCCACGTAGGCGGCGAACGCACCGCCTCCACCACCCAACTCTGGGAGGCTGTCAGTGAAGACTCGCTGGACGGTCTCATACCCCGAATCGACACGACCGCCAGCGGTCGCGGTGGCCGGCGTCTCAGCTGACACCACGATCGGCTCCTTCCCGATAGGCGGTGCACAGATCGCGCTTGCGGATCTTCGCGGCTGCGGACGCTGGAAGCGCGTTCACCAACTCGATCGCAATGACTGGCTAATATCAATTAACTTATCATAAATCGATTACGGAGCTACATGTAAATTCGTCCCGAAACATGGCTAACAGTAATTAACTGCGAGGTAGCGCGGGCGAGAGCGGAGGGTGTCCAGGGAGCCCAAAGGTTGCTCGGGCGGTCAACGTTGCTGTTGTCGGCGCGGATCTTGCTCACCAGCGCTGGGCCTGCACATCGGTGGTAAACGACCATCGTTATTCATCGTTGTAGTCTTGGCGGGCTGGCCAGTGCTACCAGCATGGTGCAGGCGCATTGCAGGTGCAGCGACCAGTCGGTGCGGGCGGTAGAGCGAGCGGGCGTGGTGATTACCGACGGTGCGGTGCTGCGCATCGGCGGGTTCGAATTGGTCTTCACCCTGGTACGGCAGTGAAAGACCCAGCGCCGCAGCGTATTCGACGCATCATGCCGACCGCGATGTGAAGATTTGTGCGGCCGGGTCGGCGGTGATCCGATCGGAATCGGTGTCGTAGTCGTACAACTCGGCGTAGCGACCCCAGTCGATGGCGATATCCAATTGGCGGCGTGCGTCTTCTGGACCGAAGCCGCGGCGCAGCAGATCCAGAATGAATCCGGCGCGCAGGGTGCCGTCGCGACTGCCCGCCAGCCCCTTGCAGATGGTGCGCACCAGCGGCGCGCGGTGCCGGGCCTGATCGGCGAAGATCCGCTTGCTCTCCTGGATATCGGCGGTGGTGAACCGGCTGCCGATATCGGTGAGCAGGACATCACCGGACTCGACCGTGCTGAAACCGAGCATGGTCGCGGCGTCGACGAGGGGGAGCAGGTCATCGATTTCGAAGTTGAGCTCATCGGCGACAGCGGGCAGGTCCGCGCGACCGTTATTGGCGTAGACGAGTTCCACCAGACCGGCGAGACCGCCGACCGAGGCATCGGGCAATGGGCGCGCGGTGGGTGTTGCGATATCCGGTGCTGGCACGGCGGGTTCGGTCTCGCGTCCGGTGAGCAGGCCGTAGATCTCCTCGACCAGCGTCTCGAAACCCGCGGTGCGCCGATCGCGGGGACGCGGCTGGGGCACCGAGATTTCGGCGATGATGCGCCCCGGATTGGCGCCGAGCACGACGACGCGGTCGGCGAGCAGCACCGCCTCTTCGATATTGTGGGTGACGATGCAGACCGATTTGGTGGGGAAATCGTCAGTGGCCCACAGATTTACAAGTTCAGTGCGCAGGTTTTCCGCGGTCAGCACGTCCAGGGCGGAAAAGGGTTCGTCCATCAGCAGCAGGTCGGGTTCGAGGACCAGGGCTCTGGCGAAGCCGACGCGTTGGCGCATACCGCCGGAAAGTTCCTTGGGATAGGCGGTTTCGAACCCGTCCAGACCGATCATATCGATGGCGGCCAGCGCCCGCCGGTGGCGCTCGGGCGGAGCCACATTGCGGGCGGCGAGCCCGAGTTCCACATTGTCCTGCACCGTGAGCCATGGCATCAGCGCGAAGGACTGGAAGACCAGTGCCGCACCGGGATTGGCGCCATTGAGTTCGTGCCCCTGGTACCGAACGTGGCCGCTGGTCGGTGCGATGAGTCCGGCGATGATACGCAGCAGCGTCGACTTGCCCGAACCGGAACGGCCGAGCAGTGCGACGATCTCACCGCTGCACAGCCGCAGATCGATGCCGTCCAGCACGCGCAGCTCATCACCTGCGGCACCGGTGAAGTACTTGCTGACACCCGAGATATCCAGCAGCGCTTCGCCGGTGCTGGTCGACGTGGTCATGATCGAGCTCCTGTCGGGTCGAGCGGGCGAGAGGTCACGGCGAATACCGCCGTTCGGCAAGGGCGTACAGTCGCCGCCAGAACAGCCGGTTGATGCCGACGACGTAGCTGCTCATGACCAGCACACCGATCAGGATGCGCGGTGAATCGCCGACTTCGGTCGCCTGTTTGATATACGAACCGAGCCCGGCCGCGACCAGTGTGGTCGATCCGTACTGCACCATCTCGGCGACGATCGACGCGTTCCATGCCCCGCCCGCCGCGGTGATCGCGCCGGTCACATAGCTCGGGAAGATGGCGGGCAGGATCAGCCTGCGCCACCAGAGTGCCCGTGGCAGTTGCAGATTCGCGGCCGCCTCGCGCAGGTCGTTAGGGACCGCACTGGCTCCGGCGATGACATTGAACAGGATGTACCACTGAGCGCCGAGCGCCATCAGAATGGTGCCCGCCCAGTTCAGGCTCGCACCGCTCCACACGAGCACCGCCGTGAAGAGCGGGAACAGGAAGTTCGCCGGGAAGCTGGCGAGCACCTGCACGATCGGCTGGGCGCTCCGGGACACCTTGGGGTTGAGGCCGATCCAGACACCGATCGGCACCCAGACCGCGGTCGCGATGACGAGCAGCACGATGACGCGCAACAGGGTGAGCAAGCCCAAGCCGAACGCGTGCGCCACCTCGCCGAAACCCGCGGTGGATTCGATGTAATCGACCACCCGATACCCGCCGTAGGCGATCGCGGCCAGCACCACCGCCGCGAATACCACATCACCGGCCCGGCGTCGGGAAACCGAAGTGTGCAACGGATATTCGGCCAGCCCGAAGCCGCTCATCGCCCGATCCAGCGGTGCGACAAGCGGTCCGAAGACCCGGCCGAGCAGCCCTGGAATCCGCGAACGCCGCAGCAGATTCAACACGATGCTGCGCGGCGCCTCGGCGGCCTCGGAGTCTTCGACCCGGAAGCGCTCGGTCCAGGCCACCAATGGCCGCCAGAAGAAGAAGTTCACCCCGACGACCATGGCGATCATGGCGCCGATGGCGGTGAACACCTTTCCGACCTGGCTGTCCGCGGTCGCGGTCGCCACATATGAGCCGATGCCGGGCAGGGCGTACTGGCGGTTGTTCACGCTGATCGCCTCGGCGGCGACCAGGAAGAACCATCCGCCGCCGAAACTCATCATGCCGTTCCAGACCAGCGGGATCATGCCGCTGGGCACATCGACGCGCCAGAACCGTTGCCAGCGTGACAATCTCAGATTCCGCGACGCCTCATCCAGCTCGCGCGGCTGCGATACCAGGCTGTGGTAGAACGCGAAGGTCATATTCCACGCCTGCGAGGTGAAGATCGCGAAAATGGCGGCGGCTTCCAGACCCACTTCCGATCCCGGGAACAGGGCGATGAACCCGGAGACGGTGATGGACAGGAATCCGAGAATCGGCACCGACTGGAGTATGTCGAGCGCGGGCAGCAATACCGCACGGGTCCGCCGTAGCCGCGCCGCGGCGGTTGCATACCCGAAGGTGAAGACAATGGACAGCGCGAGCGCGGCGAACATCCGAAGCAGTGATCGGGACGCGTAGTACGGCAGCTCGTGTGCATCGGTGGATACCGTTGCCGGAGCGGTTGTTTCGTCGAACGGTACCGCAATAGTCGTCGAGATCCGCACGACTGCCCAGATCAACACCGCCGCACCGACGAACACCAGCACATCGGCCGCCCGACTGCGTGGCCGATCGAGAGCATCCCGCGAGGGGTAGGCGCGCAATATGGTCATGCCCGCGCCTCCTCCGCCGAGGCGTCGACCGAGATATGCCAGCCGACGCTGGTGACCGACGGTTCCAGGCTGAGCCTGCTCACCGCCGATTCCATCTGGCGGTCATCGCGCTGATCGCCGGTCAGTTCGGCGCGGACCTCCACCCGGCCGGACGTATCGGTATTCGCGCTGGCCACCGAGACGAGCCGGAAGTCGGTGCGGGTCAGGGCCTGTACGAGCAGTGCCCGCACATGGGCCTCCTGCTCGTCGTTGGTCACCGCGACGAAGACATAGGACGCGAGTTGTTCGGCGACGGCATCGGGCTGACGGTCCACCGCACGTCCGGCGGCCCGCAGCGCGATGTTGACAAGCATGACCGCGATCGTGCCCGCGGCCGCGGTGGTGAACATACCCGCACCGGCCAGCGCGCCGACCGCGGCCGAACACCACAGTGTCGCAGCGGTATTGAGCCCGCGCACATTCAAACCGTCGCGGATGATCACACCGGCGCCGAGGAAACCGATGCCGGAGACGATCTGCGCGGCTACCCGGGTCGGGTCGGCGTCACCGCCGTGAAAGCCGTGCGCCGACAGCAGCACGAATAGCGTCGCGCCCGCGGCGACGAGCGCATTGGTGCGCAGCCCCGCCATCCTGGCCCGGTACTGCCGTTCGAATCCGATCACCGCGCCGAAACCGACGCCGGCCAGCAATCGCAGGATCATCTCTACCGTTGACATCACGCACTCCCTGATCAGGTCGAGCGCACCATCGAACAGCAGGCTACGGGCTCATCCCGTGGTGGATTCCGCCGTGGAGGTGTCGCCGAGTGAATATTTGGCTAATCGGGGTTCGGGACTATCACTGCCGGTCATCCGGCCCACCTCCTTCCACCGATCCGGCGCACGGCAGAGCCGAGCGCGGTACGTCATCGTCACGGAGCCTGCAGGGAACCCGGCGAATATGCCGGTGAGTACCCCTCCTCGTAAGACCTTTGGCACTTCACGGCGTGAACCCGAGCACGTCGGGAGCCAATCGGGGTCACCCCTTAAGCCGGGGAGACCTGTCCTGACCCGGGGCGTCTCTCGACGTTCGGGGTCGCTGGCCTATATCCGTGAAGGAGCCTCAGCGAACGATCGGCACCTTGCGTCCGCTAGTAAACACCCGCCCGGCTCATCTGGCAAATGGAACGACCGAGCCCACCGGGTTGTTGCGGCGATGGTGGACACTGTCGAGCATGCGTGACGACGATCGTTGCTGGGCGGGGACGGCGCTGCTACGGCCCGGGATGATGGCGGTCACCGGTGAACTCGGCACGGCCGATCTACACGCGCACCATACGGTCCAGGTGATCATGTCGTCGACGGACATCGTGCTTGCAGACGCGACAGGGCAGCGTTCGGCATGCCGTGCGGCCGTGGTCCCACCCGATGTTCCGCACGCGGTCGTGCGGGGCGCGGCAGCGGGATGTGTGCTTCATCTGGATCCGGAATCGGCGATGGGCGTGCAGTTGGCCCGGCTCGTCGACCCCGCCGACAGCGTGACCGGTTGGTCGCGAGCGGTCTTCGAATTGTCCACAGGCTGGTTTCGGGAAATACCCGATCCGGGCCTACCGCAAAAGGATTCGATTCGCCATCCCGCGGTCACCCGGGTCCTCGCCGTCCTTCCGGAGCGACTCGATGGCGGGTCCGTGCGGATGGCGGAGTTGGCACGTGCGGTCCAACTGTCCGAAAGCCGTCTGCTGCACCTGTTCTCGGCCGAGGTCGGACTTCCGTTCCGGTCCTACGTTCGCTGGCTGCGGATGCAGCGTGCCGTGGAACTGATCGCGGCCGGCCGCACGGTGACCGAGGCCGCGCACGGTGCCGGATTCACCGACAGCTCGCATCTGAATCGGGTGTGCCGGCGCATGTTCGGCGGTGCTCCCTCGGAATTCGCTCGCCTGCACTGGATCACCGAATTTCCCGCCTGAACATATCCGCAGCAGGTTTGTACAAGCCGACCGGCACCCGGGTGCGGGAATCTGGCAGCGAACACATCACTCATGGAGGACAACCGTGTCACCGATGCCGCCCAGCGTCCGCGCTGCCTTCGAGGCCGAACTCGACCGTGCGCACACCACCACCGACGTCGATGCCATGTGGCATGCCCTGGAACGTGCCCACATCCTGTCGCAGGCGTGGGCCTGGCCGCATACTCGCGCGCACTGGCATATGCTGCGGCTCGCCGTGCGCTGTCGTGACCGGACCGAGGCCCTGGGCCAGATGGTGCGGCTGCTGCTCGCCGGGCTCGGCAGCATGCTCGACCGCGCCCCACTCGGCAACACCGGCCGCACCGCCGTCGGCATCACGACCCGGATGCCGACTCCCGAGGATCTGGCCCGCATCCTGGCAGCGGGGCGAGAGGAGGCCAGCCTTTCGCCGAGCCGCCGTCAATAGATGCTGCGGTATGCGGCGATGGTTGCCACGCAGTGGTCGATCACCTGTTCCCGCGTGGCGCGCAGCGAGCCGTTCAACCAGGCCGAGAACATGCCCGCATTACCGCTGGCCATGGTGAGGGCGGCCAATCTGCGCCGCACCGGATCCTCGATATGGGCGAAGAGATGATCCTGCATGAGCCGGGTGAAGACCGGCATTACCGCGATGGTGGTCTGGCCGAGGCCGGTGCTCGAATACGGCTCGACCAGGAACAACCGCGACTTGCGCGGATCGGCGAGCACCTTGTCGACCAGGATCTCGGACAGTTCTCGGTCGCGGGAGGGATCTGCGGCCGCGAACGCGGTCATCGGCTCCAGGAATTCGTCGGCGACCTGGCGATAGAGCACGTCCAGCAGTTCGTCGCGGCTGGCGAAGCTCTCGTAGAAGTACCGGTCGGTGAGATTGGCGCGCCGACATACCGCGCGCATGGTGACCCCGCTCGCACCGGATTCGCCGATCAGATCGAGCGCGGCCTCGAGCAGTGCGGCGCGGCGGGTCTCCCTGCGCTCGGTGAGCGTGGTTCCACCCCAGATCCGGGGACCGGCATCGTCGTCTGATTCCTGGCCTGTCTGCACCCGCCCACATTAATGCCTGACCGTCATGACCGGGTTCAGCCGCCGCGTTCCAGGGCGAATCCGGCATCGCGCCATGCGACGATGCCGCCGCCGAGACTGCTGGCGTCGAATCCGGCCTGCCGGGCGATCGCCGCGAAGCGCAGCGATAGTTCGCCGACCGGACAGACGAAGACCAGCGGCCGCGAGCGGGGGAACGGTATGCCGTGGGCGAACATATCGTCGAGTTGATCGTCGCGGATATTGATCGCGCCCGGCACGTGGCCGATACGGTAGGCCATCGCGCCACGCGTATCCACGATGGTGGGACGGTCGGTCCGATCCAGTTCGGCCAGCTCGTGTGGGGTCAGGGCCGGGGTGGCGGCGAGGTCGGCGGCGCTGGGTGCGTGGCGGCGGTCGGCGCGGTCGAACAGTTCCGGTCTGCGCTTCTTGAGGTAGGACAGGTACGGTTCCAGCCGATCGCAGACGATGAATACCGCGACCACCGGCTCCCGCGCCGAAATGGTTTGCTCAGCAAGGGTTTCCAGGGCGGCCGCATAGCTCGCGCCACTGGTCGGACCGGCGAGGATGCCGTGGCCGGTGGCGAGTGTGAGGGTGGCGTCCACCGCGCGGGCCGAGTCGATGGTGACGATGCGGTCGTAGAAATCGGGTTGAAACAGCCCGACATCCCACATCTCGCTCTCGGAGCGGATGCCTGGTATGAAGTCCGAGCGATCGGAAACGACCGCGATGGTGCGCAGTTCGGGATTGTGCTTGCGCAGGTAGGTGGCCGCGCCGCGGGTGGAGCCGGTGGTGCCGAGTCCGCCGATGAGATAGTCGACCCGGGTGATGCCATCGGCGGCGAGGTCCTCGTGGATCTCGCGGCCGGTGCCGTGGTGATGTGCCTCGATATTCTTCTCGTTGGTGTACTGCGAGGGGTGATAGTAGGCGTCCGGATTCCTGGCCATGGTCGCCTCGATCGCCGAGTACACGTCATTGGGCGTGGTCGGATCCGGGCATTCGGACAGGCCTGGCAATTCGACGATCTCGGTGCCGAACAGCTGCAGGAGATCGCGCACCTCGGCGACCTTGATCCGGTTGGTCACCGCGCGCAGTCCGATGCCGTGTACCGCGCCGAGTATCCGCAGTGCCTTGGCAGTATTGCCGCTGGACGCCTCGATGAGTGTCTGTCCGCTCGCGCGGATCTCGTCGAGATCGTCGCGGATCATCCCCCAGGCCACCCGGTCCTTGACCGAGCCGAAGGGATTGTGCGACTCCAGTTTCGCGTACAGCTCGACATTGTCGAGTCCGTGCACGGCCGGATCCAAGCGCAGCAGCGGCGTATTGCCGATCAAATCGGTGATGTGGTCATAGCGCATTACGGCGCTCCGGAGGGTCGGCGCGGCAGCGGTGGACGGCGTGGACCGCGCGGGGGTGTGCGGCGCGGCGGTGGTAGGCCGACCGGGATCAGCGGTTCGTAGTCGGCATCGCGGTACACCTGGAAACTGCCGGAGCGGTGTACGACAGCGAGTTTCGCGGGCAGCGGATGCATCGAGGCCGATGCCGCGGACAGATCCATGTGGTAGGCGGCGGTATTCGGAAACACCACCAGGTCGCCTTGGCGCGGGCGCTCGGGCAGCCACACCTTGTGGTTGGTGATCAGATCGCGCTCCAGACAGAGGCGTCCGGCGAAATACACACCGACAGGGCCGGATTCGGCCGCGGGACGCAGCGCGGGCATGGTGTCGGCGGCACTGCGCAATGGTGTCACACCATCGCCCGCCACGGTGCCGTCACGACCGGGTGCGGCCGGACCGGGTGCACTGCTCGGCATATGCGCGATGCTGGGCAGGACCAGCGGATCGATCATGACCTCCTGATCGGCCGGGGTCACCTGATCGCGGCTGAGATCGAGGTTGACCAGCACCGTGCCGTCGGCGAGTTCCTTGACGAACTCCACCCGCGCCACCGTCACCCCGGCGTGGTCCACCAGTGCCTTACCCGGCTCCAGCCAGATATCGAGCATATTGTCCCCGGCCACCTGGGCGACGGTGCGGCCGCCGTGTCGCTCCAACGGCGCGCCGAGCAGATCATCGAGCATCCGCGTCGCGGGTACCGTGTTCGCGTACTTGTGGAAGACCGGAATCCCGTGCACCGCACCGTCATCGACGTGATAGCCGAAGGTATTGTTCGACCAGCTCATCGGTTCCCCACGGCCGAGCAGCGATTCGCGCAGCGCGCGCACATACTCGTCGAACCGATCCGCGTCGGCGGTGAACACCTGCCGGAAGCCGCCGCCGATATTCAATACCGAGGGGGCGAGCCCGTGCTCGTATGCGCGTTCGACCAGGGCCAGGCAGGCGTCGATAGCACGGATACGTTCCGCGGGCTCGCCGGAATCGATATGAAAGGCGAAGCCCAGGAACGCGATTTGTCGGCGGTTGGCCGACAGTAGATCGAATGCGCGATCCATATGCGCCAGCGGCACACCGAACCGGCTCAGTGATGATTCGTCGAAGCCGGAAACCCGCAGCAGCACGGGAACTCGCGCGCGGTCACCGGCCAACTCGGTGATTCGGCGCAGCTCCCATAGGTTGTCGACATTGATGGTGACCCCGCAATCGATCAGATCACGCAGGAACGCTTCACCTTTCGGCCCGGTCACCTCAATGCGCATCGGCCCGAATCCGGCGCCGATGGCACTGGTGAGTTCGTGCGGGGAGGCGACGTCGATCGCGATGCCAGCGTGTTCGGCGGTGCGCACGAAGGCGCGGGACTGATTCACCTTGTGCGCGTAGCAGATTCGATAGCGTGCACCCCTGCGGTCGAGTACGGCGCGCAACCGTTTCAGGTTCTCCGCATAGACCTGCGGAAATAGCAGGTGGATCGGGGATCCGAAGCGAATCAGCGTCTCTTCGACGGCCTCGCGGGTATCGAGAAAGGCGCGCACCAGCGGATGGATCTTCGCGGGTAGCGCCGGTAGCGGTGCCGTCATACTGCGGTTTCCGTGGGCTGCGACCGCGACGAATCCAACGCGGCATGCGCCGGCTTCTCGGCCACCGGGTTGTAGCCGCCGTCGCGGATCGATTCGAACGCGCGGGCGCGATTGCGCGGACTCCGGAATTCGGCGACCACCCGTTTGCTGGGCAGATCGATCTCGAGCACCTTGACGCCCATCGTCTCCAGCACACCGGTGATGGTGCGGACACAGTGCTGGCAGCTCATATCCGGGACATAAAAGATCTGATCCTCGGCGGTCGCGGGAGCATCGGCGGTGCGTTCGTCGAGATCGGCGCTCGCCTCGGTGATCCGGATCCGATCGACGAGCTGTGTGAAGATCGCGACGAATTGGTCGACCACGACCGGAAGCAGGGTGTAGTGCCCGCTACCGAGATGGTGGGGCATGGCGGCCAGACACGCGGGCCGGGTATTCGGTGGCAGCAGCGCGTACTGCCGGGAAATCAGATCGAGGTCGTCGTGGTACTTGGCGATGGCCGCCGACACGCTCAGTCCCTCCACCCGGGTGGCGCGCCGCATGACGGTGTGCGCATCCTCGATGGTGGCGTCCTTCATCGCGCGCAGCGTGGCCGCGGTATCGGCGGTGTAGCGCACGGTGCCGTCGGGCTGGGCCGCCAGGGTCACCGGAATCATCCCGCGCCGGTAGGTGGAGGCCTGCAACTCCCAATACCAGCGCGTGGCGACCGCGGCAAAAATGCCGGAATCGTGTATGCCCCTGGCGAATTCGCTCGCACTGCGATACGGCGTCTGACGGGCGAGCAGTGCGTGCTGGGCCAGCGCGCGCCCGGCGGCCTCGATGCCCACCCGCAGGATCTCGATCGGATCGTGATCGGTGGTGGTGCCGTCGAGCACCGCGTGCTCGCGCGGGCCCAGGCGGTCGACGCGTTGTGCCAGTGCGGAATTCGCGGCCAGGGCATGCCAGAGCAGCAGGACCGCTTCGCGCATTGCGATCGGTACCAGCGGGCCGAGGGCGTCGGCACGGAAATGCCCGGTATTGGGGATGCCGTCGCTATCGGTCCAGGCGATGCGGTGTGTCGCACTGGTGACCTGATGCGGCTGACATGGGCGCATGAAGTTCTGCAAGTACAGCCGCTGTGAGTAGGTCAGGTGGCTATTGGGCTCGGGACGCAGTGCGGCGCAGGTGTATTCGATATGTCGAACGGAAGGAATCGAGATGGGGGTAGTGAACAACCCGGGTTCGGTGAGTCCCGCCAGCACCCGGGACGCGGCCCGCCTGTCATAGTGCGGGGTGTCGTCCATTTTCACATGACCTCCTCGGCAATCGTCGTGACGCATGTCGTGAAGCGGTCGATCTCGTCGAGGGTGTTGTAGATGTGCGTGCTGACTCGGACCGAGTCCGTGCTGTCGGCGTCAACCCCGGGCGTGCAGTGTAGGCCGGTGCGAACCAGAAAACCCAACTCGCTCAACACGAATCCGAGATCCGTCGCGGAAATGCCCGCGAGTGTGAAGGACACGATGCCGTAGCCGATCGCGCACGGTGCGTGCGCGGGCCCCGGCAGGAATTCCAGCCCCCGCACCGGACGGAGATTGTCGATCAGCCGCAATGTCAGTGTGCGATTGTGCGCGGCGATGACGCCGACATCCAGCGACTCCAGCACCTCCAATGCGCTGCCGAGGGCCAGGATACCCGGAATGTTCTGCGTACCGCCCTCGAGCAGTTCCGGCATTCCGGCCGAGGCCAATCCGGTGTCGGTGAGGTCGACCCCGGAATTGCCGCCCGGTAGGAACGGCAATAGCCGATCGTGAACTCTGCGGTGGCAGTACAGGATTCCGGTACCCGGCGCACCGAACATCTTGTGCGCCGCGAAGACCGCGAAGTCCGCGCCGAGATCGGCGACGTTCACCGGCAGATGCCCGCCGCTCTGACTGCAGTCGAAGCACAGCAGGATTTCGGGGTCGATCAGACCGCGCAATTCCTCCAGCGTGGTGAGCCCGCCGAAGACATGATGCAGATGGCTGGTGGTGATCAGCCGAGTGCGCGGGGTGATCTTGGCCAGGATGTCGGCGGTATCGGCTTCGCCCAGTTCGGTCACCCGATAGGGGACCAGTTCGATGCGACGCCCGAAGCGGGCGAGCACCTGCCGCAGATGGTGCCACGGATGGACGTTCGAGGCGTGATCGCGTGGGTTGTAGAGGATTTCGTCGCCGTCATCGAGTTCGGCCAGGCCCCAGGACAGCGCGACCGCATTGAGTGCGGCGGTCGCGCCCCCGGTGAAAACCACCTCATCGGGCGTCGCCGCACCGAGGAAGGCCGCCGTGTGGTCTCGGACGCGGGCCAGGCGGGTGGTCAGGTTGGTGGCCCACGGGTAGGTACCGCGACCGGCATTGGCCGTGCGAGAGGTGTGGTAGCGGTGGATGGTCTCGATGACCGGCAGCGGCTTCTGTGTGGTGGCCGCGCTGTCGAGATAGACCTCGGTGGATTCGGCCAGTGCCGGAAAGAGTCCGCGCACGGCGGCGGTAGTGGGAGGCGGTGGTGCCGATATCGGTGGGGTGGAGACCGCTCGGGTGGTGGATGGTCGGGTTAGGTCCGTCCCGGATACAGGTGACCGCAACGTGCCCCTCCCTTCCGAGAACCGCGCTGGACGCCACCAACGATACGCACTTTCGTTGATGACTTCGAACGCTTCTCGTAGCCAACGCCTTTCGGAAGTCGCAGGTACGCACGGCCCTTCAGTATTGTCCCTGCACGTACTCCACCAGATGCTGGCGTTCGGTGGCCAGTTCGGAGATCGCGCTCTTGACGACATCGCCGATGCTGACGATGCCAACGAGACGGCCGTCGTGGACCACCGGCAGATGCCGGACGCGGTGCTCGGTCATGGTGCTGCGCAACCCGTCGACCAGATCGTCGGGCGCGCAGGTGCGCACATCGACGGTCATGATTTCCGAGACCGGGGTGTCGAGCAGAGCGGCGCCACGCGCGTGCAAGCTACGCACCACATCGCGCTCGGAGACAATGCCGGTGATCCGGCTGCCGTCCGGCGATACCACCACCGCCCCGATATTGTGTTCGGCGAGCGTGCCGAGCAGGGTTCGCACGGTGGTCTCGGGCGCGACGGTGGCTACGTCGCTGCCCTTCCTGCGCAAGATCTCCGCTATTTGCATAATCCACCATCCAGATGTCGTGGCACCTATCAGGATGACTCGTTCGTGACCTCGTGACCAGCACGAATCCGCATCAGGCGGGGATTTACAGCCGCCGGGCCACGCTCCGGTCGAGATCACGGGCCAGCAGGGCGATGGCCGCCTGGGAGATCCCGGCGGAGGTGGCCAGGTCAACGGAGGTCAGCTGGGCGATGCGGCGCAGCCGGTAATCGACGGTATTCGGGTGGACATACAGCTGGCGCGCGGTGAGCTGGCGGTTCATATCGTTACCGAGGTATGCGCGCATAGTGTCGAAGAGTTCGGGATGGGCGTCGAGCGGGTCCAGAATGGTGGCGATGCGCCGGGTGGCGGGGCCGCCACGGGTGAGTTGGTACTCCACGGCCAGGTCGGTCATCTGATACAGGCCCGGATTGCGTCCGCCGACCCGCACCAGATTGAGTAGCTCATGGGCCTGGTCCGCGGCCTCCGGGATCTCATCGGTCTGGCCGGTGACCACGGTGGCGGTGAGCGGAACCTCGGCAGATTCGGCCAGTCGATCCAGTGTTTCGGCGGTCAGGATCGTCGCGTCGTCCTCGACCGGGACGAGGAGCGTGCCGCCCCTGGTGCTCAGCAGGGCGAGTACGCGGGAATCGAACCCGACGGCCAGTTCCGATTGCAGCCTGCGCAGCTTCCTGCGGGCGGCGACCTGGCTGTCGACCCGTGGATCGCGTTCGTCGGGATGTTCGGGAATCGATAGCGCCACCACTTGATACGCGTCGGCGATCGGGATACCCGCCTGGCGGGCGAGCGCGGAACTGCCGCGCCCACTCAACAGTGCCGAGGCCAGGGTCTGGGTCGCGGTCTGGTGCTCCCTGGCGACCAGATGCTGTTCCTCGACATAGGCGTCCGAGACCGCCACGGTGATCGCCTCGAGCAGTTCGAGCATGAGGTCGGTGGCGACGAGCAGTTCCGCGATATCGTCGGCCTTGGCGCGCGCGGTCACCAGCCCGAATGCGATCCGCAGTCCCTCGTGATAGGCGCGCAAAATGGTGCCGAGCGGCACCGCCTCACGGGCCCACTGCGCCGCCGCCTCGCGCACCTCCCCGAGCTGCTCGTTGCCGGGAACCATGCGTTTGTCGAACATTTCGGCGGCCAGCGCCAGACAGCTGCGGGTCAGCTTGGTGACGTCGCCGCGCAACTGCTCGCCGGGCAGGGTGCGACACGGTGCCATGCAGGTCGCGAAGTACCCGACCATCCGCGAGGCAACACGGTCGGTATTCATCAGGGGAATCGACGCGGGCTGCCCGCCGATCTCTAGGACGGGGTCCGCATCTTCGACGGACAGATCCAGCGCGGAGAAGGTCATAGGCGTCGCTCCAGTGCCACATCGGGCGTGATAGATCTGCGCCCGAATCGTTGCATCACTATACGAAAAGGTTATGAACCCGGGAAAGGATATGCGAGATCTCTTGTGGGCCCGCCTAGTTGTGCATTGCTCATAAGCGGAGCATGTGCCGTGGTGGGAAGCTCCAGCACCGCACCGAGTCGCTGAAATCCCGTGACCAGCCGTCTTAACGTTTGCCCATGGCTCGGTGTTTGCGAACGGTTCGCCTGCGCCGCTGTGCCCAGTGTCGGGTAGCCATGGAAGGTGCGAACAATGACACGACGTAACCATCGGAGATTGCGACGTAAGGCGCTGTCGTGCGCGGTGATCGGGAGTGCCGCGCTCCTCGCGGTCGGGTTCGGCCCCGGCCCTGCTGGCGCCGATCCGGATATCGCGCCGACCGAACAGGCCCTCGCCGATTTCATCAGTGCGGCGCCCGGCGCATCGGCGGATGGGCGTACCCCGGTGGCTTTCGCTGGCACCGGCAGCAGCTCGGGTTCGGCGGGGAGTCGGGCGTCGGTTCCGGTGAGCGCGGGGCCGGAGGTCGCGGTCTATCTCGCTGCATTCGGCTATGGGATCCTGCATCCGGATGCCTCGCCGCCTGGTGCGAACGACTGGAGCTGCCGTCCCACACAACAACATCCGCGTCCGGTGGTGCTCGCGCACGGCACCTGGCTCAACGCCTATGACAGCTTCGCGTACCTGGCGCCACAGCTGGTGCGTGCGGGCTTCTGTGTCTTCGCACTCAACTATGGACAGGCGAATCTGCTCGAGGGCGGCGGGTTCGGTGCGATCCTGCCCGGGCGCAATGGCGTTGGCTACATGGAGGATTCGGCAAAGCAGCTCGGCGAGTTCATCGATCGGGTGCGGGCCGCGACCGGGGTCGACCAGGTCGATATCGTCGCGCACTCCCAGGGCGGCCCGGTGGCCGATCAGTATCTGAAATTCGAAGGGGGAGCCGGCAAGGTGGCACGGATGGTCACCTTCGGCTCCACCCACCACGGCACCACCCTGCTCGGAATGGCCACCCTGGGACGGGCGATCAATAATTTGGGTGTCGATATCCTGGGGTTCAACGAGCTGTTCGTCGGCCACGCGAATATCGAGCAGGCGATCGGGTCACCGTTCTACGCCAAGCTGAATCAGGCGGGGGATACCGTGCCCGGTGTCGAGTACACGGTTGTCGGCTCGCGGCACGACGAGGTCACCAATCCCTATGAGCTGACCTTCCTGACGGCGGGCCCCGACGCCACGGTGCACAACATCACGCTGCAGGACGGCTGTGCGCAGGACATGTCGGATCATCTGACGATGATGTACTCGCCGCGCGCGGCATCCATTGCGCTGCGAGCGCTCGATCCGGATGCGCATCCGGATCTGGTGTGCACGTTCAACCCCTGGTTCATCGGCGGGGGCGGCGGATTGTAGGGCGGGGCCCGCGAAATCTAAGCGGCGCCTTGGTGCTTGTGCAGAGCCAGCTCGTCTACCACTGCGCCGCTCCGGATTTCGCGTTCGATCGCTCTGGCGGCATAGTGCTTGCCGCTCGCGCGTAGCTCGGCGATGCGCCGTTGCAGCGCTTCGGTGCCATAGGCGGCGGCGACATCGGCGATCCCGAGTCGACCGGCAGCGTGTGGTGGATTCATGCGAACGCCCCTGTGCCTCTGACGCCGGGAGGTCCCGGTGGCGACTATGGCACGGGCTCCCGGGTGCGAAACTCCCTTGTCGCGCACGAGTTTAGAGTCATGTGTTGTGCAGATGCAAGTACATCTGCACGAACATCGCTGTGGGTGAAGCGATTTGGGGCTGGCCGTTTGCGGAGCTGTGGGCGCCGAGGGCTATTCGTCGTCGAGCCCGGCCGAGAGGTAGGCGGCGGCGGCCAGCCACTGGCGGCATTGCGGCCCGTGGACCTCGTGCAAATGCAGGATCTCGCGGGCCTGTCGATAGGTGAGGCCGCGCGGTTCGACCGCACAATCGAGTGGCGCGTAATCGGGCGCCGAGCACTGCCGCAGGGTGTCGATCCCACCGCCGGAGATCGTAGCCCCGCGGGGAGTTCGGAATGGCGTACTCATCTCGACCGCCCCTCGCGTCTGCTGGTGGGGAGGTTGAATGTGGTGACGCTGGCGCGAACTCCCTGCGTACCTCCCCGATGCTGGCTCCGAGTTTAGGCCGTCAGCACTTGCAGATGCAAGTACATTTGTACGAACGACCGACAGAAATATGAACGGCGGTCGACAGCTGGATGTCCGACGACCGCCGTTGTGCCGCTTGTGCTTCAGGGCTTGCGGGCGACCGCGCCATAGGCCGAGATCGGCCGGATCTCGCCGACCTCGGTGGCATCGGCGCGCCACTGGGTGATGGAGGCGAATCCGGGCTCCACCAGTTCCAAACCGTCGAATACGGCACGGATTTCGGCCTGGGGGCGGGGAACATAGGGAACGCCGCCGGTGCCGGTGTAGTTCTCACACAGTGTGACGTAGTCCTTGCTGTCGTCGGTGCCGTCCCACATGACCAGGAAACTGCCCGACGGTACCGCGGCGAGCACGGTGTGCACGATGCGCAGCAGGTCCTCGTAGGTCTTGGCGTGACCGAGCACGCCCATGAACATCACCGCGATCGGCTCATTGAAATTGAGCACGTTCCTGGCGTCGGAGACGATCAGCTCCGGATCGTGGAAGTCGGCGTCGACGTAGGTGGTTACGCCCTCCGGGGTGGTGCTGGTGAGCAGCGCCCGCGCGGTGGCCAGCACCAGCGGATCGTTATCGACGTAAACGACTTTCGATTCCGGCGCGACGCTCTGGGCGACCTCATGGGTGTTCTGCATGGTCGGCAGCCCGGTGCCGATATCGAGGAACTGACGGATGCCCTGTTCGCTCGCCAGATAGCGGACCGCGCGAATGAGGAACTGGCGCGACTGCACCGCCATGGTGGTGATGTCGGGATCCACCTCGATGCCCGCGTCACCGGCGATCCGATCGATTTCGTAGTAATCCTTGCCGCCCATCCAGTAGTTCCATATGCGCGCGGAATGCGGGATGTCGGTTCGGATGAGCGGATTGTGAACTTCGGGCATGGGGTGGACTCCTCGGCGAGCGGATAAGCGTTGACCGGATTGCTCCGGCGGGCGGGTGTCGCGCATGGCTGGCACATCCGATGTGCACTGCGACAGTACAAGATTCGTGTCTGCTCGACCGGGTGGTTCGAGTGTTCGCCGACGGGGTCCGCGTCCGGTGCCACGCGGAATCCATTACGTACCAAGGAGTCCCTGCCATCCGCGTGGCGTGGCACGGGGGTAGACGGATGGCGCTTCGCTGAATGGCGCATACGGCACTCGCGTAACCCGCCGAACAGTGGTCACGTAGCGGACCGGCAGGTCTGAATTCTGCCATCCCGCCACCGGGAGGGCCGTGCTATCTTGCAGATGTAGGTGCAAATGCAAGAACGTTTGAGCGCACATCTGTAAGGCCGCTCGAGCGCACATCTCACACTGGAAGTAGCCCGAGGAGTGGGGAAGATGTTGGACACCGGTTCACGCAAGATCACGAGCGCTTGGCGCAAGAGCTCCTTCAGCGGTCCGTCCGGCGGTAATTGCGTCGAGGTAGCGGAGGCATCCGATGGTTCTATCGCCGTTCGCAATTCACGCGACCCGGAAGGTGGCATCCTGTTCTATACCCGACCGGAGATCGACGCATTCGTGCGCGGCGCGAAGGCCGGGGAGTTCGACGACCTGACTAGCTGAGCGGTAACATTGGCGATCGGTGCGGTGTGTTTCTAAACGTGGTGTTTGTGACACACTGTGGTCAAACCCGAGTATCGGAGATGACTTCATGATCGCAGAACCCGATGACGACGGTCGTGTGCAATCGGTTGTAGTGGAACGTGGTCCGACCGTATTGCGGATCGCGCTGGGCGGGCAGTTGCGTGACCTCCGGGTGAAGAAGGGCATCACCCGAGAGGCCGCAGGTGACGCCATCCGCGGATCACACGCCAAGATCAGTCGTCTCGAGTTGGGCCGCACCGGTTTCAAGGAACGCGATATCCGCGACCTGCTGACCCTCTACGGCGTGTCCGACCCCGAGGAACGGGAGCGATTCCTCGATCTGGCCAGGCAGGCGAACGAGCCAGGCTGGTGGCATCGCTACAGCGATCTGCTGCCGTCCTGGTTCGGCACCTACCTGGGCCTGGAGCAGGCGGCCACCAAGATTCGTACCTATGAGGCGCATCTGGTGCCCGGACTCTTGCAGACGCCCGAATATGCCAGGGCGGTAATGTCACTCGGGTACGAGGACGCCGATATGGATCGGCGAGTCCAGGTCCGCATCAAGCGGCAAGAGGTGCTGCGACGCGTCGATCCGCCGACGGTCTGGGCGATCATCGATGAGGCCGCGCTGCATCGGCCGGTCGGTGGTTCGCGGGTGCACCGCGAGCAGATGGAGCACCTCATCGAGCTCGCGCAATTGCCGAATGTCACTGTGCAGGTGCTGCCGTATTCGGCGGGCGAGCATGCCGCTGCGGGAAGTTCGTTCAGCATCTTGCGTTTCGCCGAATCCGAGCTGCCCGATATCGTCTACCTCGAGCACCTGACCAGCGCGCTGTACCTGGATCGACGGCAGGATCTCGCGCTGTACCTCTCGGTCATGGACCGCTTGAGCGTCCAGGCCGAGTCGCCCGGTGAGTCGCTGAAAATCCTCGCCGAGTACGCCAAGAAGGCTTGACTGCCCTTGCGGCACTGGTGATTCGGAACGAACCCTCGCCTACCGACCCGACTGGCTCGGGTCGGTAGCGCGGGTAGGGTTCGCTGCTGCGAACGCGTCCGCGGCCGCGAGATCGAAATCGCCGTGGTCACTGCCCAGTCCCTGAGCTACCAGTGCGGCGACCGCATTGCCGAGGACCGCGGCATCTCGCAATGAGCGGCCCAATGCGACGGCCCGGATGAATCCGGCGGAGAAGGCGTCGCCGCAACCGGTGGTGTCGACGACATCGATGGCGAAGGCGGGAATGTCCTGATGCCCGTCGGGATCGACGAGCAGGGTCCCCTCGGCGCCCCGAGTGATCGCGAGAACCGTTGCGCCCGCGTCCTGCAGCGCCGCCGCGCCCGCCCGGAGATCGGTACTGCCGGTGAAGCCGAGTACCTGTTCGTCATTCGGTAGCAGATAGTCGGTGTAGGGGAGTGCGGCGGCAATGGCTTCGAGGCTGCCGAGTGCACCGGGCGCGATGAGATCGACCGACGTGGTCACGCCGTTCTCCTTGGCGTACTGCAGGATTCGTGCGGCGTTGGTCGCGCCGATCAGCTCCGGACCGCCCAGGTGCAGATGGTCGGTGGCGGTGAGGGCGTCCCAGTCGACGTCGTCGAGGGTGAACAGCAGGTTGGCGCCGAGCAGATGCAGACTCGGACGTGCGCCGTCGGGCCGGATCGGCAGCACCGACGAGGAGGTGCGCTGACTTTCCTTGCGCACCAACAGTTCCGTGTCGATACCCGCCTTGGCGAGCAGTGCGAGCAGGATATCGCCGGAGGTGTCGGTGCCGATCGCACCCGCGGTCCGCACGCTTGCGCCGAGTTTGGCCAATGTCAGCGCGGTACCTGCGGCCGTGCCCGCCGCGGTGATGCGAATATCCTCGACCAATGCGGTCTGCTGTCCCTCCGGTATGGCCGCGACGGGGCGCACGAGAATATCCAAAACCTGTGCGCCCAAGGCGATTACCTTCATTCGATATCCTTATTCAGTGGCTTGCGGGTGCCGTATCCGGTGCGAAGTGCTATCTCGACGATCGCGGCCTGCTGCTGCTCGGAGAGCTCGCGCGGCTTGCCGATCGCCATGGCGTCCAGATACAGCGCACAGGCCCACTCCAGCAGCAGCGCGGATTCGACCGCCTGGTCCAGCGATCCGCCGAGGGTGACCGCGCCATGATTGGCCATCAATGCGGATTGCTTGCCCCGCAACGCCTCTCGCACCGCATCGGCGAGTTCCGGGGTGCCGAAGGGGTGAAATGGCGCCACTCGCGTCGAACCGCCGAGCAGCAGCTGCTGGTAGTGGATGACCGGCAGTTCGTCCAGCACACAGGCGATGGCGGTGGCCTTCGGCGCATGTGTGTGCACGATCGCTTGCGTCGTATAGGTGCGATAAATGTCGAGGTGCAAACCCAATTCGGAGGTCGGCGCATAGCGACCCGCAACCACGGTGCCCGTCAGGTCGACCACAGTCACATCGTCGACGGTTGCCCGGGCGAGTACAGCGCCGGTCGCGGTAATGGCGACCAGATCGCCGAAGCGCAGGCTCACATTGCCCGCGGTGCCGATCAGCAGTCCGTGCTCGGCCAGGCGCAGACAGGCCGCGGTGACCTGGGCGCGTTCTTTTGGCGCAATGGTGGTCATCCGGATACCCTACCGAAACCTGAATTGGATTCACATTATCTCGGAGGTGACAGTGCCGGTCCGGGCACTACCCGAAGCAGGCTTGCGCCGCGTACCGATTCAGGCGCGCAGCCGGGAGCGACTGGCACGCGTGCTGGAGGTGGCCGATCGGCTGATCGCCACCGAGGGCGTCGGGGCGTTGACAATGATCAGAGTGGCTGCGGAGGCACGGATTTCGGTCGGATCGCTGTATCAGTACCTGCCGGATCGCGAGGCCGTGATCGAAACCCTCGCCGCGGTGTATCTCGAGCAGTTGGAGGCCAAGGCGGCGCTACTGCTCGAGACCGCGCGCC
Organism: Nocardia sp. NPDC005998; assembly: GCF_040614395.1. Lineage (NCBI taxonomy): Bacteria > Bacillati > Actinomycetota > Actinomycetes > Mycobacteriales > Nocardiaceae > Nocardia > Nocardia sp. NPDC005998. The sequence continues at coordinate 12,258 of NZ_JBEXUI010000029.1, read as the reverse complement.
GCGAACGGTGGGACGATCCGATCGGCGTCCTGGTGGACGCGTTCGCACAGGTGTACCGGGACGAGCCCGGCTTCCGTGCGCTGTGGTTCGGCAAGGACTTCAACGAGGCGGCACGGGCCGCTGATCGTGAGCACAAACGCCGAATGGCGGTGACTCTGCGCGAGGTTATGCTCGCGCAGGGCGCCGTCGCCGATACCGAGGGACTCGATATCGCGTGCCGCGCCGCACATCTGATGGGCGATGCGGTCATGCAAGAAGCATTCCGATGCGATCCCGATGGTGACCCGAATCTGTTGCGAGAGGCGAAGATTGCGCTGCGGGCCTATGCTTCGCAGTGGGCATCGCCACCCGAACCGTGACGTAATTCGATTGGGCCGCTAGAACTTCGAATGCCGTGTGGTCACTGCTTGATGAAGCTGGAGGCGATGCGCCAGAAGGTGGCGGGCTGCAGGGCCTCGAGATCCCAGTCGTCGGCCATCGCGTGCGCGGTGGTGACGATCCGGTCGATATCGAAATCGTGTCGAGTGGCCGCACCGGTGGACTCGACGGCATCGATGACGAAAGCGACTGCGGTTTCGCGCGAGTATGCGGTACTGCGCTGTCCGCTTCGGGTCGACGGTGTGCTCATAGTTGTTATACCGTTCGCTGGCTGGTCGGCCAGTGCGGCTTCGGCGATTCCGAGCCGGCCGCCGGGAAGTGGTTGGTCCATTAGAACGCCCCTGACGTCTGGCGACAGCAAACCCCTGGCGACATTGGCCCTTGGTTCACCCACGCGGCCTCCCCTGGTTGTCCCCTTGTAATGCCTTGCGGGACTGAGTTTAGGTCGGTGTGCCTTTCAGATGCAAGCACATCTGCACGATCGATTGTGCATTCGCAGTTGGGTTTTCGCATCTGCTAATCATCCGCGAACCGATGCGGACGGTGGCGAATTTCGCGCGATCATTTCGCATTGATCACCACATCGGTGCTGTAGTGCACCTGAGTGCCAGGCTCCACATATCGCTCCACCGCGCAGCGCCAGGCCAGGAAATGTTCGGTGAAACGGTGCGCTTCGGCCGCCTCCTCATCGATATAGACCTGGTAGAGGAAAAACCGGTGCGGATCGACGCGGTCAGCGCATACATCGAATCGCAGGCAACCGGGTTCCTCACGCACGGATGCGGTGGCACTGCGGTTCACTGCGGCGAGGAATTCACCACGAGATCCGGGTCGAAGCTTCAGGGAAGTGATGCGGCTGAACACGGTAATGTTCTCCAATCCAGCGGCGAAAAATGTCAATCGGTAACTGCGGCACCGCCTTCGGCGACCGACTGGCTACCGGTCACGGAGATCGCTGACGACACCGGTGTGTCGCCCGCGATGAGCTCCAGCGTGGCGTGCGCGGTCCGCGGCGCGTGCAGAATCTCGGCGAGTACGGCGGCGACATCGGCGCGTGCGATGCTGCCGTAGGGCAGTGGCGGCGGGCCCAGCGTGACCCGATCGGTCGCCGCCGTATCGAGCAGGCGGCCCGGCCGCAGAATTGTCCAATCCAGATCGCGGGCGCGCAGATCGTCCTCCGCCTGGGTCTTGGCGTCGATGTAGGCGGCCCAGACCTCATCGGTGCCGGGCGCGGGCGGCTGTCCGGCGCCCATGCTGGAGATCTGCACGAACCGGCGGATACCGGCCGCTTCGGCGGCATCGGCCAACAGGACCGAACCGCCCTTGTCCACCGTGTATTTGCGAGCGACACCGCTGCCGGCGCCCGCACCGGCCGCGAAAACCACAGCGTCGGAATCCTTTACGACGGCGGCGAGTTCGGAGACGGTGCTGTGCTCGAGATCGAAGACGACCGGTCGGGCGCCGGTGGCGGCGACCTCGGCCGCGTGCTCGGGATTGCGGATCAGGCTGTCGACCTCGTCGCCGCGCCCGGCGAGGAGTTCACCGAGCAGCAGTGCGATCTTGCCGTGTCCGCCCGCGATGACGACGCGCATGGCTGGTTCCTTTCTCATCGTTCGGGTCCACCGGGATTACACGAGGCCTGGACGGTGGCCTGATAGCCCACCGCTGGACGCCAGGGTTCCAGATTCCAGCTCTCCTTGTTCGGCTGCACCATGCGGGCCCAGACCCAATGGCAGACGAACTGATCGCGCATGCCGGGAGTATCGGCGTCGGGGGCCAGCGTGAGCACCTCCTGCCACGCCCGTTCCTCGGTATCGGGGAAGGTTTCGTGCCGCCCGGCCTGGGTCGGGAAGACCAGCAGGCGTGGTCCGTCCATGCCCTCGGTCCAGGTGGTGTGGTCGATGAGCGGCATATCGGCGTAGGGATCCACACTCGGCACTGCGGCGAGGGTAGTGGTCGTCGCCGCCGCGGTGGTGACCGTTGTCGGTGTGGCCGCTGCGCTGACCGGCGGTGATTCATCGGAACCACATGCGCCAAGGGTGCTGGCGAGCGTGCCGCAGCACAGCAGCACGGCGACCGATCGCACCGCTGGCATCCGATCGGCCTTGCGCTGGGTCACTGTCGGTCCTTCCGCATGGTGGTATGCCAACCGAGCGTAGTCATAGCGCGGCGGCGCAACAGCCGTACCGCGATCGGGGCCATCGATTGTGGTGTCTTGTCGGCGATGGCGGGGCTGGCGATAGTCGGTCGATGGTGCGGGCTCGCAGGGTGGTCGGTGCGGCATTGGTCGCGATGACGGTGGCTTCGGCCGGGTCCGCGATGGCGCAGGGGCGTGACGCTCCCGGCGTGGTCACCGAGACCGCGGAGTTATCCGGCGCGCTGTGGGTGCGTGGTGCGGCACTGGCGCAGCGGATCACGTATTGGTCACGCGGGCCGCGCGGACCAATGCAAAGTACCGCCGCGATCTACCTGCCGCCCGGTCCACCGCCCCCGGGCGGCTGGCCGATCGTGGCCTATGCGCACGGCAGCGTCGGCATTGCCGACCAGTGCGCGTTCACGCTGCGGCCGCGCGAGTTCTATCTGGCGACGGTCTATCCGGCACTGCTGGCCGCCGGATTCGCCGTGGTGATCTCCGACTACGTCGGACTCGGCACGCCCGGCACACATCCGTACCTGGACGGTCCCTCGCAGGCGCGCAGCGTGATCGACGGCGTGCGGGCGGCGCGCGCGGTGACACCGGAACTCGGCGCCCGCTGGGCGGTCTTCGGGCAGTCGCAGGGCGGCCAGACCGCGCTGTTCACCGCGGCGCTCGCACCCGCCGACGCACCCGAGTTGGCGTTGCGCGGCGCGGTGGCCACCGGCGCACCGTCGAATCTGGAGTACGGGCTGACCGCGGCCGGGCCGTGGGTACCGCGGCTGCCATTGCGCAAGACCACCACGTATTTCGGGCTGTTCCTGGCCGGATTGCGCGCTACCGCACCGGAACTCGATATCGACAGCTATCTGACGCCGATCGGCGAGCAGGTGCTGCGGATCGTGGAGTCCGAATGTGTCGACGACGCCGATGCGCTGGTGCGCGATATCGCGATCGGACAGATGCTGAGCAGGCAGTTGGCGGGGCCGGCATTGGAATCGGCGGTGCGCTCGATGCTGCGGATTCCGACCGAGGGGCAGACCGTGCCCCTGTTCCTCGGTCAGGGGCTGACCGATCTGGAGGTCCCGGCTCCATTGAGCCTCGCGCTGATCGCCGATCTGCGATCCTCCGGTGCCGATCTCCAGGTCGGCGTCTATCCAGGTGATCATCTGAGCGCGGCGGCCGAAGCGCTACCGGACGCACTCGCCTTCCTACACCGTGTGCTGGCGTAATACCTTCAGTGCCACAGTGATCGGCACGGCAGCCCGACGATCAGCTGGACATGTCACAGACACGACACCTAGTTATGGGAGACAGTCACGAATGCGACTGCACATCGATCACAACGCACACCCCCGGAACTTGTGACTTACCAATAGGATTGGCGCGGCCTCTGCCCTTCCCGGCCGTGGCCGTCGAGGATATTCGCAACGTTGGACCCACTCTGGAGGCACGTGTCGATGAGACAGGCCCTACGTAGACCGTTGCGCGCGTTCACCGCGCTGGCGACCGGTCTGCTGATGGTGATCGCGGTGGCCGGGACCGCCCACGCCACACCCCTGTATCCCACCCCGGATCCCGACCCCTTCTATGCGACGCCGCCGGATCTGGCCGATAAGAAGCCCGGTGACGTGCTCGCGACGCGGGTGATGCCGCCGCTGGCGATCTTCCCGGACACCACCGTGACCGTGGTGCGGTTCCGGTCCACCAGCTCCGAGGGGCAGCCGATCGCGGCAACCACCACGGTGCTCACCCCGAAAGCGCATGCCGCCGACGGACCCCTGCTCTCCTACCAGCACATCATCAACGGCCTCGGGGCCGAGTGTTCGGTATCGCGGGTGCTCTACACCGGCGATCCGAATCTCATCGTCCGGGAGGCGCCGGGCTGGAATGTGCTGCTCTCCCGCGGCTGGAGCGTCGCGCTGCCGGACCATCTCGGTCCGAATTTCGCCTATGGCGCAGCCAAATTGGGCGGCATGATCACCCTCGACGGTATCCGGGCGGTGAAACAGGTCAACGAATTGCAGGTGCGCAAGAGTCCGGTCGCCATGGTCGGCTACTCGGGCGGCGGCATGGCCACCGCATGGGCGGCCGCGCTGGCGCCGAAGTACGCGCCGGAACTGGATATCGCCGGAGCCGCGATGGGCGGTGTGCCAATGAATCTGGTGACGATGCTGGAGACCCTCGGCCTGAACTCGCATCCGGTCTTCGGGCTCGCCTTGGCGGCCGGACTCGGCCTGGAACGGGAGTATCCGGACCGCTTCCCGATCAGCGATCAACTCAACGACCGCGGCCTGGCCGCACGTGCCCAGATCGCCAACAGCTGCACCAATGACATTCTGGCCGCGGGCGCGGGCCGCGGTGCCCTGGACTTCGCGAAGTCCACCTCGATGATCAGCGATGCCACCGCACGTGCGGTGGTGGAGGAGAACAGCCTCGAGCTCTACGACGGTGTGCCGAAAACGCCCGTCTTCGAATGGCACTCGCCGATCGATGGACTCATTCCGGTCGATGCGGTGGTGCATACCGATAAGCGCTGGTGCGCGGCCGGTGCGCGGGTGCAGTCCGAACAGATTCCGGTCCCCGATCATCTGACCGCCGCGGTGCTCGGTATCCCCGCGGCGCTGACATGGCTTGATGCGCGATTCCGAGGGGAGGCGGCACCGAGCAACTGTTGATGCACATATGAATTGGTGCTCCGGCGGACGGCCGGATCACCACAGAGTCGGATCTGTCTTGCTGGACAAGCGGATTCGGCTCGGATTGTTGCGATTCGGAGACGTGTCACACACAACTCGGGCACAGTGGGGTCTCCGGCCGAATATGGTCGGTTAGCCTGACGGTCTGGTCTCGGGGCCAGGGGCTTTCGGCGTCGGAGGCACCCATATAGCCGGGTGCCAGGGAACCCGACGTTGCACCCTGGGACGTGTGTCAATGAGTTGTTTGCGTGTCATCCTCTTCGCGCTATTGCTGGTGTGTTCGACTGCGACAGGGGAGGCAGCTGCCGAACCACCGGCCGTACCCGGACTGCCCATACTTCCGGAACTGCCCGCGCTGCCGATCCCGGCGGATGCCGGTCAGATCCTGCCCGATCTGCAGCAGTGGATCGATGCCATCATCCCGCCACCGCCGATCGCCGCGGCACCGCTGCCTTCCGGCCCGATGGTCGAGACCACGACGGTCTCCCCGGCGCTGGCGGCATTGCGTCAGGCCGCGCTGCCCAGCGCCATCGGTGATCCGATCTTCGACGCCTGGCCAGTGGATCTGGACAGCTACGCCGCGGGGCAGGTGGTGGAGGTCCGCGATATCAGCGCGACGGCCGCACCGCTGGTGCTGGTGCCGATCCGGCAGGCGCTGCTGCTGAAGTACCGCACGTCCGATTCGCGTGGCGCGCCATCCTATGCGACAGCGACTTTGATCATTCCGGCCAGCACCTGGTCCGGTCCCGGTCCCAGACCGGTCGTGGTGAACAATCTGCCGATCGACGGCCTCGGCCGGGACTGCACGCCCGGCTACACCCTGGCCCACGGCTGGTCGCGCAATACCAACATGACCGACTTCATCCCGCCGACGACACAATTGGCGGTACTGCGCGGGTACGCCGTGCTGATCCCGGATCATGAGGGGCCCTGGATGGCCTATGCCGAGCCCTATGTCGCCGGACACGCCGTGCTGGACGCCATTCGGGCGGTGCGCGAACTGCGTCCGGACGAATTCGGCGACAGTCGCTTCGCCATGACCGGATACTCCGGCGGCGCCATCGCCACACACGGGGCGGTGAAGCTGATCGATAGCTACGCGCCGGAGTTATCCGAATCGATCGTCGGCGCGGCGCTGGGTGGCGTGCCCGCCGATTACGAGATTCTCGCCCGCAGTATGAACGGCAACCTGGCTTCCGGGGTCTTCATGGCGGCGACCTTCGGTGTGGGCCGCGAACGCCCAGAGATCCTGGCCCGGATGAACAATCTGGCGCGGTGGGCCGCCACCTCACCGCTCAAAGACCTGTGTGGGAGCAGCTTCGGCGCGGTCGGTGTGCTCATGCTGCCCATCGATATCGCCGCGAACATTCCCGATCCATTGCACTCCGAGGTCGCCGCGGATATCTATGCGGTGACGCGGATGGCGGGCATCAAGTCGGCTACACCGCTCTATATCTACAACGGTGAACAGGAATTCTGGATCCCCGCCGAGGGCGCCCGCAACCTGTACCTGGAACAGTGCGGCCTTGGCGTGGCTGCGGTGTACCGCAGTGTGCTCGGTGAGCACATCATCGCAGGTGGTATTGGGTATCCGGAGGCCATGCTCTGGCTGGACGAGCGTCTGCGGGGTCAGCCGGCGCCCGATGAATGCGGAGCCAACGGTCAAAACTAAGGATCTGCTGGCGAAGGGGTGCCCCGCGTTACACCGGCCGCCGTGTCAGCGATTTATCACACATGATGGTTTTGACCGGATCCGAACAGGCAAGTGCGTTGGTGGGGCGCCACTACCGAATGGTCGATCACTATGAGGTCGGCCGCGAGAAAATTCGGGAATTCGCCCGCTCGGTGCGGGATTTTCACCCTGCGCATTGGAACGAGGACGCGGCGTGGGACCTCGGCTACGACGCGTTGATCGCGCCGCCGACCTTCTCCGCGATCGTGTGGCTGCTGCTCCAGCGCAAGATGTTCGATTCGGTGCTGACCGGTTACGACATCAGCCAGATGCTGCATACCGAGCAGAGCATCAGGGTGCACCGGCCGCTGATGTCCGGTGACCGCCTGCGCTGCGACTCCTATCTGGAATCGTTCCGGCAGTTCGGCGAGATGGACTTCCTGGTCATCAGGACTGTCCTCACCAACCAGCACCGGGAACTGCTGCAGACCGCGCACGCCACCGTGGTCGCGCAGACCGGCACACAGATGGCAACCGAGCTGGTGACGGCGGTCGACGGTGTCATCATGACCGGTCAGGCGCTGACCGAGCGGAATGCGCCAGGGCACTCGCAGTCGCAGGCCGTGGAGGGCGGCATGATCGAATGCTTCGACGAGGAGCCGTCCGGGTTCGCGGTGGACGAAACGCAGGTTCGGGTGCCGTGCACGAAGCCGGAATTCGACGAGCTCACCGTCGGCGCCGAACTGCCTGCCCGAGTCGTCCCGCTCTCGCGCGGTGATCTGGTGAATTACGCTGGGGTATCGGGTGATTCGAATCCGATTCACTACAGCGACCGCGTCGCGGACGCGGCAGGGCTGCCCGATGTGGTATCGCACGGCTTGCTCACCATGGGCCTCGGCGCCAGCTATCTGACGGACTGGCTCGGCGATCCGGCCGCGATCATCGACTACGGGGTGCGGTTCTCCGGCTTCGCGCCGGTATCGGCCACGCACAACAGCGAGATCGAGTTCCGCGGCCGGATCAAGGCGCTGGATCCGGTGCGGCGCGCGGCGACCATCGCGCTGACCGCGACCTGCGATGGGCGCAAGCTGTTCGGGCGGGCCATGGCCGAGGTGCTGCTGCGCTGAGTGTCGCCGGATGTACTTGCCGATGTGCGAATGTTTGTGGAAATGGGGCATTTTGGTTCTAGAGAGTCATGGCGAATTCATGGCAGACTCGCATCATGCGTGCTTCGGAAGTGCGATATTCATTCTCCGGTAACAACCCAGCCACCGACGGCGGACCCACCGTCCTGCGGATGATGCTCGGCAGTCGGATGCGACGGCTGCGCGAGGCCTGTGACATCTCCCGCGAGGACGCGGGGGAGGCGATCCGCGGTTCACATTCCAAGATCAGCCGACTCGAGTTGGGCCGCACCGGATTCCGGGAACGCGATCTGGTCGATCTGCTCACGCTCTACGGGGTCACCGATCCCGTCGAGCGCGAGGAGTTCAAGGAGCTCGCGCGCCAGGCGAATGCCTCCGGCTGGTGGCATCGCGACAGCGACTGGCTGCCCAAGTGGTTCGACACCTATCTCGGACTCGAACAGGCCGCCAAGCTGATTCGCTGCTACGAGCCGAGAGCGGTGCCGGAGCTGTTGCAGACCGCCGACTATGCGCGGGCTTTGCTTGCACTCGCACATCCGGCGGAATCGGCGGAGGGGATCGAGCGGCGGGTCGTGCTGCGCATGCGACGTCAGGAGATCCTGCGCCGCCCGAACCCGCCGCAGCTGTGGCTGATCGTCGAAGAGGCAGCGTTGCGTCGGCCCATCGGCGGGTCCACGGTGTGGCGGGATCAACTGGAACAGGTGCTGCGCATCGCGGAGGAACCGCATATCACCGTGCAGGTGCTGCCCGACCATGTCGGTGGACCGGCATTGGCCGACGGCGCGTTCACCATGCTGCGCTTCACCGAAGCCGATCTGCCCGATATCGTCTACCTACAGCAATTGACCAGCGCGCTCTATCTGGACAAGGCCGCTGACCTGGACGCCTACCGCGCGGTGGTGAACCAGCTGTCGGTCCATGCCGCGCCCCCGGAATACACCCCGGGACTCCTGCGCGCGCTGTGCGAACGACATCCGGCGACGCTCGACCACCCGGCCCACCCGCACTGAGGAACGAAAGCTGCAAGTGCGCCAACTGAACTCGGTAATGTATCGATAATGACCGACGATGTTGCGCCACCATATCGGCTCGACCGGGAGATCGATCAGAGTAAGCCGAGTATCGCTCGGGTCTACGACTACCTGCTCGGTGGGAAGGACAACTACCTCGTCGACCAGGAGATCGGTGATCACTTCAAACTGAACCTGCCCGGTTCGGTGGCGATCGCCTTCACCAGCAGGCAGGCGCTGATCCGTGGCGTCCGGGATATGGCCGTCGCGGGCATGCGGCAGTTCATCGACTTCGGCAGCGGCCTGCCGACCGCGGACAATGTGCATCAGGTCGCGCAGCGGCACGCGCCCGACGCGCGCGTGGTCTATGTCGACAGTGATCCGATCGTGCTCGCGCACGGCCGTGCCCTGCTGGCCACCGATGCGAACACCACGGTGATCCAGGCCGACGCTCGCGACCCGAAGTCGATCCGCGATCACCCCGAGGTCGCGCGGCTGATCAATTTCGCACAGCCCGTCGCCGTCATCTTCAGCTCGATCCTGCACCACCTCAACGATGATGAGGAACCGGCGGAGGTCATGCGGTTCTGGAACGACCAGATTCCTTCCGGCAGTTACGTTTTCATCACGCACTTCCGATCCGGCCACAATCCGGAGACCACCGCCGCCGAGCAGAAGTTGCAGAGCACCTTCGGGCGCGGCCGCTGGCGCGATACCGAGGAGATCCGCGAACTCTTCGGCGATCTCGAGATCCTCGAGCCCGATATCGTCCCCTCGGCCCGGTGGCGCCCGGACGCGCCCGCCGCCGGCGGCACATCGGTCGGCGCCGTCGACCGCAAACTGACGGTCTGGGAGGAGCTCATCGTCACCGGGCTGGCCCGCAAACCCTGATTCGGATCACACGGAACTAATGTCCCGTTGGGACAATAGCGCGTAGACTGCCGATATGAGTATCGACGACGGGGTCGACCTCGACGGCCGCAGGCTGCGCACGCTTCGCAGTCGTGCGGCGATGTCACGTGCCGCATTCGACCTGCTCAACGAGCGGGGACTGGATTCGGTGGCGGTCGAGGACATCGCGGAGCGAGCCGGGGTCACCCGGCGGACCTTCAGCCGTCATTTCTCCTCCATCGAGGAGGCGGTACTCGGTGAAATCGATCAGGACGTGCACCTGTTCAACGAGGCCCTGTGCCGCCGCCCGCTCGGCGAGCCGCCGTTGGTCGCCTACCACAATGCGCTGCACGACTGGCTGTCCGCCGAATACGCCGGGCCGAAGGCGGCCGGGTTGGCCCGACGCTGGGCGCTGTTCCAGCGCTTCGAGGACGAGCCGACGCTGGCCGCTGGCTATCAGCGCATCCGACTCGACGGCCAGCGCGAATCGGTGCGGATCATCGCGGCCCGGCTCGGCGTCGACCCCGCGGTGGACCGGCGGCCCGAGGTGGCCGTCGCGGCCGGGTCCGGCCTGCTCGTCGCCGCCCTGCAGGTCTGGGGCGCGGGCTCGGACACCAACGGATTGCCCGACCTCATCGACACATTCTTCGACACCCTTCACGGGCTGACAGCCGACTTCCAGAGCGAGGTGTCATCGTCATGACCGCAGCAGCCGGATCGCCGAGTGTTGTCCGCCGCACCTGCCGCCGCGTCGGGTTGGACCGAAATCCGATGCGCCGCCGCGAGGACCGCGTGCAGTTGGCGGTCGCGGCAGCTCTGACGGTGTTGTTCCTGATCATCGCTCCGGTGCTGTCGATGGCGGTCGGCGGACGGATCTACCAGACCGAAGACCGTCTCGCGAAGGCGCAGGCGGCGCAGTTGCACCCGGTCGAGGCGACCGTGGTCGAGGTCGGCAAGGCGCCGCTGTACGCGCCGATCACCCCGGCCCGGGTGCAGTGGAAGGATGCACTCGGGGTCGCGCACACCAGCGACTACCAGGCCACCGGAGTGGTGAAAACCGGTGCCACCGTGAAGATCTGGCTCGACAGCTCGGGGAAGGTCACCGAGCCGCCATCGAGCACACGGGCATTGAGCAAGGCGCTGCTGATCACCTCGGGGCTGGTCTTCGCGATCGGAATCTGCTTCGGCGGCGGCTACGCTCTGCTGCGCCGTGGCCTCGATCGTCGTCGAGCCCGGCTCTGGGAGGCCGAATGGGTCACGGTGGAACGGACCTGGGGCAATCACGGCAGGCGTCCGGATCAGGCCTAGTCGCGTGTAATCGCGCTTCTTGTAGGTGGTGGCGAGGTTTTCGCGCCGTTGATCGGCGTTCTGCCGGCGGATTGGGCTGGTCTGGGTAATGGCCGTGGTGATAATGCCCGGGCAGATCGCGGTGACGCCGATGCTGTGCGGACCAAATTCCATGCGTAGCGCCTCAGACAGGCCGAGGACCACGAATGTGGTTGCGCTGTAGGCCGTGAGCAAACGGCTCGAGCTGCCGCCGTCGACCCTAGCGATTGCCCCTATGTTTGTGGTGGCGCAACATGGAGTGGCGCCAAACTTGGCTCTCGACGACGAGCGCTCCGCATCGTGGCGCACCTAGCTTCGTGGCTATGCCCACACGCGCTTCCTCGTTCAGAACCGACCTGTCGGGCCGTGTTGTGGCTCAGCGGGAGGCTCGAGCGATGTCAGGTAATGCGGCAGCGGGTGCGCCTAAAGGTATGACGTGGGTCCCGGGCGGCAGGTTCGCAATGGGTTCGCTGGATTTCTTCCCTGAGGAACAGCCGGTGCGTGAGGTTGTGGTGGAGCCGTTCTGGATCGACATCCACCCGGTGACGAACGCGGCATTCCACCGGTTCGTGCGTGAGACGGGATATGTGACGATGGCCGAGCGGGAAATCGACCCCGCGGACTTCCCCGGTGCCGATGCCGCAGACCTCGTGCCGGGCGCATTGGTGTTCCGTTCGCCGGGCAAACCGGTGCCACTGGATGATTGGCACCTGTGGTGGTCCTACGTTCCGGGCGCGAACTGGCGGCATCCGGGCGGGCCGGGCACGACTCTGGATGGGCGCACGCACCACCCCGTGACTCATGTCGCCTACGCCGACGCTGTCGCCTATGCCGAGTGGGCGGGCAAGACGCTGCCGAGCGAGGTCCAGTGGGAGTTCGCCGCTCGTGGCGGATTGGACGCGGCGACCTTCCCGTGGGGTGCGGAGTTCGCCCCGCGGGGGCGGCGGATGGCCAATACGTGGATGGGTCGGTTTCCGTGGGAGTTCTTGCCGGGCAAGGGTCA